>CAZWTM010000003.1:0-78240 GCA_964637385.1 uncultured Peptococcaceae bacterium
ATCGCCTTGCCAAGGCGAGGGTCGCGGGTTCGAATCCCGTCTTCCGCTCCATTTGTCTTATGTGACTAGTGAGAAGACTAGTATCCTACTAGCGGCACTAGTCTTTTTGGTATATTGTGAGATTATGCTCTATAAGTCGAGGGTTTATAAAAAGGGAAGAAATGGATATCTTTTTTCAAGCCTCGGCACTTGTCGAAGCTTTTTTATTACGAGTAGGAAAGTATATTCTTCCTTAGTGTATTACTTTCCGTTACGAGTAACAAAAAAGCAACCTTGGTGCATTGTTAAATGCTTTTTTATTACGAGTAGGAAAGTATATTCTTCCTTAGTGTATTACTTTCCGTTACGAGTAACAAAAAAGCAACCTTGGTGCATTGTTAAATGCTTTTTTATTGTTGAACGGGTTTTAATGTGGCAATACTGGTAAAGGATGGTAATTATTAAAATACATAATTTTTTAAAACGAATAGGAGGAGCATTCCATGAATGTAACCGCAGAAAGGTTAGATAAAACAAAGGCGCAGGTGACAGTGGAGGTCCCTGTGGAAAAATTTGAGGAATCCTTGCAACATGCTTATCGCATTGTCAGCAAAAAAGTGAATGTGCCCGGTTTTAGAAAAGGTAAGGCACCTCGCAGGATTATTGAGAATATGTATGGAACAGAGATACTTTACGAGGAAGCTCTCCAACATGCTGTACCCAGAGCATATTTCCAGGCTTTGGACCAGATTAAGGATGAGTATACAGCGGTAAGTGACCCTGAATATGAAATCGTCCAGCTGGAAAAAGGTAAACCCTTTATTTTTAAGGCAAAATTTGATATTAAGCCGGAAGTAAAGCTTGGTCAATATAAGGGTCTTGAACTGGAAAAGCCATCTACTGAGATTAGTTCCGAGGATATAGACAACGAGCTAAAAAGAATGCAGCAGAGATATGCCAAACTGGTGGTTGTGGAAGGACCGGCGGAAAAAGGTGACGTATTAACCATTGACTTTTTGGGCAAAGTAGATGGGCAGCCCTTTGAAGGGGGCAAAGGTGAAAACTACCCGCTGGAACTGGGTTCCAATACCTTTATTCATGGCTTCGAAGACCAGCTCCTTGGTGTAAAAGCGGGAGAGACAGTAGAGGTCAATGTAACTTTCCCCGAGGAATATTATGTTAAAGAATTAGCTGGTAAGGAGGCTGTCTTTACGGTCAATGTAAAGGAAACTAAGCGTAAAGAGCTGTCTCCCCTTGATGACGAATTCGCTAAAGATGTTTCTGAATTCAGTACCTTGCAGGAATTAAGAGCTGACATCGAGAATAAGTTAAAAGAGGCAGCACAGAAAAAAGTAGAAAGCGAGCTAAGGGTAGCCGCCATAAAAAAAGCTTCCGAAAATGCAGAAGTGGAAATACCACAATCGATGATTGAAAACCGTGTAAACAATATGGTGGAGAATTTCGCCTACAGGCTACAACAACAGGGTATTCCTTTTGACTATTACATGCAGGCTACTAATGCAACGATAGAGGATATAAAAAATAATTATCGTACGGAAGCGGAAGTTTCTCTCCGTTCTGATTTAGTCCTGGAGGCCATTGCTAAAGTTGAAAATATCACGGTTTCCGAGGAAGAACTGGATGAAGAAATTAAGAAGATGGCAGAACGATACAAAGAAGAGCCTGCCAAAGTTCGTGAAGTTATGGAAAAACAGGGACAGATTTCTTCACTTAAATTTGGTATAATGTTAAATAAAGCCGTAGATTTTATTATTGAACATGCAAAACTCTCTTAAGCGCAGGGCGGTCTCCGCCTTGTTTTGCCCTATGGCTGTTATTCAAATACGGCCTGCAGGTTAGAGTCTTTTGCGGTTATGAATAGGAGGTTCCGAGTAAAATGAACAACGGAAGGATTATAACACCACCTAGTTTAACTACGCTTGTACCAATGGTTGTGGAGCAGTCAAATCGCGGTGAGCGTGCCTACGATATTTACTCACGGTTACTAAAAGACAGGATTATCTTCCTGGGTACTGCTATTGATGACCATGTGGCAAACCTGGTGATTGCCCAATTGTTGTTCTTAGAAGCGGAAGACCCCGATAAAGATATTAACCTTTACATTAACAGTCCTGGCGGTTCTATTACTGCCGGCATGGCTATTTATGACACCATGCAGTATATTAAAGCTGATGTTTCCACTATTTGTGTAGGCTTAGCCGCTTCCATGGGGGCCTTTCTTTTGGCAGCAGGAGCTAAGGGTAAGCGGTTTGCCCTGCCTAACTCGGAAATTATGATTCACCAACCCCTAGGTGGAGCACAGGGCCAGGCCACAGATATTGAAATTCATGCCAGAAGGATAATTCACATTAAGAAGAAACTGACGAAGATCTTAGCGGAGAACACTGGTCAACCCGTTCAGCGTATTGCTGATGATACAGAACGTGACCGTTTCATGGATGCCCATGAGGCTAAAGAGTATGGTATTATTGACGAGGTGATTTATCGGAAGACCCAGGCCCCCAAAACCAAGTAAAGAGGTGATTACATGTACAAATTTGGGGATGAGAAAGGACAGCTGAAGTGTTCCTTTTGCGGTAAGCTCCAGGACCAGGTTAAAAAACTTGTAGCCGGTCCCGGTGTCTATATTTGTGATGAATGTATAGAGCTCTGTAACGAAATAATCGAAGAAGAACTTTCCGATGATACCAGTTTAGAGCTTGGTGATATCCCAAAACCCAAAGAAATTAAGGCTATCCTTGACCAGTATGTCATTGGTCAGGAAGATGCTAAAAAAACCCTTTCCGTTGCCGTTTACAATCATTATAAACGGATCAAGCTGGGAGCCAAGATTGAGGATGTGGAGCTCCAAAAGAGCAACATTATTATGCTGGGCCCTACGGGAAGCGGGAAAACATTACTGGCCCAAACCCTGGCCCGTATCCTGAATGTGCCTTTTGCCATTGCCGATGCTACGTCTCTGACTGAAGCCGGGTACGTGGGGGAAGATGTGGAGAACATTCTACTGAAGCTCATCCAGGCTGCGGATTATGACGTGGAAAAGGCGGAAAAAGGCATTGTCTACATTGACGAGATTGATAAAATAGCCCGTAAATCGGAAAACCCCTCCATCACCCGTGATGTGTCGGGTGAAGGTGTACAGCAGGCCTTATTGAAAATTTTAGAAGGTACTGTGGCCAGTGTACCACCACAAGGAGGACGTAAACACCCCCACCAGGAATTTATCCAGCTGGATACCACCAATATCCTCTTTATCTGCGGCGGTGCTTTTGAAGGAATCGATAAAATTATTCAAAACCGTATAGGTAAAAAAGTGATGGGTTTTGGGGCTGATATCAAGAGCAAACAAGATATGAAGGTCGGGGAAATCCTCAAACAAATTCAACCTGTAGACCTCTTAAAGTTTGGTCTGATTCCTGAATTTGTGGGCCGGCTGCCTGTGGTTGTAACCCTGGATGCTTTGGATGAAGAGGCCTTGGTACGTATCCTTACTGAACCAAAGAATGCCATCGTTAAGCAGTACCAGAAATTCTTCGAACTGGACAATGTGATTCTTGAATTTAAACCCGATGCCCTGCAGGCTATCGCTGCAGAAGCCATCAAGCGAAATACAGGGGCCCGGGGCTTGCGTGCCATTGTCGAAAACCTCATGCGCGATGTGATGTATGATATTCCTTCTCGTACTGATGTGAATAAATGCATCGTAACAAAGGAATGCGTGAAAAACAACGAAGAACCTCTCTTGGTAACTACCAGTGAGCGTAAGAAGAAAAAAGAAGAAACAGCATAAGAAACCCGGGGATTTCCACCCCGGGTTTCTTTATGCCATTGATTTTTCCAGTCCGGCTTAGGAATGGGGTCTAAAAGCATCAAAAAAATGAAAAGACTTGGCCTCAGCCAAGCTTTTCATGAGCTTTCTTAACTTCGGGGAGTTTTTAGGGTTTCATCAGCGCTCTTTCGGCAATTTGGATGGCTGTTCTCACCATATAACCGCAGTTTCTGGAGGATACATTACCGAAGTCGCCGTCACGCTGTACCTGGTCATAGATACCCAATTCTCTGGCACACTCCATCTTAAGGGCATCTGACATAATACCACGTTTTCTGGCCACAATAAAAACCCCCTTGTTTAGTTTTTTCGGCTCATTTTTATTATGTCCCGATGTCACGTTTTTAATTTATTAAAGATTTTACATCTTTAGCAAAATCTATGCCATCTAAGGATTAATTGCGAATTGTAAAAAAAAAGGGTTTTTGGCAAAAATAAAAAGCATAGCCCTTACATAATAACCTATCCTTTTGCTCAAACTTTAATATCGGACTTTAGCGTGGTGGCTAAGGAAGATTCTATAGATATCTTGCTTTTTTGCCAAAATGTCCGTGTCGAAAGCATAAGGAAAGGGGCGAATTTTCCAATGGAATCTTCCGGATTTGGTAGTTTGTTTGGTTTTATCCAAATATTTTTCGTAATTGTTATTGGGCTGTACTTTCTCAATTTGTTGCGCGGACAGCAAGGGAATAAAGTAGCGGTGGAAAAAGAGGCGAGAAAAGAGCTGGATAAGCTGGAGAAAATGCGTCAAATCAGATTAAGTGAGCCTCTGGCCGAGAAAACCAGGCCTACTGCTATGCATGATATTATTGGGCAGGAGGAAGGAATTAAAGCGCTCCGTGCCGCCCTCTGCGGTCCTAATCCTCAGCATGTGATCATCTATGGACCTCCGGGGGTGGGGAAGACAGCAGCGGCCAGGCTGGTTCTGGAAGAAGCCAAAAAAAATCCCCATTCGCCTTTTAAAAAAGATGCCAAGTTTCTGGAAGTAGACGGTGCCACCTCGCGTTTTGATGAAAGAGGTATTGCCGATCCTTTGATTGGTTCTGTGCATGATCCTATTTACCAGGGGGCAGGAGCCATGGGTATGGCCGGTATACCCCAGCCCAAACCTGGGGCTGTGACCAAAGCCCATGGCGGCATACTTTTTATCGATGAGATTGGAGAACTTCATCCAATTCAGATCAATAAACTTTTAAAAGTCCTGGAAGACCGCAAGGTCATGCTGGAAAGTGCCTATTATTCCTCGGAAGATACCAATATCCCCAGCCACATCCATGATATTTTTCAGAACGGTCTCCCTGCTGATTTTCGCCTGGTAGGTGCCACCACCCGCCTGCCCCAGGAGATTCCGCCAGCTATCCGCTCCCGCTGCCTGGAGATTTTCTTCCGGTCTCTCTTACCTGACGAGATCGGCATTATTGCCGAGAATGCGGCTAAAAAAATTGGCCTTCCCATTGAAAAAGAGGCTGTGGAAGTGGTGAAGAAATATGCTACCAATGGCCGGGAAGCGGTCAACATTATCCAGATTGCTGCCGGGGTTGCCTTTACCAACAATAAAAAGGAAATCAATGCTTCCGATGTGGAATGGGTGGTCAACAGCGGCCAGTATTCACCGCGGCCGGAAAAGAAAGTACCTCTCCAGCCCCAGGTGGGACTGGTAAATGGCCTAGCTGTTTACGGGCCAAACCTGGGCATGATCCTGGAGATTGAAGTTAGTGTAATGCCTGTTAAAAAAGGCAGGGGACGGGTCATTGTCACAGGTATTGTCGAAGAAGAAGAAATGCATGGTATGGGTGGTCATACCATGCGGCGAAAGAGTATGGCCAAAGGCTCAGTAGAAAATGTGCTCACTGTACTGCGCCGCAACTTGGGGATGGATTGCCGGGATTATGACATCCATGTGAACTTCCCGGGAGGCATTCCCACAGACGGGCCTTCGGCGGGAATCGCCATTGCTACGGCTGTTTACTCAGCCATTACCAATATTCCTATCGATAACCAAATCGCCATGACGGGGGAGGTTTCTATCCGGGGTACGGTGAAACCCATCGGGGGTGTAGTAGCCAAAGTGGAAGCCGCCCGTATGGCTGGGGCTACCCGGGTCATTATCCCTAAGGATAACTGGCAGCATGTCTTTAAGGATATGCGTGGCATTGAAGTTATTCCTGTAGAGAGTCTGGAAGAAGTACTGGATTTAGCTTTAATAGGGCCACGGCCGGGGAAAAAAAATCAGACCGCGTGGCAGCCCCCCAGCCCTCTACAAAACAACTTTATGTGTCTTTAAGACGCAAGCGCAGCTTGCGTCTTCATTTGTACATATGGCGAAATATCCCGTTTTGTGGTAAACTTTGCCTTGAAAAATTTAAACTACAGAATATAATAGAAAAGCCTGAGAAAAAATAGTTTTATGATACAGTTGGAGGTGTACTGTCATGGAAATACCGGCAAAAAAACAAAGAGTAATTCCACTCCTGCCTTTGAGAGGAGTTTTAGTTTTTCCTTATATGGTTATTCACCTGGATGTAGGAAGGGAAAAGTCCATCAGCGCTTTGGAAGAGGCGATGATTGGAGACAGGGAGATTTTCCTGGCTACCCAGAAAGATGCCCAAAACGATTTTCCCGGTCATGATGATATATATACCGTTGGAAGTGTGGCCGAAATTAAACAGCTGCTCAAGCTTCCAGGCGGCACCATCAGGGTACTGGTGGAAGGCTTAAGGCGCGGGGAAATTATCGAGTATCTGGAAGATGAGCCTTTTTACCGTGTGAGGATTACAGAATATGACGAGGTTGTGGAAAAGAACCCGGAGATAGAGGCCTTAATGAGAAACATCATTTATCTCTTTGAACAATATGTTAAATTAGGCAAGAAAATTGCTCCCGAAACGGTAGTTTCCATTATTACTATTGAGGAACCCAGTCGTCTGGCTGACCTGATTGCTACCCATTTAGCATTAAAAATAACGGAGAAGCAGGCTATCCTGGAAGCTCTCGATGTAAAAGTTCGCCTGGAGAAACTAAGTTCCATTCTGGCCAAAGAAATTGAAATACTGGAACTTGAGCGGAAGATTAACGTCAGGGTCCGTAAGCAGATGGAAAAAACTCAGAAAGAATATTACCTGCGAGAGCAGTTGAAGGCCATCCAAAAAGAGCTGGGTGAACGTGATGAGCGGGGGGCTGAGGTGGACGAGTACCGGGAAAAAATCCGGGAAGCCCAGCTTCCTCCCGAGGTAGAGGAAAAAGCTTTGAAAGAACTGGAGCGCCTGGAAAAAATGCCGCCCATGGTGGCCGAATCTGCGGTCATCCGCAATTACCTGGACTGGCTCCTGGCTATTCCCTGGAATAAGCAGACAGAAGACAGGGTAGATGTGAAAAGGGCGGAGGAGATCCTTAACCAGGACCATTACGGCTTAAAGAAAGTAAAAGAGAGGATCTTAGAGTACCTGGCGGTAAGAAAATTGACGGAGAAGATCAAAGGGCCTATTATTTGTTTCGTGGGTCCCCCCGGTGTGGGTAAAACTTCCCTGGCCAAATCCATTGCCCGTTCTCTGGAGAGGAAATTTGTCCGTATGTCTTTGGGAGGTGTGCGCGATGAGGCGGAAATACGGGGACACCGCCGTACCTATGTAGGTGCCCTTCCCGGTCGGATTATCCAGGGACTGCGTAATGCCGGAACCAAAAACCCAGTTTTTCTCCTGGATGAAATAGACAAGATGAGTATGGATTTCCGGGGAGATCCCTCTGCCGCTTTACTGGAAGTTTTGGATCCCGAGCAAAATAACACCTTTAGTGACCACTTTATTGAGGTGCCCGTTGATCTTTCCCAGGTTTTATTTATCACTACCGCCAATGTGGCTTATAATATCCCCCGTCCCCTCTTGGACAGGATGGAACTGATTCATATTTCCGGCTATACTGAGGAGGAGAAAATGCATATTGCCCAGCGTTATCTCCTTCCCAAACAGTTAAAGGAACACGGTTTAAAAGAAGACCAGTTGGATATTAGCAATAATACCATTTTAAATATCATTCGCCACTATACCCGGGAAGCAGGTGTGCGCAACCTGGAGCGGGAACTGGCAGCCATCTGCCGTAAAGCGGCAAAAATCATTGCGGAAGGCTCCCAAAAATCTGTCACGGTGACCAGCCGTAACCTCAATAAGTTTTTAGGTATTCCCCGCTACCGTTATGGTATTTCGGAAAAAGAAAATATGGTTGGTGTGGTAACAGGCCTGGCCTGGACCGAGGTAGGCGGAGATATCCTGAACATTGAAGTTTCCGTGCTAAAAGGAACCGGTAAGCTGCTCTTAACGGGAAAACTGGGTGATGTGATGAAAGAGTCAGCCCAGGCTGGTTATACCTATGTCAGGTCCAGAGCTGCCGAACTAGGGATTGAAGACAACTTCCACGAGAAATATGATGTCCATATTCATGTACCGGAAGGGGCCATTCCCAAAGACGGGCCTTCGGCCGGTATCAGCATGGCTACGGCTCTGGCCTCGGCCCTCAGCAACAGGAAAGTAAGACGGGAGGTAGCCATGACCGGGGAAATTACCTTGCGGGGACGGGTGTTACCCGTAGGTGGTATCAAGGAGAAAGTGCTGGCAGCCCATAGAGCGGGGAACAGAATCATCATCCTGCCCCAGGAAAATAAAAAAGACCTGGAGGATATCCCGGCTAACATTAAGCGAGATTTGGAATTTATCCTGGTAGAGAATATGGACGAAGTTTTAAAAATAGCTTTGGAGGAGAAAAATGAAGATAACCACAGCTGAGTTTACCATTAGTGCTGTGAGTCCCCAGCAGTATCCCGCTTCTTTTGCTCCGGAGATCGCCCTGGTAGGTCGTTCCAATGTGGGTAAATCTTCATTAATCAATAAATTCCTGAATAGAAAAGGATTAGCCCGTACCAGCAGTCAGCCGGGTAAAACCCAGACCCTGAATTTTTACTGCATCAATAAATCCTGGTATTTTGTGGATCTGCCCGGCTATGGTTATGCCAGGGTGTCTAAAGAGTTAAAAGCACGCTGGGGAAAATTTATTGAGGAATATCTTAAAAAGCGCCGGCAACTGGTGGGTGTTATCCAAATCATTGACATCCGCCATCCCCCCACCAAAGATGATATTACGATGTATAAGTGGCTGGTACATTACCAGCTACCCACCTTAATCGTGGCCACCAAGGCCGATAAAATATCCCGGGGGCAGTGGTTGGACCATGTTAAAACCATTAAAACTGAGTTGAAACTGGAACCCCAGGTACCTTTAATCGTCTTTTCGGCAGAAACGGGTACGGGGCTGGAGGAGTTACACCAGTGGGTTGAGGAACGGATCGGCCGCTGCGCCGATTACCGAAGTCCGACTTCTGACTTCTGACTACTGTACTGATATCCTTACTGGATTTGTCCACTATAAATGAAACAGGCAGGTACATGAATAACCAGCCTGTTTTTTATTGTTCTTTAAGAATATATTAATGACATATCTTAGCTTCAAGAAAGAACAGTAAGACTAATCATTAGAACATCGGAAATCGGATAGCGGAAGTCGAAGCGGCGCAGCCGCATATTCATTTCTTCAGTTCGGCTATGAGCATCCCCAGTAAAACGAGAGCAGCACCCCACAGGGCACGGGTAGTGAGGATTTCTCCGCCTGAGTACCAGGCAAAGAATGCCCCAAAGACAGGTTCTGTGGCAAAAATAATGGCTGTACGGGCGGGGGAGGTGTACTGCTGGACCCGGTTTTGGATGAGAATAGCCAGGGAAGTGGCCGGGATGGCGGTTAAGCCTAAGGCAAGCCAGAGATCTTTGCGCCAGGTGATCTGCCAGTTTTCCTGGGGCAGGAAAAAAGTGAGTATTGAACTTAAGACGGCCACCAGGCCTATTTGGGTAACGGTCAGAACAGTTGTATCCTGTTGAGGGGCAAAAATACCGATGGTGATTATGTGCAGGGCAAAAGAAACAGCGCAGAGAAGAATTAGCAGGTCTCCCAGGTGAAAGATTAAATGCTCGTCCAGTGTCATTAAGGCCAGCCCTAAACTCGCGGCCAGGGCTCCTCCCAGTACGTAAAAACTGGGGTATTTTTTGCTAATAAAGATATTAAGTATTGGTACCAGCACCACGGATAAACCCGTAATAAAACCAGCGTTGGCAGCGCTGGTATACTGGAGCCCCACTGTTTGCAAGGCATAACCGCCAAAGAGAAAAAAACCGATCATAACTCCGGCCCTAAGATTGCTCCTTTTTAAAAGTTCCTTTGGCCTGTAAAGAAGGAGGAGAAAGAGGAAGGCCAGGGTAAAACGCATGGTAATAAAAACAAAAGGAGAAATACCGGACAGGGCGTTTTTCACGGTAATAAAGGTAGCTCCCCAGGTAGCAGCCACGCCCAGTAAAAGCAAATCTGCCTGCCATGCGGCAAGTTTAGTCATCTATTCTGTCCCTCCTCGCTAACACATATATTTTTCCATAGGCCGGGGAGGGAGTCAAGATACAAGGTTTTTAATTAGCCCGGTACTTATCAAGGGCTTTCCTGGTAAAAGTATTATCTATTAAACCGCTAAGATCTAGCTTGCCGTTAAGCTCTTTACTCTCAAGCATAAGCTCCTGTAGTTTTTCCATAGCGGTATCATGAATGAAGGGAGTGTCGGGCCAAAGCCCCAGGGTCTTGTAACGGCTAATTCCCCTTAAGAGGGTGTTTTCTTTTTCCTGGGGAAAATATTTCCGGGCAATTACCTCCAGTTCCTCGGGGGAATGCATATTGATCCAGTGCAAACCTCGCCAGTAGGCGTTAAGAAACTTTTGGCAGAGGTCACGTTGTTTTTTTACATATTCAGGAGTGACCATCAAAGTGGTGTAAGGTAAAGAACCGGTAAAATCACCTAGAAAAGACACCACCAGTCCTGCGTTCTCTTTTTCTAGCCTGGAAGCCCATGGTTCCATAGCCAGGAGATAATCTCCCGTACCTCCTTGATATGCCCCGGTGAAAGTCCTGTAATTTAGATTATGGATGATATGAACGTTAATCAGAGGCTTGAGGTTATGTTTGCGCAAAATTTCTTCGAAAACCATTTCGGGAAGAGAGCCTGCATGCTCACCGATGATCACTTTTCCTTTTAATTTTGGCCAGTCGAAAGTATGATCTGATTTCCGGGCTATCAGCAAATGACCGCTTTTATGTGTTAACTGGGCTATATGAATGAGGGGCTGCTTTTGCTTTTGCTGGAGATAGTAAAGGCTTAGCTCCGGTCCCGCCAGGAGGAAATGGGTTTCCCCGTTGAACAGCCTGGTATAGCCCGTATTATTGTCCCAAACGGTTTCCAGGTTAACATTCAGCTCCTCATCGCGGAAATAGCCAAGCTCGAGAGCGGTGTAGAGGGGAAGAAAGGCCAGGGAATGGACCACTTCCGTTACCTTTATATCGGTAAGAGCCGTGTCTTTTTGCGGGGAAGGTATGGGTTCTGAACTGCAGGCAAAGGTGCCTGTGCACAATAGCAAGACAACAAGGAAATATATGGCCAGCCTGTATTTAGACACTAAACCACCTCCTGGATAACAACAGACCTTAATATACTTTTTATTACAAGGAAAAAAGTATATGACTCTTTTTCTTACGCCTATCCGAAAAGTATAAATTTGAGGTGGCCGAAGTCCTCTACAATAAGGAAATGGCATACAATGACTTAAAATGCATAAGGATTAGGTAGGTATTCTGGACCGGAGGGGGTTAACATGAAGAGAGACCTGAAGTTTTGGCGAAAGGTTAAACAGGTTCCTGGTGCTTTACAAAGGTTTTATGAGGGACCTGAATATGGCTTAGAGCTAAAGGCAGTCTGGCTGGGTTTTACCACGGCTTTGGGTGTTTGGTTTTTCGCTGTTTGCCTGGGCTTATTGTGGATTCTCTTAAAGGGTACAGGTTTTTACTGGTTTAGTACTTATGTATACCTGGTAGGATTACTGGGGGTATTCTTAGGAGGATTATTTGCCGGCAGCCGGGTTGCTAAAAAAGGGTGGCTCCACGGGCTTTTGACAGGTGTTCTGCTCGGTATGCTAGGCATTATCATTAATCTGGAACTGGCACCACAGCTTTTATCTCTCGCCAGTATGGGCAGGCAGCTTTTGGTATGGTCTCTGTGGGGCCTTACTGGCGGCTATATGGGCAGCCTTTTATTCTACGGGTCCCAAAAGAAATCCTTACCCCGGAAGGAGAGAAAACCTGGTACCCGGTAGAGGCTAAAATCTCACACAACACCCTGCTGTGTTTTCTTGACAAAGGAAACGTAAATCGCTAACATAGGAAATGAAATATAGGAAATCATAAGAGAAAACCGGCGCAAGGGAGTAGTAGGTCTATATCCTTTCAGAGAGGTGAATCCGCGGCTGTAAGATTCACTAAGGCAAGTATAGGCCCAAGTCGCCCTGAAGGTGCAGTATTGAACTTTAGTAGATGCTGCCGGGTAAGCCCGTTACAGCAAGACACGAGAGCCCTTTACTGGGAATTAAGGTGGTACCGCGGAACACATCCCTTCCGTCCTTTTAAGGATGGAGGGGATTTCTATTTACACTAACAACTATCAACTAACAACTAACAACTATCAACTAACAACCGACTGGAGGTAATACTCATGAGTACAAACTTGCCTACTACTTATGACCCTAAGAATGTTGAAGAAAAGTGGTATAAGGTCTGGGAAAACAACGGGTATTTTCACGCCGAGGTTGATAAGACGAAAACCCCCTTTTCTATTGTGATGCCCCCGCCTAACGTCACGGGTTCCCTGCACCTGGGACATGCCCTGGATAATACCATGCAGGATATCCTGACCAGGTGGCGCCGCATGCAGGGGTATAACACCCTCTGGTTGCCGGGCACCGACCATGCGGGGATTGCCACCCAGGCCAAAGTGGAGGAGCAGCTGGCTAAAGAAGGTTTAAGTAAATATGATCTGGGCCGGGAAAAATTCTTGGAAAGGGTCTGGGATTGGAAGCATCAGTACGGCAACAGGATTACCCAGCAACTGAGAAAACTGGGGACATCCTGTGACTGGCAGCGGGAACGCTTTACCCTGGATGAGGGGTGTTCCCGGGCGGTACAGGAAGTCTTTGTCCGCCTTTATGAAAAAGGGCTCATCTACCGGGGAAATTACATCATTAACTGGTGCCCCAAATGTCAGACCACCATTTCCGATATCGAGGTTGAACACGAGCCTAAAGTGGGAAAAATCTGGCACATTAAGTATCCTGTCATCGACTCTGACGAATATATCGTAGTGGCTACTACCAGGCCGGAGACCATGCTGGGTGATACGGCTGTGGCTGTTCATCCCGAGGATGAACGCTATCGCCACCTCATTGGCAAAAAAGCCATGCTTCCCCTGGTGGACAGGGCTATTCCCATTATCGCCGACGAATATGTGGATAAAGAATTCGGTAGCGGTGCCGTTAAAGTGACTCCTGCGCATGATCCCAACGATTTTGAAATGGGTTTAAGACATAACCTGGAACAGGTGGTCGTCATGGACCGTGAGGCTCTGATGAACGAAAATGCCGGCAATTACCAGGGGATGAGCCGTTATGAGGCCCGGGAAAGAATTGTCCAGGACTTAGAAGCCCTGGGACTTTTGGTAAAGGTGGAAGAACACGAACACGCCGTTGGCCAGTGTTACCGCTGTGATACCGTTGTAGAGCCCATGATCTCCAAACAATGGTTTGTCAAGATGAAACCCCTGGCCGAACCGGCTATGAAAGCTGTTTTAGACGGCAGGACCAGGTTTGTACCCGAAAGGTTTACTAAGATTTACCTCAACTGGATGGAGAATATCCGCGACTGGTGTATCAGCCGCCAGCTGTGGTGGGGACACCGGATTCCCGTCTGGTACTGCCAGGATTGTGAGGAAGTCATTTGTGCCAAGGAGCCGCCCCAAACCTGCACCAGATGCGGCAGTTCCCGCTTAGAGCAGGATCCCGATGTCCTGGATACCTGGTTCAGTTCGGGCTTGTGGCCTTTCTCTACCATGGGCTGGCCCGAAAATACCGAGGAACTGGCCCATTTTTACCCCACCTCGGTTCTGGTGACAGGTCGTGACATCATCTTCTTCTGGGTAGCCCGCATGATCTTTTCCGCCCTGGAGTTCATGGAAGATGTCCCCTTCAGGGAAGTCTTTATCCATGGGTTGGTCCTGGATGCCCAGGGCCGTAAAATGAGTAAATCCCTGGGGAATGGGGTGGATCCTCTAGAGGTCATTGAGCAGTATGGCGCTGACCCTCTGCGCTTTATGCTGATTACCGGTACTACTCCGGGTAATGACCTGCGGTTCCAGTTTGAACGGTTGGAGGCAGCCAGGAACTTTGCCAATAAAATCTGGAATGCTTCCCGCTTTGCTTTAATGAACCTGGCTGATTATCAGGTGGAAGACTTCCAGCCCGAGTATACTTTAGCCGACCGCTGGATTATGAGCCGTTTCAACCGGGCTGCCAAAGAAGTGACCCGGCACCTGGAACGTTATGACCTGGGTGAAGCAGGCCGTGTCCTGTACGAGTTTATCTGGAATGAATTATGCGACTGGTATATCGAACTCATTAAGCCGCGTCTTTACGGCAAGGAGACGGAGAGCAGCAAGCGTACTGCCCAAAGGGTCTTAGCCCAGGTCTTACGTAAGACCATGGAACTTTTGCATCCCTTCATGCCCTTCATTACGGAAGAAATCTGGCAGTACCTGCCACATCAGGGAGAGACCATTATGCTGGCACCCTGGCCTACCCCGGAAGAAGATCAGTTCGATGGAAAAGCTGAGGAAGACATGGCTGTAATTATGGAGGTTATTAAAGCCATCCGCAACCTGCGAAGCGAAATGAATGTTCCACCCGGAAAGAAAGCGGAACTCATTCTCATGGCCCAAAACGACGGTACGGCCAAGGCCTTACAGGCGGGGGAAAGTTATATTATGGCTTTAGCTGGTATCTCCCAGTTAGAGATTGTTCCCCTTAACCCCGTAAAGCCGGAGCAGGCTGTTACTGCTGTGGTGAGCGGTGTTGAAATTTATCTACCCCTGAAGGGCCTGGTCGATGTGGAGAAGGAGCTGGCCCGCCTGCAAAAAGAACTGGATAACCTTGAAAAAGAGGTTTCCCGCCTGGCCGGGAAGCTGAACAATCCGGGGTTTGTGGCCAAAGCGCCGCAAGATGTTGTAGAAAAGGAAAAAGCCAAACTCCTCGATTACCAGTCTAAGAAAGTTGCCATTGAAGAAAGAATGGCTTCATTGAGGGGTTAGTTTTATGAACTATGCCCAGGCTCTGGAAGCTATAGCAAGACTTACGAAATTCGGTATCAACCTGGGACTTTCCAGGATAACCAGACTTTTGGACTTGCTGGGAAATCCCCATGAATCTATACCGGTGATTCATATCGGGGGAACCAACGGGAAAGGCTCGACCACCGCCATCCTGGCGGCGGTGTTAAAGGAAGGGGGTTATAAGGTGGGGGTTTATACCTCTCCTCACCTTATTTCTTATACTGAGCGATATATGATCAATGGTAACCCTATTCCCGAAGAAGAGTTTGCCCGGCTGGTCGGTGAAGTCTTACCTTTATTGGAACAAGTTAATGTTTTTACCGGGGAAAATCCTACGGAATTTGAGGTATTGACAGCCCTGGCTTTTCTCTACTTTTTCCGGGAGAAAGTCGATATCCTCCTTCTGGAAGTAGGTATGGGCGGGGATATTGATTCCACCAATGTGGTCTCCTCACCCCTTTTATCCATCATTACCAATGTGACCCTAGATCACCAGGATTATCTCGGTCCCACACCCCGGGAGATTGCAGTAAGAAAGGGTGGCATTATTAAGAAAAACCGTCCTGTAATTACAGCGGCCCAGGATGAAGAAGTACTTGCTGTATTGCGCTCTATAGCATGGGAAAAGAGGGCTCCTTTGTGGGAAGTATTTAAAGAGGTACAGTGGGAAAAGATCGGTGAGGAAGGCAGAGGCCAGAATTTCCGGGTGCGGACGAAGGAGCAGGATTATGGAGAGCTTCATCTTCCTCTCCTGGGTGACCACCAGCTGGTAAATAGCGCTACAGCTCTCTTGGCTTTGGAAATCCTCCAGTCTGAAGGATGGAAAATTACCCTGGAACAAGTGAAAAGGGGTTTTGCCGCCGCCACCTGGCCTGGGCGCCTGGAAATCATGGGTCATGATCCCCTGGTGGTCATAGACGGTGCCCATAATGTTGCGGGAATGGAGGCTTTGGCCTGCTGGCTCCGGAATAAACGTTCTCATCATACGAAAATCATCCTGGTCATCGGCATGCTGGCTGATAAAGACCGCTTGGGGGCAGCCAGCCTTCTGGCCCCCCTTGTTGACAAAGTGGTTATTACCAAACCCCTCTCTCCCCGTGCGGGCAACTGGCAGGAACTGGCCTCTTATTTCGACAAGGGGTCGGGGAACGTTCATATTATTGAAGATCTCAACAGGGCGATAAACCAAGGCTTAGAGGAAGCCGGGGACGATGACTTGGTGTTAATTACGGGATCTTTATACCTGGTGGGTGAGGCACGGAAAATTCTTATTAATCGCTAGTGTTCTAAACTCCATCCTATCTTGCATAAAATGTAAGGTGGGATGGAGGTGTTAATGTGCCCCAACGGCCTAATCTGAAGAGAATCCTCTCCATATTCTTAGTTGTTATTGCAGTACTAGCCGCATCTTTAATATTAGGACAGGTTATTGGTGGATTTTACCTTGGCAATCTTACCAAAGATGAGGTAGTAACCAAGAATGGAATAAAAAGTCTGGAACCCAAAAAAAAAGTACTGCGGCTTAAAAAATTACTTTTCTATACAGTGCAGGCAGCAGCATTTAACCAACAGGAAGAAGCCCTGGTTCTGGGCAGGAAGCTGGCGGAAAAAGGGATGCCTGTAGTTATAACGGGAGAGCCTCCCTATAAGGTCTGGTTAGGTTTTGTTAATAACCAGGAAAAATTACTGATTCTTGCCGACAGTATCCAGGTTAACGGTCAAAAATCCATTGTCGTAAAAGGTGAGGTAAATTCCGTCGCTTTTAAATTTGCGGCAGGAGATACTTTTGCCGAAAAGGAAATTGCGCCTTTTTTGGGCCGGGTCAGTCTCTGCCTGGAGAAGGGATTGCTCTTATACGGGAGTACCAGCATAAAAGATTATCCGGAAAGTGATTTTAAAGAAAAGTTTTCCTTGCTAGCCGGGGAACTGCAGGAAGTATCCACCATGGGCTTAAATATTGCCCGCCAGGAGAAGGCCCGGGAGACGGCCAAAGGAATACTGATTTTAACGGAAAGGTGCCGGGACTGGGCCCAAAGTTTAGAAAGGTTAAATGGGCAGTGGCAGGAGGAAAATCTTATCATCAGCCAGCAACAAGCCCTGGCTTTGGTGGAAGATTTTCACAGGTTTTTAGGTAATTCTAACTAATAAAAAGAATATTTCAATAGGAATCTTGTACCACTCTTTGAGCCTATGATATAATTACTCACAAAGGAGGAGTGGCCTTGAAAACCTTGAAGATTCCTGAAGCGACAATTATTAGATTATCTGTATATTCAAGATATCTGACCCAACTTGATAAAAACGGCATAACTACCATCTCCTCAGGTGAAATTGCTGATGGTGTGGGGGGTACTCCTGCCCAGGTACGGAAAGACCTGGCCTATTTTGGCGAATTTGGTACCCGGGGTGTGGGGTACAACGTAAGGGATTTAAACGAACAAATCATTAAGATTCTCGGGCTCTCCAATAAATGGAATGTTGTCATCGTGGGTGCCGGTAACCTGGGCTCCGCCCTTACCCAGTATAAAGGCTTCCTGGAGAGAGGGTTTAATGTGGTGGCTGTCTTTGATAACGATATCAACAAGGTAGGTTTGAAATTGTCCGGTATTCCCATTTATTCCATTGCCCGTGTCGAGGAAATTGTTAAGCAGGAAAAAGCCCATATCGGCATTATTGCCGTGCCGGCTCCTTACGCTCAGGAAGTCGCTGATAACCTGGTTCAGGCGGGTATTAAAGCCATTCTTAATTTCGCACCCCGTGTCATTTCTGTGTCTGATGACGTAGAGCTGCGCAACGTAGATTTAGCTGTAAACCTGGAAATACTGACTTTTAACTTAGGAATGAACAGGAAATAAGAAAGACGCTTGTATGGGCGTCTTTTTTGCCTTAAAACAGGCTGCGTTAGTGTGTTATTTTAGTAAGTGGAGTGTGCGGAAATTTCTTTCCCAGATGCAGCTCTTACCAGCCAAACGGTTGTCCCTCTATCACTGAATAAAAAGAGGCTTAAGCCTCAAGTACTATTCTTTAATTTATATTTTTTAATTAACTTTTCTGCCCTTGCTAATAATTTTTCTTTGTTTTCCCGTTCTACTTTCAAGATGCGTTGAGCATCTTAACCTTTTAATATCGGTTTAATTCTCTCATTCGCGGGCATATTTTCACCCCTTATAAAACCCATTTTATGGATATATATGTCCAAAAATAAAGAAAAATAACCCCATTATTTGGGGTTAACCCTTTTCCTGTTCATCATCACAAATGGCTAGTGCTTCTCCCTCGGTGATAAAAACATCCTTCTCTACCACATTGACCAATGGCGTAATGATAGTTTTTGTCTACTTAAAAAATATTAACCGGACATTTCCAACCCGACAAAATATGGCCACCAAAACTGCCATAACAACCTTTCTACGTGTCCAGCAAACCGAGTACAGTTCATATCGGGAACATTAACCACCAAAATTACTACAAGAATGAAATCGTTAAACTTATTACAGCCCTTGGCCAAAAACCTGTTAATGTAGCATAAAATATTGGCGTCAGTGTTACCAACTGAAATAAAATGGTCTCTGGATGATATCTACAATAAACCCCAGGAGATGATAGGTACGATTATTAACCTGTGAAATAGTGAATAGTCGATACAATCATGATATAATTATGATATAAAAAATACTGCAGGTGATGTAAAATGTATAAAATCATTCCAAGTGCAGACTTAAGAAATAAATACTCCCAAATTGCAGAGTTTGCTAAACAAAATCATGAGCCTATTATTTTAACTAAAAACGGCCAAGGGGACTTAATTGTTATGAGTATTGAGTTGTTCGAAGAAAAAGAAACTGAATTACAGCTATATAAAAGACTTGCGGAAAACAAAATGGATATTGCAAAAGGTCATTACCAATCTGGATCAGAGTTTTCAAAACAGTTAAGTAAATATATTAAAAATGATAATAACAACTTAATAAATGAGCTTAAAGAGACTTACTTAAAAAAAGAAGAGTCGAACCATGTATAATGTTATTGTTCCCTCAAAAGTAAGCCTTGAAATTATCACAGAACTTGATTTTTGGTCACAAAAGAACGAATCTTTTACTGAAAGAGTTGCAGTAGAAATCGATTTTCATTTAACTCAAACTCTAAAATATAACTCCGGCTTTGGTGCCATGAAGGCCAAGAAAGCTAACCTTTATTACTATTTAATACAAAAGCAGTTTAAACTGGTTTTTGAAGTTGATGAGCTTAACAAACAAGTAATCGTCCATTGCTTCTTCAACACTAGAAAAGCCATATCTGAATATATTTAACTCGCAGTGCTGTTTTACAGCACTTTTTTGCTTTCGTATAGAACATATAACCTTATCTTTGCTACACTTATTGACAGGCCTATCGGCTAAGATAAGGTACTTTATTCAACTGACAAGCCTAACCCTTTTTCTTTTTATTTCCTTTCTGCTTGAGTAGCTCAGCCCAATCGGTTTATAATAAAGTATTAAGAAACTTCTAGGAGGGGAATGGAGATGACTCTTTCAGAAATAAAAAGATTATTGAAAGCCAATGCCCTCACTAATCATAATTTGGACGAAAGGAACGCGGAAACGGCCTGCGGTGCTGATCTTTTAAGCGATGTGCTCGCTTTTACGAAAGAAAAAACTGTCCTCTTAACGGGACTGATTCATCCTCAGGTCATCAGAACGGCAGAAATGCTGGACCTGGTGGGAGTAGTTTTTGTGAGAGGCAAAGAACCCTCCCGGGAGATTATAGATTTGGCCCAGGCGAAGGACATTCCTGTACTGTGTACAGCGTATCCTATGTATGAGTCCTGCGGCATCCTTTATAAAGCAGGTTTAGGAGGAGCGCCCCTTGACTGAAAAACATCACTTGCCTAAAGTTGCCGATGTCATGACCAGGGAAGTAATTAGTGTTCCGAAGAACGCCACTGTACGCCAGGCCAAGGAGATCATGCGCATTAAGAGTATCTCCGGCATGCCTGTGGTAGACAGGGATAATACCCTGGTGGGAATTATCAGTATAGCCGATATTATCAGAGCTCTGGAGGAAGGTAATTTAGATGCCCCTGTGGACAAGGTCATGACGAGACAGGTTGTCTCTCTCCGTGAACATGATACTGTAGGACAGGCTTTGAAAGTTTTCCGCCAGTACGGCTACGGGAGACTTCCTGTTATAGATGAAGGGCGGCGTGTGCTGGGAATACTTACCCAAAGTGATATTGTGTCCCGCCTGGCACAAATACTGGAAATTGATAAGGCGGATGAGCGTAAGGAAACCCATTTGGCAGAGGACTTTGAATCTTATACCTTTGAGTACTATATTCAGGGCATGGATTTTGACCGGGCAGGAGAGGGTGCCAGTACCTTAAAAAAAGTCCTTAACGATTTGGGAATTAAGGGTTCTGTTGTGAGGCGCTGTGCTATTGCCGCTTATGAAGCAGAGATGAATGTGGTCATCCATGCCTATGGAGGTAAAATGACGGCGCGGGTTACACCCAAGGAAGTAATGATTACCGTTGATGACACGGGACCTGGGATTAAAGATATCCCCCTAGCCTTGAAACCCGGATATTCCACGGCCCCGGACAGGGTGAGAGAAATGGGCTTTGGGGCAGGTATGGGGCTCCCCAATATCAAGAAATCGGCTGATGAGTTTTTTATTGAATCATCTCCCCAAGGCACCCACCTGCACATCAAAATATACATTGAATGAGGGATAATGATGAAACTGGGGGAAATTAAAGAAAGGTTGAATCTGCAGCTTCTTACCGGTGAGGATAGTAATCTTTCCGCGGAGGTGAGGGGCTGCTATATAGGTGATTTGTTGAGCAATGTTATGGCCCATGCCCAGGCCGGCCATGTATGGCTTACGGTGCAAATACATCCCAATATTGTGGCCGTGGCTTCCCTCTTAAATCTTCCGGCCATTATCCTGGTGGAGGGTCACCAGCCCCAACCTGAGACCCTGGCCAAAGCAAAAGAGGAAGGGATAGTCCTTTTGAGCTCGGAACATACCTCCTATCATTTGGCCGGTCAAATGTACATGCTTGGTTTGGGCAGGTGATGGTCGTGAGGGAATGGACCATGGACCTTCATCTCCATACCTGTCTTTCCCCCTGTGGTGATGAAGAAATGACCCCTCCCAGGGTGTTGCAAAGGGTATGTAATTTGGGGATCGAGGTTATTGCCGTGACTGATCATAATTCTGCTGAAAATGTTCCGGCCTTTGTGAAAAAGGGACAGGAACTGGGGATAAAAGTGATTCCCGGTATGGAAGTACAGACCAGTGAGGATATTCATCTGCTATGTCTTTTTGACACTGTTGAGCAGGTTTTGGCGTGGCAAAGGATTATCTATGCCCACCTGCCCCCCCTTAAAAATAAAAAAAGAAGTTTTGGGGAGCAGTGGGTTGTGGATGCCGGGGGAAACAAGTTATATGAGGTGGAAAAACTGCTCCTGGTGGGGACATCCCTATCTGTGGACGAGGTGGCAAAAAAGGTGCAGGAAATGGGCGGTCTCTGCCTGGCTGCCCATATTGACCGTCAGGCTTTCAGCCTTTGGGGACACCTAGGCTTCATACCCGGGGATTTGCTCTTGAGTGGTGTGGAGTTAACGCCCCATTTGCCCCGGCGTACGGAACAGCTCTCTTTTTTGGAAAGGGAAGGAATTCCCTATGTGGTATCCTCTGATGCCCACCGGCTGGAAGCTATTCAGCCTCCCCAGTGTTTTGCCTATTTAAAGGAATGTACTGTAACCGAGTTGAAAAAGGCCTTAGCCAGGCAGGAAGGCCGCTATGTCCGTACTTTGCGTTAGGAGGACTTATGCGTGAAATCAGTCTGCACATCCTGGATATTGTGCAAAACTCTTTAGCAGCTCAGGCGGGTACCATAAAGATCCTGGTAAAGGAAGAGCGAGAGAAAGACGTGCTCTTCATCGAGATAGCCGATGACGGGTGCGGTATGTCTGAGGATCAGGTGAAAAAGGCCCTGGATCCTTTTTACACCACAAGGACAACGCGCAAGGTGGGTTTAGGCTTGTCCCTGTTACAGGCCAATTGCCAGGCCTGCGGGGGAGATATAGAAATCGTGTCCTCCCCCGGCCAGGGTACGGTGGTGAAGGCATCATTTAAGTATCATCATATTGACAGGCCTCCCCTGGGTGATATGGTTTCTACCCTGGTGGCCCTGATGACAGGTGCTCCCCAGATACGCTTTGTCTATTGCCATCATGTGGACGGCAAGGAATACTGTTTTGATACGGCCCAGGTGAAAGAGCTGCTGGAGGATGTGCCCATCAACAGTCCCGAGGTTATCACCTGGCTAAAAGGTTATCTTCGGGAAAAAGAGGAGGAACTGGTTAGTCAATAAATACCAGTATTTTTTACACTCATCTTGCTTGTTTCAAGGTATGGCGGGTGATAAACTGAGATAAGACAAAGTGGAGGAGGTTTTATTATTGAAAGGATATAGTGGTGGAAAAAGTCCCTGGCTTCTCTTAATCCTCTTAGTCGTAGGCGGACTGATTGGAAGCCTTTTAGGGACAGCCTTTGGCAGTTATCTGCCTATTTTAAATCATAGTTTCCAAACTATTGGCCTTGCTCCTACCACCATTAACCTGATGGTCATTACCATAACCTTCGGTGTTGTCCTAAAACTAAATGTGGCCAGTATTGTTGGCTTTCTGGTAGCTTTATTTATTTACTTTAGAATTTAAACCTGATTTTCCGGAGGAATGAAAAATGGATGTAGTCCTGGCTTCAGGTTCACCCCGGCGGGCTGAACTGTTAAGGCAGATCGGTGTAGACTTTCGTATTATGGTTAGCCAGGTAGAGGAAGGAGAAGCCTGTGAGCCCTTTAGTCTTTGGGTACAGGAACTGGCAAAGGCCAAAGCTCTGGCTGTAGCGGCTCAGTCGGGAGGAATCGTCCTGGGAGCTGATACCATTGTGGTCCATCAAAACCGGGTTTTGGGCAAGCCCCGCGATACAGAAGAAGCTAAAGCCATGTTGACCTTTTTATCGGGCAGTGTTCATGAAGTGATGACCGGTGTCTGCGTGGTGGACAATTACCGGAACAAAATTTATCAGGACTGGGAGGTTACGAAAGTTTATTTCCGGAAGTTATCGGCAAAGGAAATTGACGCTTATGTGGCAAGCGGTGAACCTATGGACAAGGCGGGAGCCTATGGCATTCAGGGCCTGGGAGCCTTAATGGTGGCCGGAATTGAAGGCTGTTATTTTAATGTGGTGGGATTACCGCTGGTCAAAACCATGTATCTTTTACGTCAATGCGGATTAGGTATTCTGGGAGAGGGTGAGTATGAAAAAAACATCCCAGGCCGGTCATGTACCCATTAAGAACTACCCCGCAGAGGTAAGGCCCCGGGAAAAGATGCTTGCCTTAGGGGCGGAAGCCCTGTCTGATCAGGAGTTACTGGCTATTTTACTGCGTACGGGGACAAAAGATAAGTCTGCCCTGGATTTGGCTCAGGATATCCTGAGTACGGGGGGATTAGCGACCCTGACCCAGCTAACCTTAGAAGAGCTGGGCTTACGGAAAGGTATTGGTTTAGCTAAAGCCGCCCAGCTCAAAGCAGCGGTAGAACTGGGTAAACGGTTGGCGAAACAGCCTTTGGGCTCCAGGCCTGCTATCAGGAGTCCCAGGGACGCCGCTCAGTTCGTGATGAATGAAATGATGTATTTAGACAGGGAGCATTTCCGGGTCATCAATCTCAATACGAAAAATCAAATTTTAGCCGTTGATACCGTTTCCATAGGCAGCCTGGATGCTTCCCTGGTCCATCCCCGGGAAGTATTCAAACTGCCTATTAAAAGAAGTGCGGCAAGCCTGATTTTAGTACACAATCATCCCAGTGGCGATACTTCGCCTAGCCGGGAGGATATAGAGGTTACCAAAAGGCTAGCGGAGGCAGGCCGTCTTTTAGGCATTAGCGTTCTGGACCATATTATCATCGGTCATAATAATTTTCTGAGTATGAAAGAAAAGGAGTATTTTTAGGATAAACTATTAGTATATTCCAAATTTAGGAAGGGGAAAACCGGGTAATGTTATTCACAAAAGATTTAGGCATCGATTTAGGCACAGCCAATACTTCAGTATTTATGAAAGGTAAAGGAATCGTGCTTACCGAGCCTTCCGTGGTGGCTATTCAGAGAGATACCAACAATGTCCTGGCTGTAGGTGATGAGGCCAAGCAGATGATTGGCAGAACCCCTGGAAATATTATCGCCATTCGTCCCATGAAGGATGGGGTGATTGCTGATTTTGAGGTTACCCATACCATGCTGCGCTATTTCATCAAGAAGGCCCTGAAGACCAATATTAACTACTTTAATCGCCCCCGGGTAGTGATTTGTGTTCCGGCAGGTGTAACCACAGTGGAAGAAAGGGCCGTGCGGGAAGCCGCCATTCAGGCAGGAGCCAAGGAAGCTTATTTAATCGAGGAACCTATGGCTGCAGCCATAGGTGCCGGTTTGCCTGTCTATGAGCCTACCGGTAATATGATTGTTGATATCGGTGGTGGGACCACAGATGTGGCAGTTATTTCCTTAGGTGGTATTGTGACCAGCCGCACCATTCGAGTGGGCGGCGATGAAATGGATGAAGCCATTGTCCAGTATATTAAACGGGCCTATAATTTGATGATCGGGGAAAGAACGGCAGAAGAAATTAAAATCAGCATGGGCTCGGCCATTGAACCCCCCGAGGGTGAGAATTACCAGGTGCGGGGCCGGGATATGGTGACCGGGTTACCCAAGCTGGTGATGGTTAGCGCCAAGGAAATCAAGGACGCCTTAGCCGAACCCGTTACGGCCATTGTAGAAGCCATCAAGGTCTGCCTGGAAAAAACCCCTCCCGAACTGGCTGCCGATATTATGGACCGGGGAATTATGATGGCGGGCGGAGGTTCTTTGCTGCGGGGACTGGATAAACTGATTTCCCAGGAAACGGGCATGCCTGTGCATATGGCCGAAGAGCCCCTTTACGCTGTAGCCAGGGGTTCGGGAAAAGTCCTGGAAAACATTGAAATCTTAAAGCGGGTGTTAATACCTAATAAAAGAATAGGTTAGGTGGTCTCCGGTGACCAGGAAAAAATGGGCCCTGGCAGGCATTGTTGTTGCCGTTTTACTGATGGGTGTCTTTAAGTCTATGCATATTACCGGGTTTGACAGGACAACCCTGTCACCCGTGGAACGTGTGTTAAGGGAAGTGGTAGCCCCGGTGCAATCCGGGATTACGGCTGTTACTAAGAGCATCAGTAATTTTTTTGCTTATTTCAGTGATAACAAGACTCTCCGGGAACAAAACGAGGAGCTGAGCAAAAAAATTGCCGCCCAGGAAGCAGAAATTCATCGCCTCAAAGAACAGGAGAAGGAGAATGAACGGCTGAAAAAGCTTTTAAATTATAAAGAAGAGAAGACCAATCATTATCAATTGGAACTGGCCAAGGTCATAGGACGGGACCCCAGCAACTGGTATGAGACCATCATGATTAATAAAGGAGCAAACCACGGGATTAAACCCAACATGGTTGTTGTGACTCACCAAGGTTTGGTGGGGAGAATTGTGAATGTTACGGCCAATACGGCGGAGGTTCTCTTAATTTTAGACCGGGAAGGGGCCGTTGGCGGCAGAATTTTTGAAACCAGGATCACCCCAGGTGTGGTGCAAGGTCTGGATAATTCTGAATATCTCCAGATGATTCACCTGCCCCATGACACGCCCATCGAACCCGGGCAAACAGTGGTAACCTCCGGTTTAGGCGGTGTTTTCCCCAAAGGAATCCGTATCGGCGTGGTAGTAGAAGTAAAACCCGATGCCAATGGACTGATGAAATCCGCTGTCATTGAACCCTTCGTGGATTTCAGCCGTTTGGAAGAGGTCTTTGTGATTTTAAATGTAAAAAAACCTGAAGCTGATATTGCACCACAATTTTTGGATAGAGAAGGGAAAGGAGGCCTGTGATGAATTACCCGGTCTTGTTTTTCCTGGCTCTCATGGGGTTGGTACTGCAATCAACCCTTTTTAACCACCTGATTATTGCGGGGGTAAAACCTGATATCATTCTCATACTGGTCCTTTTTTATAGTATTTTTCAGGGACCTGCCCGGGGAGGGGTTTTCGGTTTTTTTCTGGGGCTTCTGGAGGATATTTTTTTGGGGAGATTTATTGGCATGAATGCCTTAACCAAAGGACTAACTTCCTGCGTGTTCGGCTGGATTGCCACAGGAGCTTTTCGTGAAAATCTTTTAGTACCTTTTTTAACACTTTTTGTGGGAACTTTGTTTAATGAACTCATCTTTCTTTCCCTTGGTAAAATCATGGGACTAACCTGGTCATGGAACCTCTGGTTATGGAAGGGGATACCGCTGGCAATCTATAATAGCTGCCTGGTGCCCTTTATTTACGCCCGTTTTTATAACTGGGCCACCCAAAATGAGGAAACCCAGGCTGGTTAGAGAAAAAGGAGGTACTCTATGGGGGGAGCAAAAACCAAAAAAATACTGGACCGAACCCTCCGGGTGTATCTAACAGCTGTCATTATGATCTTTGCCGTTATCTTTCTGCGGTTGGCCTGGCTACAGCTAATTAATACCGATCTGTACAAAACCCGGGCGGAATCCAACACCATGCGCTGGGTCCCCGTCGTGGCCCCCCGCGGCGAAGTGCTGGATAAAAACGGCCAGGTTATGGCCACCAGCCGGCCCGTTTTTAACTTATCCCTGGATTATCTACGATTGAAGGATGCAGATATTGATGAAGCTATAAAAAATCTGGTGGATATCCTGCAAGATCCGGAAATTACTTACGAGAGTATCAAAGAAATGATCAAAGCCCAGCGTAAGCGTCTTTTTGAGCCCATTATCATTAAACGGGATATTCCTATTGAACTGGTAACAACTATTGAGGAAAGACGCCGGGACCTGCCG
This sequence comes from uncultured Peptococcaceae bacterium, assembly GCA_964637385.1. Classification (GTDB taxonomy): domain Bacteria; phylum Bacillota; class Peptococcia; order DRI-13; family DRI-13; genus Thermanaerosceptrum. The sequence goes on from CAZWTM010000003.1 coordinate 27,075, forward strand.
GGGGTGAATATTGATATTCAACCCCAGCGTTCTTATCCTTATGGTACCTTGGCCGGCCATGTGCTGGGTTATGTTCATGCCATCAAAGAGGAACTGGACCAGCCCGGCTTTGAAGATTACAGCCTGGGTGCCCTGGTAGGTAAAACGGGGATAGAAAAGACTTATGAGCAATATTTGCGTGGCAAAAACGGTTTTCGCCAGGTAGAGGTGACGGCCAAAAACAAACCGGTCCGGGAGGTTCGTTATATTTCGCCTGTACCGGGGAACAAATTGGTTTTAACCATTGACTTAAAGCTGCAGCAGGCTATGGAAAAAGCTTTTGATGAAACCCTGGCCAACTTACAGAAACAATATCCCAAGGCCAAGGCCGGGGCTGCCGTATTACTTGATGTAAAAACAGGGAAGGTCCTGGCCATGGCCAGCCGTCCTACTTTAAATCCCGATGACTTCAACGGTAAACCCCTGAAACAGGATCTGGTGGACTACTATTTCCGCAATACCCCTACGGCCCTGAGAAACAGGGCAATCCAGGGCAACTATGTACCGGGGTCTACTTTTAAGCCTGTGACGGGTATGGCCGTATTAGAAGCGGGTAAAGCTTCTCCCCTGGATACCGTAGTGTGTACAGGCCGGTACTGGAATCCCCCTTTTATTAAATGCTGGTCTGTCCATGGGCGGGTGAATTACTATTCGGCCATGGCCGGCTCCTGTAACGTGTATTTTCAGGAGATGGCCCGACGGGCCGGCATCGCTCAGATCGGTAAGATTGGTCAGGAATTTGGCTTAGGGCAGCCTACAGGAATTGACCTGCCTTACGAAAGTTCCGGGCTCTTGCCCCATCTGGAGTGGCAGAAGAAAGAATTTGAAGCCCGTGCTGCCAACATAAACAAGAAGATTGATGATAAGATCGCCAGCCTGCAGACGGAATACGAAGCAAAGATTAACGGGACTTCCGACGATCGGGAGAAAAAGCGGCTGCAGCAGGAATTAAACGCAAAAATCAGAGTCTGGGAACAGGAAAGAAAAAACCAGCTGGCCCACTATACCGAGTGGCACGAATATGATACCTATAATGCCGGTATTGGACAGGGTTATAACCAGTATACCATTATCCAGCTGGCTAATTATGTGGCCACCATCGCCAACGGCGGCAAACGTTATAAGCCTTATGTGGCCGACAAGATTCTGGCCCCTGATGGCAGCATTGTAAAGGAGTTTCAGCCGGAATTGTTAAATACCGCTTCCGTTTCCCCCAATACGATTCTTGAAACCCATAAAGCTATGCTGGCAGTTACAGCTCCCGGGGGTACGGCGTATTCTCTCTTTAAGCATTTTCCTGCCCACATTAAAGTGGCGGCAAAAACGGGGACAGCCCAGCCGGGACGGGCAGGATATATTAAGAATAAGGATTTTGATGGTCTTTTTATCGCCTTTGCTCCGGCCGATGACCCTCAGATTGCTTTTGCCGGCGTGGTGGAACACGGCTTTAGCGGCGGAGGATCAGCAGGTTTGATTGCCAAGGCCGTCTTTGAAGAATATTTCGGGATCGTTCACCAGGAACTAAAACCTAACCAGGTTCCTGCTGAAACTCCCCAGGGTGATAACCGGCAGGAAGCAAGGGAAACATCTGGCAATGATCAAACACCAGATATTTCCAACAATATCAGTGAACCTTCGACAACGGAGCCCCAGGGAGGGCAAAATACGTAATTTCCAACGCTCGCCAGCTAAAAAAACTGTCCAAAATCCCAAAAAAAACGGGGAAAAAAACCCCGTTTTTTTCCTATCTTTTGGCAGGGATTTTCTCTTCCTTTATCGAACATAGTGGAAGGCCTTTTTCCAAAGAAACATACTCGGGACAAGCTAGGGGGAATTCATTAGGCGGATGAAACAAGAAATCGTTACTTTCAAAGGCAACAGGGAAGGTTTACTGGTGATCTGTGACGATAAGGCCTTATGGAATGAGATTATCCAGCGGTTAAAAAACCGCTTGCAAGGTAAAGAGGGGAGCTTTTTTGAGGGGGCAAGTGTGGTGATTGATACTGGGAATCGTACCTTGACCTCGGAACAGGTAGCTGAAATCTGGAATACGTTCCAGGAAAGTGGTTTAAAAGTAAAGAGTATTAAATCTCAGACTGGTAAGGCGGTTAGGGAGGGACAGGAAGGAGACGAGGGAAGACAAGTCAGGGAAAAAACTGGTCCTCTCCAGGAGTTCGTGAGCAAATTACCTTCTCTGATCCTGAAAAGAAATTTGCGCTCAGGGCAAAAGATTACCTTTCCGGGCAATGTGATTATCTTAGGCGACGTTAATCCCGGTGCTGAAGTTATTGCGAAAGGTTCTATCGTGGTCATGGGCACCTTACGGGGCATAGCCCATGCAGGAGTAGAGGGGGATGAGGAGGTCCTGATTACTTCTTTGCGCTTAAAACCAACACAGTTGAGGATAGCAGGTTATATTACCCGGGCTCCTGAGGAAGAACCCAGTGAACCGGAGGTCGCCCAGGTAGTTGATGGTATGATTATTTGTGAAGGAATTGAAAAGATTCGTAAATCACTTTAGATATGGGAGGAGTAGGCTGATGGGTGAAGTTATTGTGATTACTTCTGGTAAAGGCGGTGTGGGCAAAACGACGACCACGGCCAATATCGGAACAGGTTTGGCGGCAATGGGTAAAAAAGTAGTCTTAGTCGATACCGATATCGGATTAAGAAATCTTGACGTCGTCCTCGGCCTGGAAAACAGGATTGTTTATGACCTGGTAGATGTAGCCAACGGTCATTGCCGGCTCAAGCAAGCCTTAATCAAAGATAAACGCTTCGATAATCTGGCTCTTTTACCGGCGGCCCAGACCAAGGATAAAACAGCCGTAAAGCCTGAACAAATGGAAGTCTTGTGCCAGCAATTAAAAGAAGACTTTGATTATGTCATTATTGACTGTCCTGCCGGAATTGAGCAGGGGTTTAAAAACGCCATAGCGGGAGCGGAAAAGGCCATTGTGGTAACAACACCGGAGGTTGCCGCTGTCCGTGACGCCGACAGGATCATCGGTTTATTGGAAGCGGCGGAATTACGCAATCCCAAACTCATCATTAACCGGATTCGCCCCAAGATGGTGAAAAAGGGTGACATGATGGATATTAATGACATGATTGATATTCTGGCCATTGATTTGATTGGTGTGGTGCCTGAGGATGAAACCATCGTTATTTCCACTAACAAGGGGGAACCTGCGGTACTGGATATGAATTCCTGGGCCGGACAGGCTTACCGGAATATCGCCAAAAGGATTACCGGGGAGGAAGTTCCGCTTATTTCTCTGGAAGTGGAAGACGGTGTGTTAGGAAAATTGAAAAAGCTCTTTGGTTTTAAAAGCTAAGAAAAGGGGGGCCGGAAAATGGATTTTTTTAGTAGGGTAATGGGAAAAGAGGCTTCTCTTAGCAGTAAAAATGTGGCAAAAGAAAGACTGCGTCTGGTACTCGTACACGACCGGGCTACAATCTCTCCCCAGCTTCTGGATAATTTGAAAGAAGATCTTCTCCAGGTCATTAACGGCTATATGGAGATTGACCGGAAAGGTACAGAGATTACCCTGAATTCTGATGAGAAGTCTGTTGCCCTGGTAGCCAACATCCCAGTGCTTAAGATTAAACGGGGATATGATCAATCCCGCACATAATAATGCATAATAAATGGAATAAATGGCAAAAATTACAGGTGCAATAATACCCCGATTTTTGCAAATGCCCTTTGAGTTGATTTTATTTCCGGGTATAATGGTAAGAGAACGGGGTGGTTTACAATGCGATTAAGGAAATTACTGAAAGGCCTTGATTATACCTTATTGGGTGCGGTAGGGCTCATCCTTGTGATGAGCTTATTTGTTTTGAAAAGCGCTACGGTAAATGCCAGTGAAATTTATAAAATCAACTTCGTATACCGCCAGATTGCCTGGATTCTTATCGGAACTGTGGCCTTTTTCCTTGTCTTATTTATTGACTACAGCAAACTGGCTAAATACGGTGTTTGGATCTATGCCCTGAACATCCTGATGTTAGTAGCTGTTCTGGTACTGGGCAAGGAAACCAAAGGGGCTCAAGCCTGGATCCCCATTGGGCCTTTTAAACTCCAGCCTGCCGAAATTGTAAAGGCTTTGTTGATTTTAGGATTGGCCCAATTTTTGGTTCCCAGAATTGGCAGGCTGAATACCCTAAAAGATCTTTTTCCTGTCTTTATTTATGTGGGCATTCCTCTTTTGTTGATTCTCAAACAGCCCGATTTGGGGACTGGCTTGGTTTATGTGGCTATCATGTTTGGCATGCTTTTGGCTGCCGGTGCTCCGCCCCTATTGCTGTTTATGCTGGTCGCCACGGGACTGGGAGCCGTTGTGTTAGCCATTTACGGTCATTACACCTGGGGCTGGTGGCTTCCGCTCAAGGATTACCAGCTCATGCGCCTGGTTGTTTTTGTTGATCCCATGATTGACCCCCGCGGTTGGGGTTGGAATGTGATTCAGTCACAGATCGCTGTAGGCTCAGGCGGGCTTTTGGGCAAAGGCTGGGGTCAAGGTTCGCAAAATATAGGTGACTTTTTGCCTGAGCAGTGGACTGATTTTATCTTCCCTGTACTGGCTGAAGAGTTTGGCTTTGTGGGTTCCGTCCTGTTGTTAAGCCTTTTCTTCGTAGTGATTTACCGTGGCATCAAGATTGCCGGTAAAGCCAAAGACGCCTACGGTTCTCTGGTGGCCATCGGTGTTTGTTCCATGTTTGCTTTCCATATTTTGCAGAACGTGGGCATGTCCATTGGCATTATGCCGATTACAGGTATACCTTTACCTTTTGTTAGTTATGGGGGCAGCTCCCTTTTAGCTAATATGATTGCTTTGGGGTTGTTAATGAATGTGAACATACAGCGTGACCGCATTCTCTTCTAGCTACAATTTTCTTAAAAAATACGTTTAATAATTCGCTAAAAGTACATCTTTTAGCGAATTTTTTTCTTTGCACAACGGGTACAAGTGCAGCGAAAGCCCCTGCCTTCGTCTTACCCTTGCCGCAAGCCAATTTTTCCATAACATAAAAAGCGAGCTGCTGGAGACAATATAAAAGTAACACGCTACTTTAAAGAAAAAGGGGGAAACTGTATGGTCTGCAGCCAGTGCCAGCAATGCAAAAAGTTTCTCACGAATGACTGCAGCGGCGCTGCTGAATTTAATGAAGCAGCCTGCAAGGAAGTGATGAAAAAAAAGAGTAAGGAAGTGGACGTCAGTGGTTGTTGCTAGTTGAAAGGAGAGGCCTGGCCTCTCTTTTGCTTTTTATTGTTCGTTGCCCCCGTCGTGCTATCCCTCATCTTTCGCTATGCTTTCCACGGCCAGGTAAAGGAGTGTGGGAGCCACGAAAATCATAGAAGTAGCTGCCGCCACAATTCCCGAATCATTAACGATTAAGGCCGTAAAAGTGCCCGTGATCCCCGCCAGAAAACCTGCTTTCAGTTCGGGATATCTTTCCATTAGCCCTTTAACCAAACCGGGCGGGCGGTAAAATAAAAGGGCAAAAGTACCCAGGAAGGTCATAAATACCCGGCTCCAGATGGTATAGCGTATCAGTTTTATATTCATGGCAATTTTACGGCCGGCGATGGAGAAAAAGGAGGAAAGCCCCTGTTCCTGAATAATTCTCGCCGTTAGGCCGATATGGGACTGGGTTTCCAGGGGTCTTTTAAAGTCAAAATAAAACAAAGCGAAAAGGACCAAGCCAGTACATAAGCCCAGTGTGGTAATGGTTTTTATATTGATTTTTCTTTCGAAGAAGGCGAGAAGAAAAATCCCAAAGCTTACAAAAAAGGTAATGCCACCTCCCACATTTGTTCCCCACTGAGGGGCGGCTATTAAACCTGTCAGGAAAATGGCTAGCAAAGGGAGCAAAAGGTAAAGAAACTGGGAAGAAAAATGACTCTTAGAGGTTCCCAGGAAGAGTGATAATCCCATGAGACTGGACCCCAGCAAAACGCCCATGTATTCGTTGCCGATCCCGTAATAACGGGCACCGCTAATGGGGTCATAACCCAGCAAGGAACTTTTCATCAGGGGTGCTCCTTGCAAAAGGTCAGCAACAATAAAAAAAGCTGTCAAGAGGTAAGGAAAAGCTAGCCGTTTGATGGGGTCGTACTTCTTTTCCAGCACGACGGTGCATAAGATTAAACTTGTTAATATAAAAAGAGTACGGGAAAATATATTAAGGCTGGGAAAAAGGGGTAAAAACAGCACGATAAGGGGAAAAAGGGTCAGTAATAAAAGAAAATAGCGGCAGTATTTAACCCAGGGATGATGCAGCAATAAAAGAAAGATGGTAGAAAGGATGATAATAATCTGCAGGAAGACATAAGGTTTCAGGATTTGGGGTCTCTGTTGATGATTGGCCAGGAGTTTTTCTTGCAGGTTAAAAAGAAATTCCAGGCTCTTTTCCCGGGGTATAACCTGAAGAGGGGTGCCGGTAAAGAGGATGGGCGGATTTATGTGAAAAAAGTTGAGAATGGTGGGGACAATATCCAAATTCGTCACTATACCCTCTCTTTTGGTGCTGGCCGAAGTTAAAAGGCCAGGCATGTTCTGGCTGGGGTAATAAATGACAGGGGCCAGGGTATTACCCCTTAGGATCTCGTTCTTGGAGGGATAGGGTGTAACCAGCAAAAGGCTCGCTCCATGCTCCTGGGAAAGTTTTATTAAAACGCCTACAAGAGCATCCATTTCCGCTAAAATACTTTCGCGGGTTTTCTGGTAAATATTTGGAGCAATATGGCTGCTCAGGTTTTCTAACCTGGACAGGTCACCCAGGTCAAGAATGATTAATCCCTTTTTAGATTGCAGAATTTGTTTTGTTTTAGTGAGCAGGTATGGATAATTAGTTGTATAATATGTGGGGGAAAAAATGCTGATTTTATTGCAACGCTGGTCTATGGCACCTTCCGGTACCTTACCCCTGTGGTCCATGGCAAAAAGGACACCAGGGCGGGCAAGTACTCCCGGCAGGTCATGGTTGCCTAAAAGGGTCACAGGAACAGCATTTTCCTGCAGGGTACCGCCCAAAAGACCTGGTTTCAACTCCGGAGAATTGCCAGCATATACCGCATAATAGTAGGGATGGATAATCCGGGCATCTCCAGATGGGTTACCGGTATATCGCAGATAGAGATCGGCGGCTTTTAAGCCATGGAATTCTTCGGATTGCTCAAAGCCCAGGACCCCCTCTTTGGGTGATGCTGCTCGGGTACCCGAGCCCAAAGTAAGGTAAGCATTGGGCAACTGCTTATTACCCCCGCTCAGGGTATTCATTAAACCTAAGGAACCTTTAGCGGCCATTGTGGGAAGATGATGGAGCTGCGGGGCCTTGAGATCCTCCAGGGTGAGGCCGGGTATTAAGATAGTTATAAGGGAGGCTGTATTATTCTGGCCGGTTACCTGGCAGGGAAAAAGGATTAAAAACATAAGCAGGAAAAGGAGAATACGGGGACCAATGGTAAGCAATATGCTCCTCCTCACTTTTTTTCAAGGTATATTAATATTTTGCTTTGCGAAAAATACTGGTATACCTTTTTTAAATGAGATAAAATATTCTTGATAAGAACAAAAACAGTGAAGCAGGAATATTTTTATCTATGGCGAATAATTAAATAATTAAATATTGAAAAACATTCTCAATAGGTCTATACTAAAATAAGAACGTGTAAAGGATGAAACCTGATGCTGGCAGAAAAGGACAGGCAGGATTATTTAGCGCTTTTTATCATAGGACAAAGTGAATCTCCTGTGGGCTCAGGTTATCTAAGCCGTGAGTTGAAAACTTACGGCTGGGATGTTAGCGAGGCCACGGCCGGCAGGATCCTTGCCCAACTAGACAGTCAGGGGTATACCACAAAGATCGGTTACCAGGGCAGAACCTTAACAGCATTGGGATATGCCAAGCTAAAAGAACTGGAAGATAAAAAGCTCCGGGCTGATCAGGGCTTGGAATTTTTCCGTGTGCTGGAAAGCCGGACCAAGGAAGAACTCATTGATATCCTGGTAGCCCGCCGTGCCATCGAGCGGGAACTGGCCCGCTTAGCGGCCATTCATGCCACGGACGAAGAGATTAAGGAACTATGGCATATCCAGCGCCTGCAGAAAGAGAGGGTAGCCCACTGGAAAGGTGGCGCCGCTGAGCAGGACGTAGCTTTTCACCGTATTATCGCCCGGGCTTCCCGCAATAAAGTTTTGCAGGGAGCTATGGAACTCATCAGGCAGGACGGACAACTGGCGCCTGTTCTGGAATATATCCGCAAAGAAGTACACAGTGTGGTTTCCGCTGACCATGCCAAAATTGTTACAGCCATTGAAGCCCATAATCCGGACCTGGCGGAGCAATACATGCAGGAGCATATTGAAAACCTCATTAAAGACGTAAACAAGTACTGGGATGAAGTGGAAAAACGTTAAGGTACCGGGAAAAATTTTTACCCAATACTACTCATCATTGATGAGGTGGGAGGAAAATTATGGAAAATTGTTACAAAAAGATTCTTGATGCCGTGGACATTGAAACTTATTTTGTCTGCAAAGACGAAGCGGAAGGGAGGGCCCTGGCTTTAAATCTCTTGGAGAAATTCGGCCTTAAGGATATTGACATTGTCTTTATCCAGTTTACAGGTCCGGGGGCAAGGGTAAGAGCCCGGGGATATGTTTACCGTCCGGGTGACCATTACGGGTGGCTTGAAGGAGGGAAGGCCAATGAATAAAGAAAGACCCATTTTGCTGGCACCCCTTGATCCGGTTCATGATATCGGTTTAAAGATTATGAAGCGAGCCCTGGATGAGGCAGGATTTAAAACCATATTGCTGCCTCCTGATTACCAGACGGAAGAAATTATCAAAGTAGCCCTGGAGAATAATGTGGCTGCCATTTTGATCAGCCGTACCTTAGGCTATGGTGTTGCCGAACTCTTAGCCAGGTTTGCCGATTTAACAGAAGCCGCTGGCCTTAGGGAAAAGGTGAAATTGGCCATTGGAGGAATGTGTATCCGCCCCGAACTGGCCCAGGAGCTGGGCTATGATGCCGGTTTTGGTCCCGGTACCAAACCCGAAGAAGTGCTGGCTTTCCTGGAAGGTGTGGAATACCAGCCCGATTTAAGTGCCAGTACCAAGGAAAAAGTGGCCATAGCCGATGGCTTCAGCTATATATACAAGAACAAGCGCGTAGAAAAGCTCCTGGATGCAATCGTAGATGCCATCCTGGCCTGGGCGCAGCACAAAACATCACCTGCCATTAAACGGGCGCAAATCAGGGAGAAGCTTTTGAAAGTGCCGGCAGGCGCCGATCGTTCCGGGTTGTTGCAGGAATATTTAAAATGGTGTGACGTTAAGGTAAAGGATTTTTATGAAAAAGGCACGATGCCTCCCAAAACTAGGCCTTTGAGTGCTGAAGAATTAGCGCGCCTGGACAGTTACGTGTCTGAAACGCAAATGCGAATGACGGTGCAGAAACTCCAGCACAGCAAGGCCAAGCCGGTAGTCTTTATCCAGTATGGCACGGGCTGCCCTTTTATGGATATTGCCCATATTAAAACAGGGGAAGCCTGGGGAGCTGACGGCGTTGTTCACTTTGACCCCTCCTGGGGAGCCCGTACAGAAGGTTTTCTGGAAGGCTATCTGACCCATGAGGAAGACGGTTCCATCATCACCCCGGAAAACCTTATGCGGATTAAAGGGTCTTTATGCCAAAATACCCTCTGGCAGGTGAGGGCTCACCGTGGGCTTAATACGCCTGAAACAGTCCTCCTGGCAGGGGCTATGGGAGCAGACCTCACCAAAATTAATATTGCTTATGGTTCTTTGGGAGCCGGTACCGATCCCGCTCGTTTAACCGTAGATGCCATCCAGGCTATACGCTACGCCGTTCAGTATAATTTGCCCTTTGATGTGGTCACTAATGAGGAATTGTGCGGTGTTCCTGCCCATAAAGCCTTTGCCGGAATGCTGATCACGGCCCACCTGGGACGCCGTCTCGGTGGTAAACCTATCCTGCAGCCACTTTTCTGTTACTCGCCGGAGGTCATGGTTTCTGGTGAGATGAGTGATAACTATATTGACTTCAATGCTGCCAAGATTATGGCTTTGCGTAATATCGTGGATGCACCTATCTGGCCCGGCGCACCCATCGGCTTTTTGACCCAGACGGAAGACAGGGTACAATCCTCAGTAACCACAGCCCTGCATGGAGCCCTGGCCTCCTCCTTAGGTGTGGAAGCCATCTCTATAGCCTCCTCTGATGAGGCTTATTCCGGCGGTCCCATCTCGGCTCCTTCCCGGATTGATACTTTACGGGCCCTCAAAGAAGCCTTCCGTTTCTTTGGCCGTGCAGGTATCCAGCCAACGGAAAAAGCACAAATTTGGGCAGAACGGATGGAAAAAGGCATTGAAGAAGTATTAGAGGCAGTAGCAGCCAAAGGCGATTTTGTAGGTGCCTTATATGACGGTCTTTTGGGCAGTGTAGCCGAAGGGGCATACCCAGGACGGGCCGGACGCGGTTCTCTCCTTGAGGAGTAAGTAGGTGATAAAAATCAGAAAGTTATCCTTTCTGATTTAACATAAATAAAGATTACCAAATAAAAGGAGTTGTTTTTCATGGCAAAATTTAAATTCAAGTATCAAATGTACAAACATCTGCAGGCCAACATTTCCAATATTTATGCGGAAGCCAAAAAGGCTGCAGAAGAAATCGGGATCCCTGCGGAACTCAAAGGGAAGTTCGGTTTGACTGGAGCCATTTCCGGCTGTCCTGCTCCTCTCAGGGATGATATTCTTCATGCCGGCGAGGTGGAAGCCAAGAAAGTTGTTCCCCTGGCCACCTATGTAGAGGAAATGAGAGGCCTTGTGAAAGAGGTCTATGGCGACGACTATGATGTAGCGCCTGTAAACACCTGTGAAGCTGGCCTCTGGGTAACCTTTGATACCCTCTTTACACCTCCTGCTATGGGTCGTGGCGATAACTACAGAGCCCGTTACATAGCTCTGTACGAAAAGCACTTGCATCACCAAGGCGGCTATGGACGTCCCTTCCCGCCCCGTTATAAGGACATCTTTGCTGACAGAGGTTCCACAGCAGGTGAATTAGGTTTCTATGGTAAGCGTCAAAACAATCTGGACACTATTATAGCTCCTCTGGTTGGCGCTAAGTACGATGTGCATGGCATTAAGTATCATCCTGTACCCCTTCTCACAGAAGTTGATCCTGTGGCTTCCAAAGCTAAATTAGAAGAACTGGCTGAACGCCATGCCACTATGCTTACCGGTTTCACCAGCTTAGGCTATGAAACACCTGGTTACGGTTACGGCGTAAAAGATGAAAACGGTACTCCCGTACTGCAGAAAATGGTTGCGGAAGTTGCCAAAAAATATAACGTTCCCTATGTCATTGACAACGCCTGGGGCTTACCTTTCGTAGGCACTAATCCTGTGAAAAACGGTGCTGATGTGATTATCTACAGTATGGACAAAGCCACCGGTTCACCTCTCTGCGGTCTGATCATCGGAAAAGAAGAGTTTATGGTACCCATTCGTCGCGCTATGGGTATGCATGGTGATCGTTACGGTACTACTGCTTCCTACGGTAAAGCTGCTTACGTTACCAATGACCCTGGTAAGGAAGCCCTGGTTGGTGCTCTGGCTGCTCTCCGCGTACTCAAAGATAAGCCTGAAGTTCTTACCAAGCCTGTTGACGATCTCTACAAGGTTGTTGTGGAAGAATTTGCCCAAATTGATCCCCAGCTCAAAGAGGGTATCATTATCAGCAAGTCCTACAACTCCACTGCTGTGGAAGTTAACTATGAAGGAACCTGGAAGAATGGACGTATGGGTATTCCCATCTTCTCCATCGAAGATATGTATGCCGGCAGCAACATCTTCCAGACCGGTATGGCGCAAATGGGCGTTATTCCTACTATTGCTTATGACGCTAACATCTATATCTCACCCGGTCTCGGTACTTGCGATGACAACGGCCAGCTCATTGAGGAAAGAGCCCGTTACGCTGTTAAAGCCCTGGTTAAACTCATCGAAATCACCTGCAAATACGCCGGTATTCTGGAATAGTAAAAAAGCCGCCCACGAGGCGGCTTTTTTAAGTTACTAGTTACTAGTTATTAGTTTCTAGTCATACCTATTCTAGTTGCGTTATCTGATGGAGCCACCTATAGTGGCATCGATGTCTTGTTAGGTCGGAAATCGGACGTCGGTAAACGGAAAGTCGTAATTAGTGTGTTCCGCCCCCTGTGTAGATTACTGCAGCAATAAACACAAGGTACAGGGAACCTACGGTGACCAGAGTGGTTGGTTTGATCTTACCCCCCGTGCGTAGGAAATAATAGACGATGCCGGCAGCTGTCAGAGCCAGAATACCGCTGATTAAAGCCAGGAAAGACAGTTCCCAGGGAGTCAGGGCGATTCCCAGGGCGGGGACAATAGAGCTCTGAAAGACCATGGCTCCGGTGATGTTGCCCAGAGCCAGAGTATCTTTACCTTGCCTTATCCAGATAATACTGTTAAACTTCTCCGGCAACTCGGTAGCAATGGGAGCGATAATGAGGGAGAGAACAAAAGCAGGAATACCCAGAACAACAGCCAGGTGAGTGATCCCATCGACAAAAAGATGAGCGCCGTATACAATACCTCCCAGGGCGAGGCCGATCTGGAGGAGAACTAAGGACAGGGACGGATTGGGGTTTTTCTTAGCGATGATCAAAGGGTGCAAATCAGCGTCAGCCTGGCATTCCCCGGCTTTCAGTGTTTCCATGGCATAGTAAACGTATGCGCCTACCAGTCCTAAAGCTACAATTATTCTGATGAAGCCGCCGGGTAGGAAAGCCGCTGCCAGGGCTACAGCGTAAACGATTAGGAAGAAAGATAAATCCCGTCTCATAATGCCTTCATTAATCATCATATGAGTTCTTTTCTTACCCTGGAATTTAAAACATATTGCAGCAAACCCAGCTAATCCCATGGCAATAGTTGATAGCATGAAAGGCGCTCCCAGGATAGCACCAATACCGATATGGGAGGCTTCTGCTCCGGTGCCGAAAAGAATAGCAATAACAGGAATCATGGTTTCCGGGAGAGCCGTACCTACCGCTGCCAAAAGGCTGCCCACGCATCCTTCGGAAAGGTTGAGTTTTTTGCCCAGCCACTCAATGCCATTGGTGAATACTTCAGCGCTGAAAAGAATAATTGCTAAACTTACAGACAAAAGAATATAGACCATTTCGTAACCTCCTCTAGTTTTTTAGTATGGAGAAAAATTGGGGAAAGTATTAATAGAGGTATAAAAAAAGACCTTTATCTCCAGTTTTAGAGATAAAGGTCTTGCTTTTGCCTCTGCATAGGTAAAGCCGGGTCATGGACCGTAATGACGACTTTATCAGCGGTTAACCCGCCAGCTACTCCCCTTTAAAGAGCAATTCAATTTGTCTCATACACAATGGATGATATATAAAACGCGCTAAAGAGTCATATGAATTTTTACCATAATATTTTTGTCTTTGGGAATACTTAAATTATAGATAATCTGCCCCTTTTTAAGGAGAAATGGTGAATGGCTCCAGAGAGCTTACTAAGACCAATCTTTTTTATTCTTCTTACCCTAAGTATGTTAATATTGGTGCCCAGGGAAAAGATTTTTGAACTTCTCCCTTTTGGTTTGGTGGCAGGGGTTTTTCTAGCCGCCGGTATCCAGGTCTTAGCTGTTCATGTCTTCCGGCTGTGGGAGTTTAACTTCTTAATGCCTCCTGTGGATTTATTTGGTATACCCATTTTTCTTCTTTTGGCCTGGGGGGTGGCTGAAATCATTTTTGCCCATTTACTGCCGAAAAAGAACTATTTATGGGCTTTTTCTTTTATTGTGGCTTTTTCTATTGGCAGTACCCTGGTGGAGTGGTTTTTTCATAAGAAAAATCTCATTGTACTGCTTCGTTGGCATGAGGTCCTTACTTTTTTCTTGGCTGTTGGCTTACATGTTGTCTTAGGGTATTATTTAATCCAGAAGGATAAATTGAAAAAAACTGTTCATATTCGAAGAAATTCATGAAGAAAAGCAAACGCCAAAGCACCTTAATTAAAGAAATTAAAGAGCTTTAGCGTTTACAGTTCGGAAGGGGGTAATGGATTAATATTTAATGAATTTACTGCCGGAAACGCCGCAGATTTTACATTTTTCAGGAGCCTGATCTACTTCAATATTGCCACAGACAGGACATAAGTAGTAGTCATGTTCAATTCCTTTGTCCAATTCTTGCATTGCCTGTTCATAAAGTTTTGCGTGGACTTTTTCCGCTTCGTTAGCTAAATGGAAGGTTTTAATGGCTGCCTGATGGCCTTCTTTTTTAGCCTCTTCCAAAAACTCGGGGTACATGACTTCGAATTCGTAAGTTTCACCGCTTTTGGCTGCTTCCAGGTTTTCCCTGGTGCTTTTAACTTCTCCCAGCGTTTTCAAATGGCTTAAAGCATGGATGGTTTCGGCTTCCGCTGTTGCCCTGAATAATTTAGCAATACTCTTATGACCCTCTTCTTCTGCTTTCTGGGCAAAGGCCAGGTACTTGCGGTTGGCTTGAGATTCTCCTGCAAAGGCTGCTTTTAAGTTTTTTTCAGTTGACATCAGAATACCTCCTTGGTATATTATGGTTATCAGTAATAATTACTAATAACATAATAAACTATATTCAAATTCCTGTCAAGGGATAAAAAGGATTTTTTTCATCATAATAGAATGAAGTAATTTAATGAAAGAAAGGAGTGGAGAGTTTGCTGCCCTTAGGTACTAAAGGCCCCGATTTTACTTTACAGGGAACTGCAGGCCAGTTTCACTTGGCCGAACACCAGGGAAAAAGTAATGTGGTCATTATTTTTTATCCCAAGGATAATACCAGCGGCTGAATTAAACAGTTAAGCGCTGCACGGGATGCAGTACCAGATTTAAGCCGTTATGACACAATAGTGGTGGGGATTAATCCTGGAAGCTTGAATTCCCATGCAAATTTTTCCAACAAATATGGATTTAATTTTCCCCTGCTTGTAGATTCAGACCGTGAGGTTGCGAAAGCCTATGATGTTCTGAAAGCAAACGGGACAAGCATTCAAAGGACGGTCTATATTGTAGACAAGGACGGATACATCCAATATGCCATGGAGGGTAACCCTGCCACCGAGGAGATTATCGGTGTCCTGGAGCGCTTACCCTATGTGAAATAACCTGCCCCCGGCAGGTTATTTTACTGTTCTCTACCAACTATCAACTATCAACTAACTTAACTACAGGTCCATGTGATTAACCCTCACCCGGGGGAATTGCTTTAAATCGTCAATGAAGGATTGTATTTCTGTTTCGTCTCCTTCCACCACCAGGATGATAAGACCATTATCGGAGCAACCTTTGACATCGTGAACCCCCAAACGTACTCTGATGAGGCAGCCGTTTCGGGTTAAAACCTCCTGGACATCAGGGGCGTCTTCTGTGCGTTTATCCAATACTAAAGAAATGACACTGCTTTTCACTGGATGACCTCCTTTGCTTTGGTTTCTAAAAAAAGTATACCATAATGTGGTAGGTGATATGCGTCCTTTTACACAGTTTACAACATTTCCATCATTTTGTTATCCCCTGTCCCCCAAAATATTGCTAAGATAAAAGGGAATATAAGATAAGGGGAATTAATGTATGAGTACATTACTGCGGAGAGTTCCTAAGATTGGGGATCAGGGGCCCCTTATGGCCATACTGGTTTTGGCTTTATTCGTCCTCTTGTACTTCTCGCCGGGATTTGTCCGGGGAAATTTAAATCCAGGCGGTCAACCGCAAATTTACTATAGAGGAAACTTATATAAAGAGAATGCCTTATATAGGGAGGGACAAATCTATTTACCCTTTACTTTCTTTAAAGAGCATATTGACCCTTCCATTCAGTGGGATGAAAAGGGAAAATACGTAATCATCACAACAACCAAAAATGTCTACCATTTTCCCCTGGGTAAGCTGGAAGGGATGTTAAACCTGGAGCCCTACTCTTTTACTTATCCGGTCATCAACGTTAACGGCCAGATTTATCTACCTGTCGATCCCATAAAAAATTATTACGACCTGGAGATTATAAACTGGGAAGACGAAAAGATTGTTAGCATCCATGATTTGAAAAAACCTGTCCAGCAGGGCGTCGTCTTAGAAACAGCCAAACTAAGAGCAAGGCCTGACAAAAGGTCTGTGTGGGTCGGGGAGATAAACCGGGATACCCAGGCCGCAATTCTTAAAGAGGATAATGGCTGGTACTGGCTGGAAACAGAAAAGGGACTCATGGGTTACCTGGAGAAGAGGAAGGTTAAGCTTACGGAAATCGCAAACCGGGAAATAAAAAAAGAAATATATCAACCGTGGAATCCCTTGGGAGAGCCCATCTTTTTAGCCTGGGAATTTGTCAATACTACGACGGTAAATCCCGATAAAATCGGTAAATTACCGGGCTTACAGGTTATCTCTCCTACCTGGTTTCACTTACAGGAAGAGGGCCTGGTCAAAAATAACGGAGATAAGAAATTCGTAGACTGGGCTCACCAGAATGGCCGGCAGGTCTGGGGGCTTTTTGATAATAGTTTTAATCCGGAACTGACCCATAAAATGCTTAATGATGCAGATCTGAGAATTAAAGTGATTAAACAGCTGCTAAGTTACGTAGACCTGTACCAACTGGACGGCATCAATCTTGATTTTGAGAACGTGTATCTCAAGGATAAGGAAGCCTTGGTCCAGTTTGTGCGGGAACTTACCCCCCTTTTACACGAAAAAGAACGCACAGTATCCATAGACGTTACATTTAAGTCCAGGAGTGAAAACTGGTCCCTTTGTTATGATCGTAAAGCCCTGGGAGAGGTGGTGGATTATGTGATGGTCATGGCCTACGATGAACATGGCCGCTCCAGTCCTGTAGCGGGTTCGGTTGCTTCCCTCCCCTGGGTGGAAAGAGGCTTGCAGGAACTCTTGCAAGAAGTACCCAATGACAAAGTTTTACTGGGTGTACCCTTTTATACCCGGCTCTGGAAAGTGGAGAAAGATGAAACGGGAAAAATAAACCTGTCCTCCCAGGCCCTTTCCATGGAGCAGGCGGAAAAATGGATTAAGGAACACAAGGGCCAAATCGTCCTTGATGAAGCTTCCGGTCAAAATTACGTGGAAGTGAAAGAAGGAGAGGCCACCTATAAAATGTGGCTGGAAGACAGTCATTCCATAAAGAAGCGAATTGAGCTCATGAAAAAGTACCGTTTGGCAGGGATTGCCGCCTGGCGCCGGGGTTTTGAAAAAGAGGAATTATGGCCGGTGATGACGGAACTCTTAAATAAGCGATGGTAGTACTGGCCATTCCCCCTTCCCGCCGCCCGTACCCCGCTTACAGAACAAACAAAACGCCACCAGTATTAAATTACTGTGGTGTTTTCTGTTTTCTTAAAAGAAAAACGAAAGATTTTGCGAATAATCCATTAAAACTGTAGAATATAGTTAAGTAATATCCGAAAGGACGCAGTTATGAAATTTTTTGAAGTTTTTCCCCATAATTTCTTTTCCCTCTTTGCTTCACCCAACAGGGAAATCTATGTAGAGGCTTTATTGGTACTCCACCGTCACTACCGGCAGGAGACGCGGTTAAAGAAACAGGACCTGGTCTCCCGTTTAGTGGCCAATATGGAGAACAGGATGCTGGAACTACAAGAAGAAGAAGGGGATGTCTACAGCCTGGGGGAGGAGGTTAACCTTTCGGGCCGGGCCCATTTTTTGCTGCGCAAATTCCTGGAGACGGGCTGGTTGGAAGCTGAACCCGATGCCTCCTCCTTTGAAGAACTCTATGTGATACCCGGTTATGCCAGCAAACTCCTGAATCTTTTTTACGATATCCTTCATGGCAAAACCGTGGAATACAACGGCTTTGTCTATTCTACTTACTCCAGCCTGCGCACGGCCCAGCAGGAACGGGATGAGTATATGTATGACGCTTTAAAGCATGCCTGCCAGGCTACCCAGCTCTTGTGGGCCAGCCTTCGGGAGCTTTTGGATAACATCCGCCTGTATCATCAAAGGCTCCAGGAACAGGTGGAAATTAAAGAAATCCTGGCTGAACACTTTGATAAGTTCCGTCTGCTCATTTCCGATAAGATTTACCATCCCCTCAAGACCTTCGACAGCGTACCCCGTTTTAAGCAGCGCATCCTGGGTATCCTGCGGGAGTGGTTACGGGATCCCCAGCTGCTCCAGGAGCTGGCCAAGACGGCGGTGAGACGGGGAGAATACCCTGAGGTTGCTGAGGCCCGTTCTCAGGTGATCCGGATGATTGGGGAGGTTATGGATACATATGAAAGACTGGACGGGATCCTGGCCCAGATCGATAAGAAGAATGCTACCTACACCAGGGCTTCCGTGGAGAGGATGCAGTATTACTTAAATACTGATCAGGATGTGCGGGGCAAGCTGGTGGAGATTCTTCGGGCCGTCCCTGCTTTGAAAAAGGAAAATGTACGCTTTACGGCAGAATTAACCAGGGGGTTACCTCTCTTTTCCCGGGGATTTGTCGATGATGTCTCCCTTTATACAGAACCGCGCCGGCAAAGGGAGCACCAGCCCCTGGCTGATCCAGAGGTCTCGGAGGCATCGCCCCAGGAAATTGAAGCAGAATTCCGGGAATTCAGGAAACGCCTGCAGCAGGTCTATTCCCATCATAAGGTTTTGGAGTTTATCATGGCTCAGCTTGAAGACAGGCTGAAAATTACGGCCGGAGAGCTGGAATTGACCGGTGACGAGGATTTTGTGAAATTGCTGCTGGCCGTTATCAAACACGATGAGAAAGGGCTGCCTTACAGAATTGAGTTTAAAGAGGGCTATCTTTGGGTCAACGGTTACCGGCTGCCCGACCTGGTCATCGCCAGAGAAAAGGAGTATTTACGTAATGTGGCAAAATGAATGGGAACAACTCAGTGAAAAGGACAGAGAGCAGTTTATGAAGGTGCTGAACCGCTTGTTTCAGTGTACTTTCATTGTCAGAGAGGAAATAGACCAAAAGAGCAAAACAGTTGTCATTAATAAGGATTTCCGTTTTATTGAAAGGTATTATACCCTCTTTAAAAACTATCTCAAAGTATCGGGCTGGGAATTACAGCTGGACAACTACCTGGGGGTTATTGCCCTTTATAACCGCTATGGTTATAGCCGGCACCGTTTAAACAAGCATGTTACTTATTTTCTTTATATTTTACGCCTTATTTACGAAGAACAGCGGGAAAAACTCTCCATGCGCAAAGAGGCCCTGACTACTATCGGGGAAATGGTGGAAAAGATGTTTCATTTAGGCCTCATTGAGAAAAAGCCTGCCGATACTGTTTTAAGAGAGAGTTTGTCTGTGTTGCGAAACTTTAACATTATCGAGAGGATCGAAGGGAGCTGGACCAGTCCCGAAACCCGGCTGGTCATTTATCCCTCTATTCTTTTACTGGTGACCAATGAAAAGATCGCGGCCCTTTACCAGTGGTTAAAGCAGGATGGATCCGGGGATGAGGCCGGGGAGGAGGAAGCCGATGAAGATCTTACAGAAGATGCTCTTGATTAACTGGCATTACCTGCGCCACGAAATCATTGATTTTAAACAAATTAACTTCTTGACAGGAAAAAACGGCGCCGGCAAATCCACCATCATTGATGCTCTCCAACTGGTTTTGCTGGGGGATACCTCAGGTTATTATTTCAATAAAGCAGCCAATGACAAGTCTTCCCGTACCCTACGGGGTTACCTGCGGGGAGAGATTGCCGAGGATGAAGAGACCAATACCATCTACCTGCGCCAGGGAGATTTCTCCAGTTATCTTGTGCTGGAATTTAAGGACACTGGGGAAGGAAAGACCTTCTGCCTGGGCGTGGTTTTTGATTCCTACCAGGATGGTGACTATAAACATCAATTTTTTCACCTGAAGACCCCGCTGCCCGAGCATCACTTTTACCAGGGACAGCTTCCCATGAATATCAAAAGTCTAAAAGCTTATTTTTCCAACAGTTACCCCAAACAGTACCAATTCTTTGAAAGCAATAAGGATTACCAGGAGGTGATGCGGGGGATTCTCGGCCACCTGAACGAGAAATTTTACCGGCTTTTCCGCAAAGCCGTTCCCTTCTCACCCATCATGGATATCAAAGGTTTTATTACCGAATTTGTCTGTGATGTGCAAAATACCGTGGATATTACGGATATGCAGGAGAATATCCGCCAGTACAAGCAGTTGGAAGAAGAACTGGCCGAAGTGGAGAAACGCATTAACGCCCTGGAGGGTATAGCCGCCCAGTATCAAACTTACCGGGAAGAGGAAGAGCGCCTGCGGGTCCAGAAATACCTCCTGGACCGGGCTCTGGTGGAGAAAAAATTCCAGGAGATCCGCGACCTTGAGCAAGAAATTAGAGAACTGGGCGCTAAAACAGCTTCCCTTTCGGAAGAACTGGAGAGGCAGGAAAAAGCCTTAGCCAGTCTGGTGGCGGAGCGGGACGGGCTTTATGCCGAAAAAATTCAATCCGATGTTTACCGGAAGCAGCAGGAGCTTTCTAAAGAAAAAGAGCATTGTACCCGCTTGCTGGAAGAACTCAAAGGGGCGGAAGGGCAGC
Source organism: uncultured Peptococcaceae bacterium (assembly GCA_964637385.1). Taxonomy (GTDB): domain Bacteria; phylum Bacillota; class Peptococcia; order DRI-13; family DRI-13; genus Thermanaerosceptrum. The sequence continues at coordinate 47,769 of CAZWTM010000003.1, forward strand.
TTTCGGCCATCCTGGAAGGCCATTATCGCAGCTGGCGGGAGGTCATCCGCTGGAGTGAAACCCATTTGCGCGCAAGCGATGGTGCGGAGCGGCCAACACCTCCTGACCTCAAGAGTTCCCTGGAATTACTGAACAGAGCTTCCAGGCAGTCCTATCAGCTGCTGAATCTCGCTAAGCTTAACGAGCTCAAAACTGCCCTGGTTCAATATGCAGATGGGCTCAATGAGGCCTACTGGGGCTTAGAAACAGAGCTAAAAGGATATCGGGAAGAAATGGAGAGACTTAGCCGGGAAATTGACGGCCTGAAAGAAGGCATCAAGCCCTACCCCGCTTCCCTGCTGGAACTCCGTGATACCATTGGGGAAGAGTTGGCGACCAGGTACAACAGGATCATCAAACCAAGGATTTTCGCGGATTTGCTGGAAATCCGGGACCCCAAATGGCAGAAGGCTGTAGAGGGCTACCTGCATACTCAGAAATTTTACCTGCTCATTGAACCCCTGTATTTTCAGGAAGCCCTGGAGATTTACGACAGTCTCAAATTTACCAGGTACTTTTACGACCTGGGCCTTGTTGATATAGAGAAGGTGATGGGAGAAAAGGCTAAAGCTTTGCCGGGAAGCCTGGCCGAGGAAGTGGAGACAGCCGATCCCCTGGCCCGGGCGTATGCCGATTTTCTCTTAGGCCGGGTAATGAAATGCGAAAAACTGGAGGATTTACGGAAGCACCGCACCGCCATTACGCCCAGTTGTATGCTCTATCATAATTTTGTGGCCCGTCAGCTGCATCCCCAGCGTTTCGAAACCCCTTATATCGGCAAGCAGGCTATTGCCGAACTGATCCGGCAAAAAGAACAAAAATTGCTGGAAGTGAAGGAACTGGCGAAGGGCCTGGAACCCAGGGTAAGAGAACTCAATAAGGTCAGAAATACTCCCCTGTTAACGGAAAATGACATTACCACCCTGTTAAATCTTAAGGCAAAGGCGGCCTCACGCCCCGAGGTTGAAGAAAAACTAGAAGAAGTTATCCGAAAACTGGGGGCTCTGGACCTCTCTTATCTGGTGAAACTTGAGGAAAAGTTCAAAGCCTGCGAAACCCAGATTCAGAAACTCCGGGAAAGCCAGAAGCTGTGCTTTAGAGAGATGAGTACCACCCAGGCTGAGCTAAAAATGAAGGAAGCAAAACTCCCGGAATTAGCCAGTGAACTAGAAGAGCAAAACGCCTACCTGGAACAGCATTATGAAAGCCAGTGGCTGGAAGAGGTGGGGGAACCCCGTTTTCACCAGGAACTGAAAAACCGGAAAAACCCTGCCAGCATCCTGGCGGCCTTCGCCCCTGTGGTGAAAGGAACGGAAACTAAGCGTAACGGTCACTGGGACAGGCTTGTGGAACTAAGGACTAATTATAACAGGGACTTCAAGGGTTCTTTCAGCGTAACCTTAAGGGAAAACTTCCCTTATGAGGAAGAATTGACGCGGCTTAAGGAGACTTTCTTACTGGAGTACAAGGAAAAAATCCGGGAGGCCAAGGAAAGGGCCCAGACCCAGTTCCAGGAGGATTTTGTCAGCAAACTCCGGGCCAATATTGAAAATGCCCGGGAACAGATAGGGGACCTGAACAAAGCCATTAAGGACACCTTTTTCGGCCGGGACAAATACAAGTTTACAGTTATGCCCCGGGCAGAATACCGCCATTTTTACGATATGATTATGGACGACATGCTGGTAGAAGGTTTTACCCTCTTTTCCAATGCTTTTCAGGAAAAGTACAAGGACACGGTGGAAGAACTGTTCCGGCAGATTGTGGATACGGGTGAAGGGGTGCTGACGGCCGACCAGCGGCAGGAACTGGCCAAAAACCTGGAAAAGTTCACGGATTACCGGACATACCTGGATTTTGACCTGGTCAACATTGACGATGAAGGCAGGGAATCCCGGCTCTCCCGGGTCATTACCAAAAAGTCGGGGGGAGAAACCCAGACCCCCTTTTATATTGCTGTGCTGGCTTCCTTTATGCAGTTGTACCGTGTCAAGGATGAGGAGTCCAATACCCTGCGCCTCATTGTCTTTGATGAAGCCTACAGCAAGATGGATCACCAGCGCATCCAGGAAAGCATCAGGCTTATCCGGGACATGGGATTGCAGGTGATTCTTTCCGCTCCTACGGAAAAAATCGGTGATATTGCTCCCCTGGTGGACCGCAATCTCTGCGTAACCAGGGTGAAACGCCAGACCATTGTCAAGGCCTTTGACCCCAGAGAAATCATGGAAATGGGGGCTTAAGCAATGAATTACCGGGAAATGATTTTAGGCCAGCTCCTGACGAAATATGAAAACAGTGCCCATTTTCAGAGGACAGCCAAAATCAACCGCCGTCTTACCTTTACCTTTGATAAAAACTCTCTCCCCGCCTATGCTGCCGGTGAAGAGCCCCAGGTAAAAGAGGCTGTCCACCAGGTAATAGAAGACTTACGGCAAAAAGGCATCCTGGAAGTGGAGTGGGTGCGGGGAGAAAAGAATAACCTTTTAAAGCGGGTCAGCCTTAACCTGGAGAAAGTGGAAGAAGCCTACCGGCTCATTGGGCGCACTCCCAAACGAGCCCAACTGGCAGAAATAGATGAATGCATCCAGGTCTATAAAGAACAGATGGTTGCGCCCTGGCTTCAGGATTTCTTAAATCACTGCCAGGGGGTAATACGGGAAAGATTAGTCTTTCCTCCTGCCCTTCCGGCGGAAAAGGCCGATTTGGTACTGCTCCTGAAAGCCCTTAAAGGCCTGGAGAAAAAAGGTGAAGAAGAACTGCTGGAAAGAGTCTTCAGTCTTAAGTACCTGGGGGACAGTAAGCTTTTTAGCCAGAAGGTTCGTTCCTATCTGGTCAATATAGCCCGGAGCCATTACCTGCGGGATCCTGACCTTAGTGACGAAGATGTCCTTTATGAGTTGGGAATTGTCAAAACCTCTGAAGAAATCCTCCTGGCAGGTCCACTGGTTATAAACTTACAGGGGCAAAGGATAGATCTTACTCCCCTGGCTTTTGGGGCGGTCATCGATACCCAGATGCTTAACGATGTGGAAATTCAACAAGTCCTTGCCGGGAAAGTCCTGCTGGTGGAGAATAAAACAAATTTTCATCACCTGGTGCGTAAAGGGTTACCTCCAGACTTACTGCTTATCTACCTGGGAGGATTTCCCGGACCCAGGAAGCGTAAGTTTTTGACGATGCTTGCTGATTTTTTCCGCCAGGAAGAAAAGACCGGTAGGTTTTATCACTGGGGCGATCTGGACTGGGGGGGTTTAAGGATTTTCCAGCTGTTACAGGAAAAAGTCCTCCCAGGTTTACAGCCCCTTTATATGGATGAGAAGACCCTGCTGGCTTACCAGGATTATGGTGAAACTTTGCACCCCGTCTACAGAAAGAGGCTGGAGAAACTTGGTCAATCTCCCCAGTATGCTGTTTTCCACAGCCTGATTTCTCTAATGCTGGAGCTGAACATAAAATTAGAGCAGGAAGCCCTGCTCATTGACGATAATTTCCGGCTGGAATTATGAAGGAGTTGGTAGGATGGAGCTTATTAAAACGGGGATAAATTGTTATCTAATTTCCAGAAAAGAACCTATGCAAGTAGATGCCTATATTTATTTAAGTGAAAAACTTCTTCCTTATCTGGAGGATGAAGCCATCAAACAGTTAACTGATGCGGCCTCCCTGCCCGGTGTTTACCGGCGGGTAGTGGGTATGCCTGATATCCATACGGGATTTGGTCTCCCCATTGGCGGTATCATGGCCACAGAAAAGCATGGTATTATCTCGGCAGGGGCTGTGGGAATGGATATCAATTGCGGCGTCAGGTTATTGATGACAGAAATTCCCCATACGGAGATAAATAAGAAGCACTTAACTGCCCTGCTAAAAGAAATGGAAAAAAGGATACCTGTAGGGGTAGGAAAGAAAAGCCGCCACTCCGGGCTTAAGCTGGAAGATGTTCTTAGGGAAGGGGCTTCTTTCCTGGTGAAGAAAGGGTATGGACACCTTGAAGATCTGCTATGCTGTGAGGAAGAAGGGTGTATGCCCGGGGCCAATCCCGACAAAGTAAGTTCCAGGGCTAAAGAGCGGGGAGACCAGCTTTCCACTCTGGGCGGCGGGAACCACTTTATGGAGATTGTTTATGTGGCCCAGGTTTATGATGTACATACGGCACGCAGTTTCGGTTTGCAGCATGGTCACATTGCCGTGTTGATTCATACCGGCAGCCGGGGGTTGGGGCACCAGGTCTGTACCGATTATACCGAGATTATGTATAAAGCTGCCAAAAGGTATGGGATTAGCCTGCCCAGTAAAGGTTTGGCGGCTGTGCCTATTGACTCCCCGGAAGGGCAGGATTATTATGAAGCTATGGCAAGTGCTACCAATTTCGCTTTTGCCAACCGCCAGTTGATTACTTATGATGTACGGGAAGCTTTTTGTCAGGTCTTTAACAGTAATCTGGAAGAGCTGGGGCTTAAACTGGTGTATGATGTCTGCCATAATATAGCCAAGTTTGAACAGTATGATGGACGGCAACTCCTGGTCCACCGAAAGGGGGCGGTGAAAGCCCTGCCGCCAGGGCATCCCGGCCTGTCCCCCCGTTTTATGGGAACAGGAAACCCGGTCCTGGTACCGGGCAGTATGGGTAACCCCTCCTATGTGGTGGTGGGAACAGAGAAAGCTAGAGATACCTTTTACTCTGTAAACCATGGGGCAGGACGTATCCTTTCCCGCACAGCTGCCAGGAGGAATATTTCACCTGATGAGTTGAAGGCCCAAATCGGAGATACCTTAGTAAATGTGGACAGGCTGGGGAAAATACTGGACGAAGCGCCTCAAGCCTATAAAGATGTGGAAGAGGTCATCGATACCTTAGTGGTGGCCGGCCTTACCCGTAAGGTTGTCCAGTTGAAACCCCTGGCTGTTATTAAAGGTGAAGAATGAAATTACTGGCAACTGGAGTATAAACTCGGTTCATATAGGCAATCTTAAAAAGGTAAGAAAAAAGGTAAAAATCGGAAAGGTGGGATACAAGATGAAAGTGAAAGTTGATCCGGAACTCTGTATTGCTTGTGGTGCATGCATCAGTATTGCCCCTGAAGTTTATGACTGGGGTGATGATGGCAAGGCTAAATCCATTGTGGATACAGTACCCAGCGGTGAAGAGGATGCCGCCAAAGAGGCACTGGAAAGCTGCCCCACAGAAGCAATCAAAGAGGTCTAAAAGATCGAAAAGGTTCTGCCCAGGCAGAACCTTTTATTTACTTTCAATGCTATTGGTTATTTCTCTAATTTGTCTAAGTTTTTCCCTAAGCTCTTTATTTTCATTTTTTACTGCCCCCAGTTCAGTACGGAGGCGGGAGTTTTCCTCCCTTAGTTTTTTTAGCTCGTCGCTGTTAGGAAAAGGAGTTGGGTAAGCCTTTTTTAACCCTGTAGCAATAGCCTCGGCTATTGTTTGACGGAAAGACTCCGTCTTTAATAATGCTTCTTCCTTAGGGTTCGTATGAAACCCTATCTCCAGGATGACAGCAGGGCATTGGGCCCTGCGGATCACTGCGTAATAGTCCTTGCCGTAAATCTCGGAACCCTGACTTTCTACCAGCCGTGTTTTCACACCCCTGTCCTTAAGCTTAGTAACTTTTACTAATTCTTCCTGAAGAATGGTGGCGACTCTTTGGGCCTCCTGATGGTAAATATCTCCCCATTCGCCGTTTAGGCTGCAATATGACTCAATGCCTTCCGCTGTGGATGGCCCTGCGTTGGTATGGATACTGATAAAAAGATGAGCACCCCATTCATTGGCCATCTGGGGTCGTTGATATAAATCTACGGTGGTATCGGTTTCACGGGTTAAGCGTACGTCAAAATAACCAGACAATAAGGGTCTGGTTTTGAGGGCGATGTCCAGTACGCCGTCTGCCTCCACATAACCGGTAGGGCCCCGGTTAGACCGGTCTTTACCCCCATGACCGGGGTCAAGCACTATCTTCACTATTTACCTCTCCTTTCTTTGTAGTTGCTAAAGTACGGTAAAATTTTCTATCCCTAATCATATGCTGGAAAGGGGAAAATGCTCTATAATAGTTAATAATAGTTCACAGGGTACTGAGCTTTTCCTAAGGAACACTTGTCTACTTTTCTTCATAACGGGTATAATCAAAGAAAAAACAGGATGGGATTATAAATCATGGATGCGGAAAAGAGAAGGGAAATTCTTCTAAAAAAACTGTTAAATGCTTCTGCGCCAGTATCTGGGAGCAGGCTCTCGGAAGAACTAGGGGTAAGCCGTCAGGTTATCGTGCAGGATATTGCCCTCTTAAGAGCCAGCGGCCAGGATATACTGGCTACACCCCAGGGCTATATCCTTATGAAAGGTTTAACGGGAAGGCTCCGCAGGGTTTTTGCCTGCCGGCATGGGGTTGAGGGCATAGAGGAAGAACTCAGTACAATTGTTGATCTGGGGGGGAAAGTAGTGGATGTGATCGTGGAACACCCCCTTTACGGTGAACTGAAGGGACTGTTGATGCTTTCTTCACGGGAAGAAGTAAAGGAATACATGAATAGATACAAGGCAAGTCAGGCTGAACCCCTTTCCGCCTTAACCCGGGGAGTTCATCTCCATACGGTAGAGGCTGAAAAACTGGAACAGCTGGAAGAGGTAAGCCGGGAACTGAAAAAGAGAGGTTTTCTCCTGGATGAGGTATGAAATGGCTAATCTGAACGTATAATGGGAATAATTAACGTAAAAAAATACGAGCAACGTTACTTGACAATGAGCCTTGATACACTATAATTAAGAATACATTACCTCCAGCATAGGGACATAGAGGAGGTGTTCCCATGAAGATCAAAAAGATCAATGAGGACAAGGTGCAGATTATTATCACAAATCAGGACCTAGAGGAGAGGGATGTAAAAAAATGGGATTTGATGCCTTCAAATCCCAAGGTTCAGGAGCTATTCCAGGACCTTCTGGATATGGCTTACCATGAATGTGGTTTTGAAGTGGAAGATGATACTCAGTTGATGGTAGAAGCTTATCCCCTGTCAGTGGACAGTTTTGTTGTAGTGATGACAAAAGTCCGCACACATCATACGATAGAACATTTTAGTCTGTTTACCCCAGAACGCCAGGAGACAGATGAGCAGGACTGCGATGTGCAGGTGGAGAGGGGGCTAAACCAGGTTTGGAGATTTCCTGACCTGGAGACTTGTTGTTTAACCTGTTCCCGGATTGTACCTGACCATGTGGAGTTTAGTGCTTTGTATAAGTATAATGATGTGTATTACTTGGCTGTTGGCCTTCTTCCCGAAAGAGATGTAGAGGTAGAAGTCTTACTGGGTGAATATGGTGAATGGGTACCCACAGACGAGGTTTTCCTCCGGGAGCACGGCACTATAATTATCCCTTATGCCGCTGTTCCCAATTTAGCCAGCCTGGTTAAATAACAAATTAAAACGGGAGTGTTGACAGAGCCTGTCAATACTCCCGTTTTAATATCAGTAAGTTATACTTGTATATTAACCCTCTTCTCCATTTTGTCTCAAGGGCAACTTGGGTTATAATAAAAGGGATTATGGAGAGAGTATGACCTGGAAAAAATACAAGAATACTGGCTGGTCAGGGGTGTTCCTGGAGGATTGACAGAGAGTCTAAGAGAAGAGGTACGCATTTATGACGGAAACAGACAAACATAGAATTTTGGAGATTTTAGAATGTTGTTATCAGGGGTCTACCACAGCCCTGGAATTTGCCAATCCTTTTCAACTTCTTGTTGCTACTATACTTTCGGCACAGACTACAGACAGCCAGGTCAATAAACTGACGAGAAAACTATTTGCGGCATATCCCGATGCCAAGGCGCTGGTACAGCTTAGTGAAGAAAAACTGGCAGAGAAAATCAAAGGGGTTGGTCTGTATAAAAATAAGGCCCGCAATATTCTGGCTACGGCGAAAATATTACTGGAGAAATATGATGGACAGGTTCCCCCAAACCGGGAAGTTCTGATGGAACTGCCGGGAGTAGGCCGGAAAACAGCCAATGTGGTCCTGGCCAATGCTTTTGGTATACCGGCTATAGGCGTAGATACCCACGTTTTCCGGGTGGCCAACCGTTTAAACCTGGCCCAGGGGCGGACACCTGAACAGGTGGAGGCACAGTTAATGCAACTTATTCCTGAGGAAAAATGGGGCGATGCCCATCATTGGCTTATCTGGCATGGACGGAAAATTTGTAAGGCGCAAAATCCTCAATGTGCACACTGTCCGGTAAATCAACTCTGTCCAAGCAAAACAGAACAGGAAAAAGGGAAAAGAAGTAGGAGACAGGGGGGATAAGCATGATTACCAATCAATCCATTAAAGCATTGATATTTTCGGTTTCCATTGGTGCGGGACACGATTCTGTAGCTAAAGCCCTTGCCCAAGCCCTGCAGGAAGAACGGCCGGGTTCTGAGGTAAGAATTGTTAATACTTTTCAGTATATCAACCGGGTCCTGAATAAAGTGGTGGTAGAAAGTTATATGGAGACCCTAAGGTTTACCCCTAAGGTATGGGGTTACCTTTATGACCAGGCGGAAGACGGAGAACGTTTGGTGGATTTGGGGCAGATTCTTTCCAAAGTTCTTTCACCAAAACTGGAACTCCTTTTAAAAGAATTTAATCCCGATGTAATTCTCACGACCCATGCCTTTCCCACCGGGATGCTGGCTGTGTTAAAACGCAGGGGGCAGATGGCTATCCCCGTGGCGGCAACGGTAACTGATTTTCATGTACATAGTTTCTGGATTCATCAAGGGCTGGATATGTATTTTATTCCTGCTCCTGACCTGGCCTTTCCTCTTTTGCAAAACGGGATATCCCAGGATCGGATCAAACCTGTGGGCATCCCTATTCGCAGCCAGTTCCGGGAGAAGATTGACCCTACCAGGGCCAAGGATGAACTGGGTTTAGCCCCTTTGCCCACTGTTTTGGTCATGGGTGGTGGATTGGGCCTGGGGCGTATCGAAGTGATTACCCGGGAGCTCCTGGAGCATAGTAATTTTCAGGTAGTGGTGGTAGCAGGTAAGAATAAACTGCTCCAGGATAATTTAAATCAACTGCACAACCCTCGCTTGAAAGTTTTTGGTTTTGTGGAAAATATGGCCCAGGTCATGGGTGCCTGTGATATGATTATTTCTAAACCCGGAGGGGTAACTACCGCAGAAATCCTGGCCTTGGGCAAACCCCTGGTAATTTATGCTTCTTTGCCTGGACAGGAGGACCGCAATACCGATTATTTGCTCAATAAAGGTGTAGCCATCAAAGTGAGAAAACTTGAGATGTTGATTCCGGAAATTGTGAGCCTGTGGCACAATCCCTTACGGCTGAGACATATGAAAGAGATGGCTGAACAACTGGGGTCACCTTTCTCCAGTAAACTGGTGTGGGACAATCTTTTACCTCTTTTGGGAGAATAAGCAAGGCAGGTGCTGGAATATGGGTACTGTTGGGAAAATTGCTCTTTTAACAGGCGGTGGTGATGCGCCAGGGCTCAATGGTGTGATTAGAGCCATTGTAAAAACAGTTAAATACCGTTACGGTATTGAGGAAGTGATAGGTTTTCGTGACGGTTTTGCAGGCGTGGTAAGAAACAACTATGTTTTCCTTAACCTGGAGCGGGTTTCGGGTATCTTGCACCGGGGTGGGACAATTTTAGGCACCAGCAACCGGGACAATCCTTTTCGTTTCCCTGTTATGGTAGAGGATAAGGTGACTTACCGGGATGTTTCCCGGCAGGCCCTGGAAAATTTACGGGCTTTAGGTGTGGAAGTATTGATCGTTATCGGCGGTGACGGTAGTCTTAGTATTGGGCAGGAGTTCCATAAGCTGGGGCTCAAAGTGATTGGTGTCCCTAAGACCATTGACAACGATTTGTCGGCTACAGATGTAACCTTTGGTTTTGATACGGCCGTAACGACGGCTACGGAGGCCCTGGATAAACTTCATACCACAGCGGAGTCTCACCATCGCATTATGATTTTAGAGGTAATGGGACGTTATGCGGGCTGGATTGCCCTCCACGCGGGGATAGCGGGAGGCGCTGATGTTATCTTAATCCCTGAAATACCTTATGATTTGAGAAAAGTTGGGGAGAAGATCGAGGAGAGGCGTAAGCACGGAAAACTGTTCAGTATTATTGTGGTTGCGGAAGGAGCCGTAGAGCAGGGCGGCCAGATGGTTGTGGCCAAAATAGTAGAGGGGAGCACTGATCCCATTCGCCTAGGGGGAGCAGGTCAGGTGGTAGCTGACCGTTTAGGGGAGTTAACGGGCCTGGAAACCCGGGTTACTGTACTGGGACATCTCCAACGAGGAGGGAGCCCAAGCGCTTATGACCGGATTCTGGCTACCAGTTTTGGAGTTAAGGCGGCAGAGCTGGCTGTTCAGGGTCCCTGGGGCCAGATGGTAGCCCTTCGGGGAAGTGAAATTACCGCCGTGTCCCTGGATAAAGCTGTGAAACAGTTGAAAAAAGTAGATCCCCAGGGCGAAATGGTGGCGGCTGCCCGGGCTGTGGGCATCAGCTTCGGTGATTAGGTGAGTTATGCTGGTTTATGTGATTAAAATAGATTTGCGGCTTTTTGCCGTGGGTTCCCTCAAAGAAAAACGCAGTATTATCAAGAGTCTTATTGAGAAAACTAAACATAAATTTACTGTCTCCATTGCCGAAGTAGGGGAACATGATGCCTGGCAGTTCGCCCAGCTTGGGTTAGCCCTGGTAGGGAACAGTAAAAGCCTTTTGGAAAGAGAGATGAGTAAGATTCTTAATTTCCTGGAAGCCGGAGGAGAAATAGAAATCCTTTCTGTTACCCACGAAATCTGGAGTTATTGAGGAGGGTAATCAAAGGTGGCGAAGTACTGGAATTTTAGAGTTTTAGTTGGAATAAAGGAGGAGGCAGCCTGTTGGGCTGCCTCCTCCTTATTTATATGGGATTATGGGAGGAATACCAATCAAAGGCCAGTAAAAATGGGCCAGGAAAAGGGTAACCGACATCACCAGAAGGGTAGTAAAAAAACCTGCCCGCAACATATCTTTGACCGTATAAAGGCCTGCTGTGTAAGTGGTCAGATGGGTGATGGACTGGGTGGGTAAGAATAGCCCCAGGACAGTACCGCAGATACTAATGAGTCCCAGCCATACGGGATTAATACCTGCGGAGAAGGCCATGGTAAAAACCACAGGCAGTGTAGTGGCTACCATGGATAAGAGATTGGGAAAACCCAGTCGGATAATGGTAAGAGCCAGGAGGAGGGTTATGGCTAAGAACGTAGGATTCATACCTGTTAAGCCGCTAAACAGGTTACTGGCCAGCCATGCAATGGCCTGAGTGGAAGTTAATCCTTGTACCATGGAAAGGCTGGCTCCTAAGAGCATAACCACTCCCCAATCGATAGTACTGGCCGCTTTTTTCCAGGTGATGATATCTATCCCCGGTAGCATGGTCGCTAAGGAGATAAGAAGACAGGATTGGGACACGGAAAGATTCACTTTTTCTTCAAAAATCCAGAGTCCAATCATGAGGCCGGCCAGCAAGATGATTTTTATTTCTTTGCCTGATAATTTACCAAGTTTTTTTAGTTCATCGTTGATATATTGAACGCCGCCTGGCACATGGGAAACTTCGGGAGGGAACAGTTTTAACAGAAGGGGCCACATAAAAAATCCGCTGATTACCGCTCCTGGCAGTAAGGCCTGAAGCCAGGAGAGATAGGTCCATTTATGATTGATGAGGCTTTCAAAAAGCCCTACGGCATAAACCATGGAGAGAGCCCCTGTCATTAAACCCATACTGCCCACCAGAGAAACAAAGGAGACGGAGATCAGCATCGTCTTACCGATATTGCTTCCTTGTTTAAGCTGCATAGCCCGGGCCATCCCCACGCAAATGGGGGTCATCAAGGCTGCCCGTCCTGATGATGTAGGCAGTAAGAAAATAAAAAAAGTAGTAGAGACAATCACCATGAGTATGGTCAGCCTGGTATTGCCCCGGGCCAACCGGAGGAGAGAGAGGGCTACTCTTCGGTCGAAACCGCTTTCCTGCATGGCTGCGGAAATAATGAATACCCCTAACAAGAGCCATACTGAGGTATCGCCCAGCCCGGCTACGGCCTGGGAAAAGCTGATGACCCCTAACAGAGAGAATAAAACCATGAGGAGAAGGGCGGTTAAGGCCGGGTGTACGGCCTCAGTAGCCCATAAGGTAATAGCATAGAGGACCAGTAAAAGAGAACGCCTGCCCCCTTCCGATAGACCGTCGGGAGCAGGGGGGAGGAGAAATAAGAAGAGGAGGATAGTACTAGTGAGGAAGATATAAAATTTTTTTTCAGTCTTTTTGGCGGTTTTACATTCCAAATTGGCTGCTGTCATTGTACACCTTCGTGTAAGTCCTTTTGGCAAAGTTCAATGATCCTGCGCAGAGAAGGAAGGGAATCTAACTGCCAGATCAAACTGATCAATTCTTCTTGTCTTGGCCTGCTCAGGTAGGGAGCAGTCAGGCTGCGAAACTTTTCTTCCAAATCCTTATCTTTCAGGGGATTGGCCAGGCTCCCCAGGGCATGTTCCACAAAGATAGTGACGGTGTCACCCTTCGTTAATTTTGCCCTCAGGATGACCTGGTCTTCCGCCAGTTCACTATGGGGGACAGCTTTAATCCTACGCCGTAAATTGATAACTTCTTCATCCAGTACTTTGCCATCGGCGAACTGCCATTCACCTGCAGTCCCGTCCATGAGGGCGATGGCTGTACAGTGATATACGCTGAACTTAGCCTGCAGGTGGTCTCGGGGTTCAAGTTTACCGGTAAGTTCCAGGACCAGGGGATGCACTTCCAGAGTAACTTCATGAATGTCACTGGCTGTGATGCCCTGTTGGCGCAGGCGTATAGCGGCATCAATGGCGGGATGGGTGACAATGCCGCAGGCAAAGGGTTTATATGTATTTTTCATGAGCTGCCACTCCTGGCCCCAGGGAGCTTCCAGGATAGCAGGACAGGGGGCTTCCGATAATACGTTCAGGTAGCCGCGCCTGGCTTCCAGGGATTGCACAGAACTGGTAAATCCCTCCCGGGCTAAGAGGGCTGCCAGGAGGCCATTGGCGGCCGCTTTGCCCGGGTGAAAGGGTTTGGTCATGGTGCCAAACATTTCCCGCAGTCCTGTGGATTGCGTAGATGCCAGCCCCAGGGCATAAACCATTTTCTCTTCCGGTAGATCAAGGAGTTTCCCTAGTGCGGCGGTAGCCCCGAAGGTGCCCGCTGTTCCTGTGACGTGCCAGCCCCGTTGATAATGGCTGGGACAGATAGCCTGAGCAATACGCTGTTCCACTTCTACACCAATGACAAAATTCTGGAGAAAAAGCTTTCCCGCCAGCTCGTGGTACTCACACCAAGCCAGTAACGCTGGGAACACCGGGGCACTGGGATGGAGAACCGTATCCAGGAAGGTATCATCAAAGTCAAAAATATGGGAGGACATGCCATTTAGTAAAGCTGCAAACTGCATGTCTATTTTTATAGGTGTTCCCAAAAGGGTAGCCTGGGGAGCACTACCCAGTATTTTTGCTACATTAAGACCCATTTTTACAGAGGGATGGTCATGGGCCCCCAGGCTTGCACCCAACCAGTTGATAAAACTTCGTTTAGCTTCGTGTAATGTTTCCGATGGTAAATCTTCCAGGGGGAAATTCACAATGTTCCTGGCCAGAGTTTTCGTAACCATCATCTTATTTCCTTTCCGTGTTTTATTTTATTCTAAAAATATTGCAATATTTATGCCAAATGCCGGAAAGGCAGGGGATAGAAGACAGGGGGATATTAGGCGGCTTTAATGCTGCCTAATATTGACCTAATTACACCTGGTTTAACCCAAATAGCCGGCACCGTCTCCTGGCCTCAGCCTGGTTTTGCTTTTTCTTAAAGTAACAGCGGGCATCAATGGGACCTTGGGGGTTCCCTTTGCAGAACAAAGCCCACAAGAGTGTCTTTGTTTTTGGCCTTATAAATTCAGTGGTTTAAAAAAATTGGCACAAATCTTGCAAATTAGTGGGGCAGGCGCCAATTTTTGATGGGAGGATAAGATATGGGATTAAACTTAACGCAAAAAATGTTTATGAATAAGTTGGGGCATCCCGTATTACCCGGGGAAATCTATTACCTGGAACCGGACCTGGTGATGACCCATGACCATCAGGGACCCATGACGATTAAGGAATTTGAATCCATAGGGGACATAAAGGTATGGGACCCTGACAAAATCATTTTTGTGATGGACCATCGTACACCCGGCCAAACCCTGAACTCCGTGGAGAATCATCAGAAGTTACGGAAGTTTGCCAGAAAACATCATATTACGCGCTTTTATGATGTGGGTGAGGGTATTTGTCACGATTTAGTGGCCGAACATGCTGATGTAAAGCCGGGTATGATTTTCATTGCTACCGATTCCCACACCGTTACGGCAGGGGCCCTTGGCCTTTTTGCCACCGGAATAGGATCCAGTGAAATGGCTTCACTTTTTGCTACCGGTAAAGTCTGGCTTAAGGTTCCGGAAACCATCAAGGTTGTGCTCAAGGGTAATCTCCAAAAAGGAGTTATGGGCAAAGATGTGGCTTTACATCTCCTGAAAATCTTGAAAACTGGCGGTGCCGATTATAAAGCCATGGAGTTTGGCGGCCCCGGTATAGCTTCTCTCAATATGGCTGACCGGATGTCCCTTTGCAATATGTGTTTGGAAATGGGGGCTAAGAATGCCATCTTTCCCGTAGATGAAGTGACCATACAGTTTTATAAGGAGAAAGGTATTACAGTAACTTCTCTCTTTCCCGATGAGGATGCACCTTATGAAAGGATTATCGAAGTTGATCTGGATGAACTGGAACCACTGGTTGCGCTGCCTTTTTCTCCTGACAATGTAGTGCCCGTAACCCACCTGGATAAAGAATACCCTCTCAATCAATCCGTTATCGGTACCTGTACGGGGGCCCGCTATGAAGACCTGAAAATAGCGGCAGAAATCCTAAAAGGTCGTACAGTGCATAAAGGGACCCGTATGCTCATTGTGCCTGCGACCAGGGCAGCCTGGCTCCGGGCGGCCCGCGAAGGATTATTGGAGATATTTGCTAGTGCCGGAGCTATGGTGAATGTGCCCTGCTGTGGACCCTGCGGTGCCTATGGCATGGGAGTGCTGGCTGAAGATGAGAGTTCCATTACCACAGGGAGCCGAAACTTTGTGGCCCGCATGGGGGCTCCCGGTGCCCGCATATATCTCTCCAACTCTGCAACAGCAGCAGCCTCGGCTGTGGCTGGCAAGATTGTTGATCCGCGCAATTACTTATAGGGGGTATGAGCAAATGACCACAGAAATTAAGGGAAAAGTATTCTGCTTCGGCGATGACATTGATACGGGCCAGATTATTCCCGGCAGCTACGTGGTCCTTACGGACCCTTATGAGCTGGCCTCCCATGTTTTTGAGGATGTGGCACCGGAGTTTAGGAGCCAGGTGGAGCAGGGCGATATTATCGTGGCAGGGAAAAATTTTGGTACGGGCTCCAGCCGCGAACATGCGCCTAAGGCCATCAAATATGCAGGTATCAGTGCTGTGATTGCCAAATCCTTTAGCCGTATCTTCTATCGTAACGCCATTAATATCGGCCTCTTAGCCATCGTTTTGCCCGAGGCAGATAGAATTAACCAGGGTGACTGTCTGAGCATTTTCCTGGAACAGGGGAAGATACGTAATCATACCAAAGAGGAAGAGTATAGCTTTGCTTTACCGCCCCAGGTAATGCTGGATATATTTAATGCCGGTGGGATTATCCCCTATACCTTAAAAGTTCTGAAGACCAGATATTAAAGGAGGGAAAAACGTGGCCCTTTATAGACTAGGAATTTTAAAAGGTGATGACATTGGTTTGGAGATTGTTCCTGTAGCGGTGGAGGTATTAAAGACCGCAGTAGAAAAATATGCAGATGTAAACATTGAATGGGTTGAACTGCCCATCGGTTATCCCTCATACTTGGAAACAGGGGAGACGCTGCCGGAAAGGACTTTAAAGACCCTCTACGATCTGGATGGATGGATCCTGGGTCCTATCGGGCATATGGCGTATCCCAAAAATGAACCTAAGGCCGTAAATCCTCATCCCATTTTACGGCGCCGCTTTGATTTAGTCAGCAATATTCGCCCTGCCAAATCATATCCCAGTCTTCCCTGTCTTCACCAGAATGTGGATATCGTTATTGTGAGAGAAAATAATGAAGGATTTCAGCCCGACCGTAACATGTATCAAGGTACGGCCGAGTTTATGCCCACACCCGATATGGCTTTATCTATGCGTGTAATTACCCGCAGGAATTCGCAAATGGCGGCCCGGACAGCCTTTGACCTGGCCCGCCAGCGGAATAGGCAAAAGAAAGTAACGGCCATCCACAAAAATACTGTTTTTAAATTAACTTGCGGCTTGTTTGTAGATTCTTGCCGGGAGATTGCCCGGGAATACCCTGATATCACCTTTGAAACCATGGTGGTGGATACCTTTGCCATGAACCTTGTGATGCGTCCCCAAAAATTTGATGTGGTGGTTGCCAGCAACATGTTCGGGGATATTTTGACTGATGAGGCTGCAGGTTTGGTAGGGGGATTAGGTATGGCCCCTGGCCTCTGTGTAGGTCCACAATACGTAATGGCTCAGGCCACCCACGGCTCAGCTCCTGATATTGCAGGGAAACATATCGCTAATCCTTATGCTATGGTTATGTCTGCCCAGATGATGTTATCTTGGCTGGGCAATAAAAAGGGCGACCAGAATGCTGTCCAGGCTGCTTTGGATATTGAAAAGGCGGTGACAAAGGTTTTAACAGAACTAAACCATGTCACTCCCGATTTGGGTGGCAACGCTTCAACAGAGGAAATGGGTGAAGCAATCTGTAAAGAAATTAGGACCCTTGTTTATTAGGTTAATATTGGGCAAGGAATCTTATTGGGCGTTTATTAGGCGAGCCTAATAAAACTCACCAGGAGTTCTCGCCAATACGGCAAAGTCTTGTAGTGCATACACCGGTTAAATTATTTTGAGTGAGACCCTGAGTTTGGCATATATTTTGCAATTGAATATTTTCAAATATCGCCATTTATTTTAAAAGTTAAAAAACACAAACAGTTGTTGAGATGGGTAAATTAAGGGGTGTGATATTCAGAATAGTCTATACACAAGCATTGCATGGAGGTTTAAAACATGGGCTTAACGGTAACGGAAAAGATTATAGCCAGTAAAGCGAACCTTGCCACAGTGACTCCCGGCCAGATTGTAGAAGCTTCGGTGGATGTGGCTTTTATCCATGATAATAACGGGCCTATCATGTTGAAACAATTTTCCGGGCTCCCTCAGGCTAAAGTGTGGGATCCCTCCAAGGTACACTTTGTCTTGGACCATCATTCTCCTGCCACAACCCATAGAGCAGCCCAGCATCATCAAAATATCAGGGAGTTTGCCTTCAAATATGGAATCAAAGTCTGGGAGGTGGGAAGGGGCGTTTCCCATCCGGTCATGGCTGAAGAAGGATATGCCCGGCCTGGTAGGCTGATGGTGGGGACCGATTCCCATACCGTAGGTTTAGGTACTTTTGGTTGCCTGGCTACAGGTATCGGTTCCACGGAAATGGCGAGTGTTTTGGCTACAGGTAAAATCTGGCTGCAAGTACCTGAGACAGTTAAGATTATTCTCAGCGGAAATTTACCCTTTGGTGTTAGTGCCAAAGATGTGGCTTTATTCCTTTTAAAACATTTCGGGCCATCCTTTTTAAATTATATGGCCCTTGAAATTGAAGGGAATCTGCTGGCAACCCTCTCCGTAGAAGAAAGGATGGCTATTACCATCATGGGCTTGGAAATGGGCGTCAAAAATGCCATTATGCCTGTTGATATGACCATTCTTAATTACCTGGGATCAGATGAGACGAGAGAGACTATTTATAGAGCTGATAAAAACGCCCGGTATGCTTCCATCCTAAACTTTGAGGTGACACAGCTTGAGCCCATGGTAGCCACACCCGGATTACCCACCAATGGGGTTGCTGTTAGAGAGGTTGAGGGTACGAAGATCAACCAGGCCACGTTGGGTTCCTGCTCCGGCGCCTTTTATCATGATCTTTTGCAGGCTGCGGAAATAGTCAAAGGTAAGAAAATACATCCCCAGGTCCGTTTTGTCATCGTGCCCAATACTTCAAGGGTAGTGACCCGGGCGGCTCAGACAGGGGTTCTGGCTACTTTGCTGGAAGCAGGCGCTATCATCAGTTCACCTTCATGTGGCACCTGTGCAGGCTATGAAGTGGGCTGCCTGGCCCCGGGTGAAGTGTGCATCTCTACGACCACCCGGAATATGGAAGGGCGTATGGGCCCAGGGGGCAAGATCTACCTGGCCAGTGCCCGTACAGTAGCCGCTTCCGCTTTGACGGGATATATCACCGATCCACGTAACCACTTGAGTAGGGATGCCCATGGTAGCTGAACGAAAAACTGAGACAGGTAGAGTTTGGAAATATGGTGACAACATCAGTACGGACCACATCTTACCCTCCAGGTTTATGACCCAGGTAGAGCCCCATGAATTAGCAGCCAACTGCATGGCTGGCATTGATACGGAGTTTGCCAAAAAAGTTAAACCCGGCGATATTGTCGTAGCTGGTTACAATATCGGCTATGGCTCCAGCCGGGAACAGGCACCCCAGGCTCTAAAATATGCAGGGGTGAGTGCAGTCATCGCTAAATCTTTTGCACGGATTTTTTATCGCAACTGTTATAACGTGGGGCTTCCTGCCATCTCCTGTCGCCAGTTTGTGGACGAAGTATCGGAAGGTGACCTGGTGGAAGTAAACCTTAAAGAGGGGGTTATTACCAATAAAACCACGGGGAAAAGCTATTACTTTATCAAACCCCCGGAATTTTTGCTGGAGTATATCAAACTGGGCGGCCTCATACCTTACCTGGAGAAACTAATGACCCAAGAGGTCACTAGTGGTATAAAAAAATAATTTGAAGCGGGAGGAATGCGTTGATGGAAGGAAAATCCAAGATTAAATGGGTCCTGGCGCTAGGTCTGGTCTTTCTGCTGATTTTTTCTGCTGGTTGTGGTGCTAAGAAAGAAACCAAGGCCCAGTGGCCCAGTAAGGACATTACCCTCATTTATCACTCTAAGCCCGGTTCCGGCGGCGATATATTCTTGCGTTCCCTGGCCAAACCCATGGAAAAAGCCCTGGGCAAAGCTGTTGTCGTTGACAACAAACCAGGTGCCGGCGGTTTAAACGCCTGGAAACCTGCGGCTGAAGCGAAAGACGGTCATACCTTCCTGGGAGTATCTTCTACCATCATTACTGCCCCTATTCTCAATAAGATGCCCGTAGACTATAAGAGTTTTGACCCTGTGGCCATGATGTTTGTTGACCCCATGATTCTTTTCGTTAAAGCAGATGCCCCCTGGAATACTATCCAGGATTTTATCGCCGATGCTAAAAAGAATCCCGGTAAATTTAATATTGCCGGCGGTGTGCCCGGTGAGTTGGGGTTCGTAGCCGGTATGATGCTGATGGAAAAAGCCGATGTTAAGTTTAATATTGTGCCTTTCGAATCCGGCGGCGATGCCGTGGTGTCTGTAATGGGTGCCCACATCCACGGAGCCATCGGCGAATATGGTGAAACAGCTTCCGCTATTGAAGCTGGTAAGGTAAAAGTTCTGGCAGGCTTTAACCCCGTACCCGGAACAAAAATTCCCACTGTTAAGGATGCAGGGCTGGATATTGAAATCGAAAAATTCCGTGGTATTTTAGCGCCGAAAGGAACCCCCAAAGAGGTTATTGACAAGTTAATAGATGCTTGTAAGAAAGCTTTAGATGACCCAGAGTTTAAGAAGTATTACGAAAATCTCAAACTACAGCCTGTCTTTAAACCTGGAGCAGAATTTACCAAGGTAATGGAGGCCCAGGATGCTCAGATAAGAAAATACATGTCAAATAAATAACCTGAGGGGAGGATGGGGGCGGGTTTTCCCGCCCTTTGCCTCAAAGGAGGGACAAAGCATGTTTAAACGGGATGACTATATTGTAGGGATTGCCTCAATCCTTATTGGTATTTTCATCATTGTCCAGTCAGCCAGCTTAGAGACCAAAACTTCCCTGGACCCTGCCGGTCCTGAAGCCCTGCCGGTTATTGTGGCCTGGGGTATGATTATTATCGGCGTGGTTCATTTAATTGGAGCCTGGTATGCCAATAAAGCCCTGAGGGCAAAAGTGTGCAGCCCCAGTTTCAGGGAGAAAATCAATCACTACAGGTCTGTTGTCGCTATGGTGGTGATCAGTCTAGCCTATGCAGGACTTATGGAAATTCTCGGTTACCTCGTCTTAACCCCTCTTTTGATAGGCTCTATTTTATGGGTCGTGCACATGCGCGATATTAAGAAAATTTGTAAGATTAGTCTGATGATGACAGCCATCCTCTACCTTGTCTTTGCCTTTGGTTTGCAAGTTGACTTTCCTTTAGGCTTTTTAGAACATCTGTTCTAGGAGGGGTGAAAATGTGGGAAAGTTTTCTCATTGGGGTTAATACCGTTTTCCAGCCCGAATCCCTTTTGGCCATTGCTGTCGGGGTATTATGGGGAATTGTCGGAGGGATGATCCCGGGAATTAATGCCAGTATCGCCATGGCTTTATTACTTCCCTTTACCTGGGGTATGGAACCTGCTACGGCCGTGATGCTCTTGGCAGGAGTATATTGCGGTGGAGAATATGGCGGTTCTATACCGGCTATTCTCATCGGCACCCCCGGAACTACGGCGGCTGCCTGTACGGTCATTGACGGCTATGAACTGCATAAACAGGGAAGAACAGGAGAAGGCTTATTTACTTCCTTACTTGCTTCCTGTTATGGTGGGCTATTAAGTTCTCTCATACTCATTGTTGTGGCTGTACCTTTAGCGGCTGTAGCCCTCTCTTTCGGACCTTCGGAGTATTTTGCCCTGGCTGTTATGGGCTTGACTCTGATCTGCTCCCTGGGCGGCAAAAACGTATTCAAAGGCATTTTGGCCGGTATTTTCGGTATATTTGTGGCTACTGTGGGTTTTGATCCTTTTGCCGGTGTGCCGCGTTTTACCTTTGGTTCTTTATCCCTGGCAGAAGGATTTGAGATGATTTCTGTCATGATGGGACTTTTTGCCATGTCCGAGTTATTTGCACAGGCGGAAGAACTGAAATCGGGTAATGAGGCCTTTGTCTTACAGAGTCAAGTAAAAACCAATTTCCTAAAATGGAAACAAATCAAGGAAATCTTCCCGGTGGCCACCGTTTCTTCCCTCATTGGGATTATTATCGGCGCCCTCCCGGGCGTGGGGGCTACGACTGCAGCCTTCGTAGCCTATAGTGAAAACAAGCGTTGGAGTAAAGACGGTCACACTTTTGGCAAAGGGAACATCAAAGGTGTGGCTGCGCCGGAAGCAGCCAATAACGGGGCCACAGGAGGTGCCATGGTGCCTTTCCTGGCTCTGGGTATTCCTGGCTCTAACTCTACCGCTATATTGTTGGGAGCCCTGATGATTCACAGTGTAAATCCGGGTCCCACTCTCTTTGAGAAGAACCCAGAGATTCCTTACGGCATTTTTGGCGCCCTGATTGTGGCCAATATCATGATGTTTTTCCTGGGTTTTCTGGCCATTAAACTGGCTATCAAAGTGACCAATTTATCTAAGCCTGTTCTCATTGCCGTTATTACTGCGTTGGTTTACACGGGGGCTTATGCCTACAGTGCCGATGTTTTTGATATTATTGTAACCCTGGCTTTCGGGGTACTGGGTTTTATTATGAAGAAGTACGGTTTACCTCACACTTCCACGGTATTGGGTTTTGTACTGGGTTTCATCATGGAAGTTAACTTCCGGCGAGCTCTCATTGTCAGTCAGGGTGATTATTTCGCTGCACTCTTTAATTCCAAATTAAGTACAGTGATTTTGTTTATTGCCCTTATTTCCGTTACTGTTTCTATCTGGCAGAACTTAAAGAAACCGGTGGACGTGGGGAATATGAGCTGTTAGAATTATCTTTCTAAAAATTTGATATTAGACACTCATGCTGTTAACAGCACCAATATTTATTCAGGCTTGCCACCACGTATCCCGATCTTCGCATAGAACAAACTCTCTGACGCTTCCCGCCACCTGCTTCCCAAATTATTCATCTTATGATTTATTTTCGGGTAGCGGGGATCGGGTAACGGGTAGCGACTAACGTTTACGGTTTACGATTATGCTTATGTGGCAAAACCTTCAATCTGATTGATAATTTCAGGGTAGAATATAGGTTTTCCAAAGAAAATTTAAAATGACATTAAAGAAGGGAGTTTAGGAATGACAGTCATTAATAAGGAAAAATGTACGGGATGTAAAATTTGCCAAATTTACTGCACAGTAGACGCCATCCACTATGCCGACGGCAAATGCTATGTTGACCAGGACCGGTGTACTGAGTGTTATGTCTGCCTCAGGCAAAAGGTTTGTCCCAGAGGGGCCATTGAACCCATTGAACTGGACAATTTCTATAAGCAGTTCCAGCATGTGATGAGTGACCCGGTGGAGAACCATGGAGTGACAGGGGTTACGGGCCGGGGTACGGAAGAAGTAAAAACAAACGATGTTTCTGGAAGAGTAAAAAGAGGAGAAGTGGGAATTTGTATCGACATGGGGCGGCCTGGTATGGGCGTTTATTTGCGTGATGCAGAGAAAGTTGCCATGGCTATTGCCAAAGCCGGTGCTAAGCTGGCTCCTGCCGAGCATACTCCCCTGGCGGCCTTGATGACTGACTTGAATACGGGGAAATTGGTAGATGAATGTCACAACTACCACCTGCTTTCTGTTATTGTTGAGGCTAAATGCCGGGAAGATCAGTTAAAAGATGTGTTGCGGGCCCTCCAGCAGGTGGAAAAGGAAATCGATACGGTCTTCTCCCTAGGGTTGATTATGAGGGTTGATGAAAAAGGTCAGAATAAGACATTACAGGTCCTGGACGAACTGGGGATCCCCCAGCCTTATCGCGGCAAAGTAAACGTGGGTTTAGGCCGTCCATTATGTACTGAATAGGAGGGAAGAAGAGATGACCCATTCACTGCACCGTTCTGGTCCCATCGAATCCCAAAAGAAAGACTTTAACTGGTTTATGTATCAGACCAAAGGTGTAAACGATAAAAATATTAAGCCTAAAGCCCTGGAATTTATTGCAGCTGCTGAGGCGGTAGGTTCCGAGAACTGGGGAGATGTAAAAACCGGTCCCCTTACCCGGTACGCGGCGGAGGAAATTAAGGAAAGAATTACCGATAAGTCCCGTATACGTGGTGTCTTTACCCGAAGGGAACAAGTTGTGGAATTTCTCAAGCGCATCAAAGAAAAAGACCTGGGGCAGTCTGTCGTCATTACCGGCGTGCTTTCAGAAGTACTCCCCGCTTGTGAGGAAGCGGGTGTTACCCCGCATTCCATCAATTATTCCCTGGGGGTATGGGGTAAAAAGGACAACCTGCCCGATGATGTAACCCTTTCCATTACCACCATGTGTGGCCACCATATGATACCGCCCAAATTTGTCAAGCATATCATGGAGCAAGTAGAAAAAGGTCGGCTCACAGCGGAAGAGGGGGCTATTAAACTGGCCAATTTCTGTTACTGTGGAATCTTTAATCAGGTACGCTGTGCCGATATTATTAAAGAAAACACCAAAAAATAAGTAAACAGCACAAAGGCTGGGCGATTGAAAATCCTTTAATATCATAAGGGTTTACAGTCGCACCGTACGCCCCAAGTTGCTAAATTACAGGTGAAGGCGGGAGCCCAGGGAATTGCTGTAGCCAAAGTAGGTGAGGCGGAGGTTATGGCAGCGGAGGGGCTTGGTGACATTTTTATTGCTAATCAGATTTTCGGGGAAAGTAAATTTTTACGACTCAGCCGCTTGCATCGCCAGGTAAGAATAGCTGTCGGTGTGGATAACCGGGAGCAGGTAGAGGGCCTTTCCCGTGTTTTTGCCGGAGAAAACAAACCCCTGGATGTATTGATTAAAATTGAAACAGGTGAAGAAAGAACAGGTGTGCTTACAGGGGAAGAAGCTCTTGTTTTGGCCAGGTTGATCGAGAAGTCTTCCGGCTTACGCTTGAGAGGGATTTTTTCCCATGAAGAACACACTTATGGGGCCTCATCCCTGTGATGTGTAGAGATTAGGCCAGGGACCTATATCTATGATATCAATGCCATTGGTACAGACACCCGGGGAAAACAGGAATTTGACCCTGAGATTTTTGTCGTGGCCAAAGTAGTCGTTGACAGTATAGACCAGTGTCTTTACCTGGGCGAATGTCAGCATGCCTTTGCCCGGGGAATAATCACCCGTGACTCCGTTCACGGAGAAATTGGAGAACTTTTTACCGGCAGGAAACCCGGCCGGGCAGAATTCGTCGGAAGTAACGGTCTTTGATACAAGCGGTGTGGCCATACAGGATCTGGCCACAGCAGGTTTGGCCGTAAGCAGGGCCAAAGAAAAAGGAGTAGGAGTACGGGTGAAAGTATAAAAAAATGGTATAATTTATACAACAATATCAAAAAAACGAGGCTATCCTATGGCACAAAAAATACTCAGTTTTCCGGGGGCTTTACCTGTCCACGCCCTCTCCTCCCTGAAACACCGCAATTTCCGGCTGTTCTGGTTTAGCCAGATGATATCCCTGATGGGAACCTGGATGCAGAATATGGCCCAGGGCTGGCTCGTTCTCTCCCTTACCGATTCAGCCTTTAAGCTGGGCCTGGCTACGGCCGTTCAGTTCACTCCCATGCTCCTCTTTTCCCTGGTGGCGGGAGCAGTGGCTGACAGGTTGCCTAAGAGACGGTTGCTTATTGTCACCCAGGTAATTTTGATGTTGCTCGCTTTAATTTTGGGGATTTTAACAGTGACCAGCAGGGTACAGTACTGGCATATTATCATCCTGGCGGGCCTCCTGGGAACTGCCAATGCTTTTGATATGCCTACCCGGCAATCTTTTATCGTGGAGATGGTAGGAAAAGCTGATCTGATGAATGCCATTGCCCTGAATTCTTCCATTTTTAACGCCGCCCGTGTGGTAGGGCCTGCCCTGGCCGGGTTAACCATTGGCTGGCTGGGTATAGGTCCCTGTTTCCTTCTTAACGCTGCCAGTTTCCTGCCCATAATTATCAGCCTGATGCTAATCCGGACTTCGCCTATGGGACAGAAGAGGGAACAATCTGGTGAGGCCAGGTTGTGGGAAAATATCCGAGAAGGTTTGAGTTATATACGCCAGACTTCTCTTATTTTGAGAACCATTATTCTTATGGCCTTCATGAGTATTTTTGCCCTTAACTTTAATGTGCTGACACCTGTTTTAGCCCGTGATAACCTAGGGCAAGATGCCGAAGGGTGCGGTTATTTAATGTCGGCCATTGGTATTGGAGCCTTTGTGGGAGCTCTCACACTGGCCATGATCAGTCATCATGGCCCGCGACGTAAAATCCTGCTGGGAGGTGCTGTGGGCCTCTGTACCTTTGAGGTTCTCTTAGCAATGACAACTTCTTATACATGGGCCATTTTACTCCTTGCTCTCACCGGCTGGTCCATGATTACTTTTACTGCTTCGGTCAATACAACCTTACAGCTCAATGTTCCTGACCATTTACGGGGAAGAATCATGAGTGTTTATGCCCTGGTTTTTGGCGGTGTATTGCCTATTGGCAGCCTCTTCAGCGGTTATGTGACCCAACTGTGGGGTGCGCCCCGCAGTCTGGTACTGGGTGCTCTCCTGGGGCTCTTAAGCATTATTGGTGTGGTCCTTCTGGAAAGGCGGGAAGATTCCCGCACAGGTCTGTAAAGCCCTTGGCAGACAAAAAGCCCTTGAGTGTTTGAGTGACTCAAGGGCTTTGGTTTGTTTCACATACTACTTCGTAAAGAAAACCTTAAGACTGTGCCAGGTACTCAGCATACCCACCTCCAGGACCAAAAGCAGGATGATCAGCAGTATTCCCCATTGGGCAAACCAGAGCTTCACCGGCAAAAAGGCAGCGTTTATTCCGTAAATATTGGCGATGGCTCTATCCCATGAGGTGCCTTTACCCAGTTCTGCCAGGAAAAAAGTAAGTTTTTCCCCGCCTTGGTTTTTTTCCAGGTAGCTCAGGATTTGACCTTTCATGCCTTTATTGTGAAAATATCCCTGGCTGAACTCTTGCTGCAGATTAAAGGAGATTGACTGCCAGGAAGAGATATTACTGTCTTGCTTTCGTCCTTAATTTCCAGGGAAATCACTTTTTCTTCAGCAGGATTAACAAAATAAACCAAACCATTACTCAAAAAAATAAATGTTAAAGGAAAAATAATCTAATCCTGCCTGATCCAGATATCCTCTTACTCTTATCCACAATCTACAGCCTTCCCTTTTCTGTGAGATGAAGGAAGGTTACTCTCAATATAAGCGAGAAGTTCCTCACCCAATTTGGTGGTACGGCTTCCCTGGCGGGTTGTGCCCGAATCTACATAGCCCAGTTCAGCGAGCATCTTCAACCACTGTCTTATTTTGTGGTCCGGGTAGTTGTTGTTTAAAGCCTGCAGTCTTAATAATAAGGTTTGGCGTCCCAGGCCTTTCCCAAGGGATGTAGCCTTCCTGAGCTCACTTAAGATTAAGGTGATGGGTTCCAATGCATTCTGGTTTCTTAATTCCTGGACCAAAACTGCGAATTTATTTTCGTTGGTTGGACGGGAGGTATCCAAATAGGAAATGGGACCCAGGGAAGAGTTTCTTACTAGATAGGCTGGCAGATGTTTGATGGTGGCTGCTTCCTGGGGGCCTACCACACTACACATGTATTTTACCACATTCTGCAGTTCCCGGATATTGCCTGGCCACTGGTAGTGGGATAAAAATTCCCGCAGAGGGGGTTCCAAAGATAATTCCCTGTTATACAGTTTCCGGGCCAGGTAATTAATCAAAAGAAAGATATCCCCGCTTCTCGCCCGTAAGGGAGGAATATAGATTGGCAGGGTACATAATCTATAAAACAGGTCACTGCGGAATTTGCCCTGTTTCACTAAGGATTCCAGATCCTGATTGGTAGCGGCAATTACCCGCACATCCACTGGGGTTACCGTGCTGCCGCCTACACGGCGTACCTCCCTTTCCTCCAACACGCGCAGGAGCTTTTTTTGCATTTCCAGGGAAGAGTCGCCAATTTCGTCAAGAAAAATGGTTCCCAGGTGAGCCTGTTCAAAAAGGCCCTGTTTACCGCCTTTTCTGGCTCCGGTAAAGGCTCCTTCTTCATAACCGAAGAGTTCGCTTTCCACCAGATTTTCCGGCAGTGCGGCAAAATTTAGCGCCACAAAAGGACCGTTTTTCCTGTGAGAATAATTGTGAATGGCCTGGGCAAAAAGCTCTTTCCCTGTACCGCTTTCCCCTTCTAAAAGCACCGTTAACTCAGTTTTGGCGAATTGTTTGGCCAGGGCGATGGCTTCTTTTATCTCCTCGGACTGGCCCACGATTTCGCTAAAGGTGTGTTTAGCTATATTCCCTTTCTTTTTCAGTTCCCGCCGGACCATAGTTTCCAATTCCTGTACCTCACCTACGGGACGGAATGTGGCCACCACGCCATTTACCAGACCAATTTCATCAGTAGTGGGGTTGGCACTGACGATGTAATAATTATCATTGATTCTTTTAATATCGTGGAGAATGCTTTCCCCGTTTTTTAAACATGCCGTGAAATTTACCTCCGGTATTATGTTTTTTAAGTTCTGTCCCATAGCCTGTATGGCATTAATTTCCAGTAGCCTTTCGGCGGCCGGGTTAAAAACCACAATTTCATTGGTTTCGTTAACAGCGACGATAGCCTCATCCACTGTATTGAGGATAACTTCTATTTTTCGTTTAAGGGTTTCATTTAACCGGGCAACCTTTTGCTGTTTAAGGCTTAAGTTCATGATAGCTTCTATATAATAATGGGATATTTCGTTAAGTACTTCCATAGGTATATTATCCAAATGCTGTGCCAGTTCAACATAAGTGGATAAATCTATGCCTTTTACGCCTAGATCCACGATGGTTTCAATATAATTGGGGACCAGATGAGCTTGTCCGGTTGTAATGGCTAATTTAATCTCAAGGGGTATCTTTTGCGAAGTGCCTGGATAATAAGGGATCAAATCCAGGTAATTGATGCCAAAGCTTTCGATAATTTTAATGGACAATTCTGATGTTTCCTGGGAGCTTCCTACAACAAGGGCCCGGGTGCCAGGTTCCAGTTCCAGGAGTTTATCAAGATTTTCTATGTTAATCGTCCGGGCTGCTACCAGGATCTTTTTATCTTGGGGGAGAAAAGTGGAGACTTTATCTAAAACAGTATGGCTTGAGGCCAGGTAAATGTCGCTGGTTTGATAATCCGGGGGAGTGTTCATGTATTGGAGACACCAGGTTTTTACATCGATGTAATCTTTAAGGAAGTGGAGAAGCTGGTTGGAAACAAACACACAAGTTCTTTCATTTTGCCCAATGAAACATACTGTTTTTTTTCTGGCATTCACGCTGCTCCCTCACTTAAACAAATTTTTAATTTATTTATATTCGTCAGTTAATTGGACAACTCCTTCACCATGGCAGCCAGTGGCCGTCAAAATAAATGCCCCGCGAGCCGTCGTCGGGAGAGTAGGGCAAGGGCCAGTCCAATATTTGGTTTTCCCGTCCTACTTTGAGCCAATGAAAGTAGAGTTTTTCCGCTGCCAAAAGATGGTAGAGAATGGCTTCGAATTCATGAGCATTACCCGGTGTTTCATTAAAAACGCTCAACAGGCACAGGTATGCTTTGCGCGCTTCTTTAATATTGATTAAAAGATTTTCTCCTTCTATGAAAGGTTTTGCGAAAAATTGCCAGGATAAGAAGAAAGTCACCCTTTTTTTCAATGTCTTCACCTCAAAGGGCTTTTTAAAAAATTTATTTGAGGTAGACATTAAATATGCCTAAAAGTATAAAAAAGAAAAAAGCGAGTATTTTAACTCGCTATTGCTTCGCAATCATGACAGAAACTGATATCCAGCTTATTGAGCTGTTCCTTCACATGTTGCACATGGGCAATGGTCTCTTCAATGTGACAAAGGGGACCGTCGTTATATTGCATTTGGGCATCTGCACAGTGAATAAGCATATTTTTTAGCTCTTCAATTTGCTCCAGGATATGAGATACTTTCGTTTCCATCATGAGATAATACAAAGCATCACTTTGCTGTTTCATGGCAGGAACACCTCCTTTATCCTTCCTTTGCTTTTATTATATGTAATAACAGGCGGGAAATAAAGTGTGAATATTCAAATAATTAAATGTTTCTTTTCACAAGCCAGCATTAAATTAGTATATCCGGATAGATTGTGAACATGAAAACATAAGGCATAACAGCTGACGGTGGATGACAAAAGGGCATTTTTACGGAAAAAAGACAGGTTTTTAAAAAAGAGTTTAAGTAGTTTATAGTCCCAAGGGGCCTTTTTTCATTAATTTCTTTTAAATGTTGGCAGAAAAGGATTGTGAATATTCTTCGCAAATAACAGGATTTTAGTTATATTAAGGCGAATAATGTTTTAATGTTATGAACTTCACAATAAGTGGTCAAAAGGAGGACGGCCATGTTCGTCAGTGAGTTAATGGAGCCGTCTTAAATTCCAGTAACAACGGCATTGTGGCTATTGATGCCGAGGGTAAGATTATCATTTTGGAATAAAGCTGCAGAGAAGTTTTTAAATGTTAGGGCTGTTCACGCTTTGGGCAAAACAGTACGGGAGTTAGAAAATATCATGGAACGAGTCCTGAATTTTATGGACGGTCGGGTCATCCAGCCTTACCACCTGCCCCTGCATATTCAGAAAGGTGCGGGAGCGAATAGACAGGAGGATAATGATTTTAATTTAAAGCAGGTAGTGGAGAAAATCGAAAAACAGGTAATCCAACGTGCGCTGGAGAGGACCAAGGGCATAGAATCCAGGCTGCAAAACTTTTAGGCATCAGCCGGGCGAACATATACCAGAAAATGGAGAAGTACAAACTTTTGCCCCATGAACACTGTCTTTAAATATAGACAGTGTATTTTTTTTAATACAGTCGCCAGGGCCTTTAGTGAGGGCCTTTCCGGCTGGTACCGTCCTAAAATCTGGATATAATTTGTGATGTTATTCATTAATTCCCTTTGTTAAAATCCTGACAGATAAGGATTTGAGCATGGTTTTCTCTATGGCATAAAAATTGCATTATTTAGGGACAAGAAGTTGATGTTCTAAGAAAGCACAAAAAAAAAGCAGGTTAGGGCATTTTTTAGAAAAAAATGTGATAGTATAAACTTTCACAATAAATAAGATAAATAAG
>CAZWTM010000004.1:0-40987 GCA_964637385.1 uncultured Peptococcaceae bacterium
AGATGACATCTTAAGAAAAGTGTTGGTCCTGGCCTATAGCCACTAAGCAGCAACCTGAGGAGGGTAAATATATGAAATCTGCCGAATTGTTGTACTTGTCACAAGAAGAAGTTTTAGCTGCCGGTGCCCTGGATATGAGCCTTGCTGTGCCTACCATGGAAGAAGTGTTTAAATTGCATCACAAAAAGGATTATGTCCTGCCTAACAAATGTGTGCTGCGCTGGGGTGACCATGAGAGTGAAACAACCCGGGGCAGAATAAACGCTATGCCGGGCTGGATCGGGGGAGATATCCAGGCTGTGGGGATAAAATGGATTGCCAGTTCTCCGGAGAATCCTTTTAAACACAATTTGCCCCGTGCTTCTGCCGTCATTGTTCTCAATGACCCTGTAACCCTTGTGCCTATAGCTGTCATGGATGGTACAGTAATCAGTGCCTCCAGGACGGGGGCTAACACAGGCGTAGCCGCTAAATACCTGGCAAAACCCGATACGAAGAGTGTGGGCCTAATCGGAGCAGGAGTGCAGAACCGTACTCAGCTCTTGGCGTTAAATTATGTTCTTCCCTGTATTGAAGATATTCGAGTTTATGATCTGAATCCGGAAAGAGCACATCAGTTTGCTCGGGAGATGAGTGGTAAGATAGGGAAAGAAATAAGGGTTGTAAATTCCGCTGCAGAAGCTGTGGCGGGGGCCGAGGTTTTTGTCACGGCTACAGTGACAAAAGAACCCATCATTAAGTCGGATTGGATTGAACCGGGAGTTTTTTATTCCCATGTTGGCAGCCACGAATGTGAATTTGAAGCTATTCTGAAAATGGATAAGCGCGTAGTGGATGATTGGGAAGAAATCAAGCATAGGGGTGTGGAAAGTCTCGCCATTATGTATGAGCGGGGTATGATAACGGACGATGCTATCTCTGCAGAACTGGGTATGATTGTGGCAGGAGAAAAACCAGGTCGGGAAAAACCGGAAGAGACAATATATCTTAACACCGTTGGCATGGGTATTGAAGACGTAGCCTTAGCATACCGGGTTTACCAGCGGGCCCAGGAGCTGGGGTTAGGACAGAAATTTAAGTTATGGAAAACTCCCTTTGCGGTCTAATGAAGAGGTGAAAATTTACAGTATATCCAACATGCAAGCAGTGGATACCTGCTTTGCTCCCCTTCTTTGAACGCCTGATGTAGGCGTTCTTTTTCATTTTAGTTATAAAAGCTGAACAGGAAATTTTCTAAACGTAAATGATGAGGCAAACCTGTTATATTTCTCCAAGCACGCAGCATACTAAGAGTAATATATTTTAAAGGGTGGGATTATTGATGACAACCTGTGGCTGCCGCCTGGGTGAAAAGAGGGTGCCAAACCCCGAAGAGTTTTTACGGCAACATCCTGATAAAAAATATCAGGAATTAGGCCGTGTCCTGGCCAGAAACAGGGAAAAACCCGAAAACCTGATTACTGTGCTCCATGAGGCCCAGCTTATCTTTGGCTACTTACCCAGTGATGTACAAATATATATTGCCGATGCCTTAGATGTGCCCATCAGTGAGGTCTACGGCGTGGTTACTTTTTATTCCCTTTTCAGCACTGTTCCCCGGGGAAAATATACTATTTCTATATGCCTGGGGACGGCTTGCTATGTCAAAGGTGCGGGAGATATTATGGAAGCCTTCAAAGAAAATCTAAAAATTGATGAAGGAGAGATTACCAAAGACGGTCTCTTTACTCTGCAAAGTGCCCGCTGTATCGGGGCCTGCGGGCTGGCTCCCGTTTTAACCATCAATAATGATGTCCATGGCCAGTTGACCCCCGATGATGTTCCTAAACTCCTTGACCGCTACCGGGAAGCTGCCCGCAAAGATCCACCCCTCAGTCAGGCCCGGGCCGCTAACCAGGGCAGGGAAGCTGGAGAACCCCACTGTGAAGGAGCGGAGAGAAGAGTATGAAGTCCCTGGAGGAATTAAAAAAGATTAAAGAAGAGACCCGGGAGCGTATGGCACTCAGGGAGGCAAAGGAAGGCCAGGTGCGTGTTACGGTGGGAATGGGTACCTGTGGTATTGCGGCAGGAGCCCGGGAAATTTTAAATATTCTCCTTGAAGAGATTAACAAGCGGAATTTACCCTGGGTAGCGGTGTTAACCACCGGTTGCCCGGGGATATGTAAAAAAGAGCCCATCGTCCAGATTACGGAGAGTGAGGGTACTACATATACCTATGGAGAGATGACGCCGGAAAGGGTAAAAATAGTGGTAGCCCGGCACTTGGTAAACAAACAGCCCGTGTGGGACTGGCTGATAGGTACCCGCAATCCCTGTGGACATAGGGGAGGGGAGCAAGAGGCATGAAAATTCAACGTGCCCATTTATTACTTTGTCATGGTACGGCCTGTACATCCTCGGTCAGTGAAGCAATAAAAAAAGCCCTGGAAGAGGAACTTGCACGCTCTCAGCTTGCTGAACAGGTGAAGGTAATCCCTACGGGTTGTTTTGGTTTTTGTGCCATGGGGCCTATCATGGTTGTTTACCCGGAAGGTATCATGTACTGTAAAGTAAAGCCTGGTGACGTCAGGGAAATAGTGGAAACCCATCTCATCAAGGGGCGTGTGATAGAGCGCCTGTTGTACAAGGACCCTGTAGATAAGGCGCGGGTATCTGAACTGGATGACATTGACTTTTTCCGGCATCAGCGGCGGGAGGTACTGCATAACTGTGGTCATATCAACCCTGAAGATATCAGAGAATATATTGCCCGTGACGGTTATCTTGCTCTGGGGCAAGTCCTGACCGGCTATAAACCCCAGGAGGTCATTGAGATGGTGAAAGCCTCCGGTTTAAGGGGAAGAGGTGGTGGTGGTTTTCCCACAGGCAGGAAATGGGAATTTGCCGCCCAGGCAGAAGGTGAGGAAAAATTCGTCGTCTGTAATGCTGACGAAGGTGATCCGGGGGCTTTCATGGACCGGAGCATCCTGGAAGGTGACCCTCATGCCGTACTGGAAGGAATGGCTATTGCCGGTTATGCTATTGGCGCAAGCAAAGGCTTTGTTTACATCCGGGCCGAATATCCTATCGCCGTGGAAAGATTGAACATTGCCATTAAACAGGCCCGGGAACTGGGCCTCTTAGGCAAAAATCTCTTTGCTTCAGGCTTTGATTTTGATATAGAACTGCGCTTGGGGGCAGGGGCCTTCGTCTGTGGAGAAGAGACAGCCCTCTTAAATTCCATTTCAGGCAAACGGGGGGAGCCCCGGCCCCGTCCGCCCTTCCCCGCCGTCAAAGGGCTGTTTTTTAAGCCAACATTAATTAATAACGTAGAAACCCTGGCTAACATACCCCGTATTATCCTGAAGGGACCGGAGTGGTTTGCCGGCATAGGCACGGAAAAAAGCAAGGGGACCAAGGTTTTTGCTATTGCCGGTAAAGTTGTGAATACGGGCCTGATTGAAGTTCCCATGGGTACTACTTTGCGTACGATTATTTTCGAGATCGGCGGCGGGATACCTAAGGGGAGAAAGTTTAAAGCGGCCCAAATCGGGGGACCCTCAGGGGGCTGTGTTCCCGAAGCCCATTTGGATGTGCCCATAGATTATGACAGCTTATTGGAAATAGGGGCCATGATGGGTTCAGGCGGCTTGATTGTCATGGACGAAAGCGACTGTATGGTGGATATTGCCAGGTTCTTTTTAGAGTTTACCCAGGATGAATCCTGTGGTAAATGTACACCCTGCCGGGTAGGAACCAAACGCATGCTGGAGATTTTACAGCGTATTACCATGGGGGATGGTAGAGAGGGTGATCTTGACCTTCTAAAAAGCCTAGCCGAGGATATTAAAGATACCTCTTTGTGTGGACTGGGACAAACTGCACCCAACCCGGTCCTGAGCACCCTTCGCTTTTTCGAAGATGAATACCTGGCTCATATTCTGGAGAAACGCTGTCCGGCGGGAGTATGTGTCAGGCTTGTCCGTTACCAGATAATTCCCGAAAAGTGTACAGCCTGTACCGTGTGTGCCAGGGTCTGTCCCGTTGACGCTGTCACGGGCACCCCTAAGAAGCCGCCCTATTTCATTCACCAGGATATCTGTATTAAATGCGGAGCTTGCCAGGCCAAATGTCCTTTTAGCGCCATAGCCAAGGAGTGATGATGATGAAGGAAGAGCAAAAGGTCAGCCTGACCATTGACGGCAGAAAAGTGACGGTACCCGAAGGAATGTCGGTTTTAGAGGCGGCACGGCATGCAGGGGTGGATATTCCTTCCCTGTGCTATTTAAAGGGTGTGAACGAGGTGGGGACCTGCCGGATTTGTGTAGTAGAAATAGAGGGATCCAAAAACCTGCAGGCCTCCTGTACCTATCCTGTTTCTGAAGGTCTGGTGGTAAGAACCAATACCAAGAGGGTGCTGAAGGCCCGCCGTACCGTACTGCAGCTTTTGTTGTCGGAACATCCCCAGGATTGTTTGACCTGCTACCGCAATACCAACTGTGAACTCCAGGCCATGGCCCATCGTTTCAATATAGTGGAAATTCCTTTTCACGGGGAGCGCACCACCTTTCCCAATGATGACAAGTCTGTTGCTGTCATGCGGGAACCTTCTAAATGTATTCGCTGCCGCCGTTGTATCGGTGTGTGCTCGGCTATACAAACAGCCTATGTTTATTCTGCTACCCACCGGGGTTTTGAGTCTATTATTTCCCCTGCCTTTGGGATGAGTCTGGATGATGTAGCCTGTATCACCTGCGGGCAGTGTGCCAATGTCTGCCCTACTGCGGCTATACATGAGCCTGATAATACCAGTCAGGTGTGGGATGCCCTAAATGATCCGGAAAAATATGTTATTGTCCAGGTGGCTCCCTCGGTTCGTGTTACCCTGGGAGAGGAATTTGGGTTTCCCATTGGCTCTGTAGTTACAGGACAGATGGTAGCTGCCTTGCGCAAGATGGGTTTTGCTAAGGTCTTTGATACAGATTTTACGGCCGACCTCACGATTATGGAGGAAGGTTATGAATTCCTGCAAAAACTAAAAGCAGGCGGCCCCTTCCCCCATTTAAGCTCTTGCAGTCCCGGCTGGATTAAGTTTTGCGAACACTTTTATCCCGAGTTCTTAGACTGTGTATCCACAGTTAAGTCTCCTCACTCTATGTTCGGTGCTTTAGCTAAAACCTATCATGCTGAAAAAGTGGGGATAGACCCTGCCAAAATGGTGGTCGTCTCTGTAATGCCCTGTACTGCCAAAAAATATGAACTAAACCGCCCGGAGATGAATGACAGTGGGTTTAAGGATGTGGATATAGCCATTACTACCCGGGAGTTGGCCCGCATGATTCGCCAGGCCGGTATTGACTTTGCCAATTTGCCGGAAGAAGAATTTGATACCCCCATGGGTATAGCCAGCGGCGCCGGCCTGATCTTTGGGGCTACAGGGGGAGTGATCGAAGCGGCTTTACGGACGATTTACGAGATCACCACAGGTAAGGAATTACCTTTACCCCAATATGTCCAGTCTCTTCGCGGCATGGATGGTCTCAAACAGGCGGAAGTTGAGCTGCCCCAGGGAAAAATCAGGGTAGCCATTGCCCATGGCACGGGGAATGCCCGGATGCTTTTAGAAAAAATAAAAAGCGGGGAAGTTTATCATTTTGTAGAAATCATGGGCTGTCCCGGTGGCTGCGTGGGAGGAGGAGGGCAGCCCATCCTCCCCTTGCGCAGGGGTTGGGAAGGGACCATAGATTATAGAATGGATCGCGCCGATTCCCTTTATAAAGCTGAAAAGGAACTGCCCTACCGCAAATCCCATGAAAACCCGGCAGTAAAAAAGCTGTATGAAGAATTTTTGGGTCATCCCCTTAGTGAAAAGGCCCACAAGCTCCTGCATACCAGCTACACGCCCCGTTCCCGCTATCCGAAAGGGATTCCCCAGGTGTACGCGTTGCCTGAACCTGCCGTATACGAACATTGAGCAATATATCTTAGTTTGCAGTTCACAGCAGTTTAGTTAATAGCTACTAGACACTCATGCTGCTGATACGTCGCGAGCAGAAGAATAAAATCAATTTATTCAGGCTTGCCACCACGTATCCCGATCTTCGCATAGAACAGACTAAGGCTCGTTTCGGGAAAAATCAGACCACCCTCGACAGTCCATCCGTGGACTGGCCTCGGGTTGGGTCTGACCTCGTGTCAGCCCCTCTGATTTTTCTGCCTCACTTCGCCAAGTCTGTTTCGCTATGCTCCGATAGGGAACGTTTGTGGCAAAATCTTCATCCTGATCGATGATTTTAGGCTAGTTTTACGGTTCGTGGTTTACGGTTATCTTCTTGCTGGCTTCCTGTTATAATTTAGTTATACTGCCAACTATCAACTATCAACTAACAACTACCAACTAAAACGGGGTGTGTCTAATGATTAACCAGGAACGCATAGTTAAGGAATTCATGGAAATGGTGCAGGTAGCCAGTCCTACCAAAAAGGAAGGGCAATTTGCCCAGCTGTTAAAACATAAGCTGGAGGCCATGGGCCTGGAAGTTTATGTGGACAACGTGGGCAAAGAGGCGGGGTCAGACACCGGAAACGTGATTGGACGGTTAAAGGGCAATAAACCCGCGCTGCCTGCTGTGATCTTTGCTGCCCATATGGATACCGTATCACCCGGTGAGGGTATTAGACCGGTGATTAAAGATGGGTGTATTTATTCGCAGGGTGATACTGTCTTGGGTTCTGATGATAAAGCGGGAATTGCCGCCATATTGGAGGCCCTGCGTCATCTCAAGGAAGAGGGCATAACCCATGGCGACATTGAGGTTGTTTTTACCATTGCCGAAGAAGGGGGCCTGCTCGGTTCCAAATACCTGGACTACAGCTTATTAAAGGGTAAAAGGGCCTTTGTTTTGGACAGCGGTGGTAGCCCGGGAACGATTATCAACAGGGCCCCTGCCCAGGATAAACTCTCTTTTGTTATCCACGGCAAAGCTGCCCATGCCGGCGTAAGCCCCCAAGAAGGAATCAGTGCCATTCAGGTAGCAGCTAGAGCTATTGACCGGATGAAACTCCTGCGGATTGATGAAGAAACCACTGCCAACATTGGGGTTATTAAAGGAGGTAGTGTCACCAATATTGTTTGTGACCGGGTGGAAATCGAGGCCGAAGCCAGAAGCCTTTCCGTAGAAAAGCTGGAGAAGCAGAGCCGGCATATGGTGGAGTGTATGGAAGAGGCCTGCCGGGAATTTGGCGCCAGGCTGGAAAGCAATGTGGAAAGGGCTTATAACCCCTTTTTTGTAGAGGAACAGGACCCCCTGGTATTGGCAGCCAGGAAGGCTGCAGAGAAATTAGGCCTGGAGAGCAGGGTAATTTCCACCGGCGGGGGCAGTGATACCAATAATTTTAACACCCGGGGGATTAAAGCCGTTAATCTGGGTGTCGGCATGAGCAAGGTGCATACTCTTGATGAGTTTATTCCCATTAAGGATCTGGTCGATAGTGCCCGGTATGTGGTGTCTATAATTGAAGAGCTGGCAAAATAAAAAAGGTTGTTTGACGTTTTAAAATACTTGCGTTAAGATATGATTAAACTACATAAGAGGGGAGCTGGGTGAACCCGGCTGAGAGGGCATTACTATAATATGCCGACCCTTTAACCTGATCTGGATAATGCCAGCGGAGGGAATATGAGCATAAAGTGTAAAGCCGCTTCCTAGCTGGGGGCGGCGTTTTAGTTGCAGTTGATAGTTGTTAGATGATAGTTGTTAGTATAATACAGGAAGTCCCATAGTCGAAGCGAAAATCGGGAGGAGTGGAATTATGGCAACGGTTAATCTGAGCTTACAGGTAATACCCAAAGTGGAGGACGAGAGAACCTACGAGGTAGTGGATGAAGCCATTAAAGTCATCCGGGAATCAGGGGTCAAATACCTGGTGGGTCCCATGGAGACTACCATGGAAGGAGAATTGGACACCCTCTGGGAAGTGGTGAAAAAGGCTCAGGATGCCTGTATCCGGGCAGGAGCTTCCAGAGTTATGTCCGTGATCAAGATTGACTATAAGCCGGAAGGAGTGACCATGGAAGAAAAAATACATAAATACCGGGGTTGATCTAATGAAAAAATATCTCTCTCCTTTTCTCGCTTTTCTGTTTTTATTGATCTTATGGGAAATATTTGTTGAGTTTTTGCACATAGAAAAATTTATTTTACCAGCTCCCAGCCACGTTGTCAGGGCCCTGGCTGCGGCCTGGCCCCTGCTCCTGGACCACAGCTTGTACACCGCCGTGGAAGCCCTTCTGGGATTTATGTTTGCGGTTATCATGGGCACGTGTCTGGCTTTGGCCATGGGCTTGCTTCCCTGGGTGAAAAGGACAGTTTATCCTTTAATTGTGGTTTCCCAGACCATACCCATTATGGCCGTAGCTCCTTTGCTCATCATCTGGTTTGGTTATGACATTCTGCCTAAGGTACTGGTGGTGGCCCTGGTTTGCTTTTTCCCCATCACCGTAAGTACGGTAGAAGGTCTGGATCATATTGACCAGGATATGGTGAAACTGCTTTTGACCATGGGGGCTACCCCCGGGCAGATCCTGAGGCTGGTAAAGTTCCCGGGAGCCTTACCGTCCTTTTTTGCGGGACTGAAAATCTCGGCTACCTACAGCATTATGGGGGCTGTCATCGGTGAATGGCTCGGCGGGTCCAAAGGCCTGGGTATCTATATGACCCGTTCCATGCACTCCTTTCTTACAGAGAGGGTATTTGCCTCCATTGTGGTGATTACTGTCATGAGTCTTATTCTGGTGGGGATTATCGAAGTCATTGCCAGGCTGACCATGCCCTGGCTGTATCAAAAAATATCCTGGCAACAGGATAAAAAGGTGTAAAGCCTCTCCCGCTTACACTTCGCTTAGCGGTGGGAGCTTCCTAATTCATAGAAAGGTAGGAATGATTTATGAAAAAATTGTTTACGGCCTTCACCCTCCTCATCTTTGTTTTGATGGCGCTGACCGGATGTACATCCACTGCTCCGCCCAAGAAAGAGGAACCTGCACCCGTTCCTGCTCCTCCACCTCTCACTAAAGTTACAGTGATGCTGGACTGGACCCCCAACACCAACCACACAGGCTTATATGTAGCGAAAGAAAAGGGCTTTTATCAAGCCCAGGGGCTCGATGTGGAAATTCTACAGTCAGGCGAACCGGGGCCAGCCCAGTTAGTGGCTGCGGGCAAAGTGGATTTCGGCGTCAGTTACCAGGAGGAAGTGACTAATGCGCGCGCAGCCGATATTCCTATCGTTTCCCTGGCGGCAGTTATTCAACATAATACCTCAGGTTTTGCTTCGCTGAAAGAAGCCAACCTAACCCGTCCCAAAGATCTGGAAGGCAAGCGCTATGGGGGATGGGGGTCCCCGGCTGAACATGCGGTCATTGAGGCGGTCATGGCTAAAGACGGAGGAAACGCCAAAAAAGTAAAATTTATCGATATTGGTACTGCCGACTTCTTCTCCGTCATTGGCAAAAAAGTAGATTTCACCTGGATCTATTATGGCTGGGACGGCATCCAGGCCGAATTAAAAAAAATTCCCCTCAATATCATCATGTTAAAAGACTTTGACAAAGCCTTAGATTATTACACACCGGTCATTATTACTAGCGAGAAGAACATTAAAGAACGGGTGGATCTTGTGAAAAAGTTTATGCAGGCCACAAGCCAAGGCTATGAACTGGCTATCGCCCAGCCGGAAGAAGCCGCAAAAATTCTCCTCAAACATGTCCCGGAACTCAATGCCGAACTGGTGATGGCTAGCCAGAAGTGGTTGAGTACCCAGCTTCAGGCCGATGCTCCCCAGTGGGGCTGGCAGAAAAAAGAGGTCTGGGAGGACTACGCCCAGTGGATGTTTGACCGCAAGCTGCTTGAGAAAAAAATTGAAGCGGATAAGGCTTTTACCAATGAATTTTTGCCCCCAAAATAAGAGGTATACAAGGGGAATATTAGGATGAAGGTAAGGGGAGAGAAATATGTTGGAAATTAAAAACATAACAAAAACCTACAGCTCTCCCCCGGGAGAAGTATGGACTCTAAAGGATATTTCTCTTACCGTGGAGAAAGGTGAGTTTGTCAGTATCATTGGGCCCAGCGGTTGCGGCAAGAGCACCCTCTTTAATATCATCAGCGGTTTGGAGAGGCCGGACCGGGGGAAGGTCCTTTTATTCGGCAAGGATATCACGGGCCAAAAGGGTCATACGGCTTACATGCTGCAAAAAGATTTGCTCCTCCCCTGGCGTACCGTGCTGGACAATTGTATTTTAGGGCTGGAAGTACAAGGGGTTGCCAGGGATTTAGCCCGCAAACGGGCCGAGGCCCTTTTGCCGGAATTCGGCCTTGAGAGATTTTCCCGGAGTTTTCCCGCCGTATTATCGGGTGGTATGAGACAAAGGGTGGCTTTCCTCCGGACCATGCTGCAGGGGAAAGAGATTTTGCTTTTAGATGAACCCTTTGGTTCCCTGGATGCCTTTACCAAAGGGGAAATGCACGGCTGGCTCCTTAAGATATGGGAAAAATATCATCCCACCGTTCTCTTTATCACCCACGATGTAGACGAGGCCCTCCTTTTGTCGGACCGGGTCTATGTTTTGAGCACCCGGCCCGCTACGGTGAAAATGGATGTAGAGGTAAAGCTGGAAAGACCCCGTTTTCGTGATCTGATCACGGAGGATAAATTTGTGAAATTGAAGAAGTTGTTACTGGAAGCATTAGCCCAAAACAAACCTCACTCTTAGCGGTGAGGTTTTGTTTTTATGCACTTACGGAAGCATGATCCCATTCTCCACATTTGACAACTAATAAACAAAAATAAAGTTGTTGCATCTGATGTAAATATCTGCTAAAATACAACATTAGGAGGGAAGGTTATGGAAAAGGAAAAAAATCAAGTAAATGTGGCCATCGGCTTCGTAACCGGGCGAAAAAATTTCCGCAACCTGCTTAAAACCTATGTAAGCAACTGGAATGAACATGACTTGATCGAAAACGGTAGAATCAGCTTGAATCTGATCATTGCTTATGATCTTAAATACACAAAAACAAGAGTGAGCGATTATAAAAGAATTGAACCTGAGATTTATGAATGGATGGATTCGGTGGATTTTATCGGACAAAGCAGTGTGGCCAATGAAATTAAGTACTTAATCAGTCAAGGTGTCATCGACAGCAGGGAAGCGAAGCTGGTATTCGGGGACGGTTACGGGAAGAAAAGAAATGTTGTGGTATATTGGGCCCTGAAAAACGGGATGGACTACCTGCTTTTCATTGATGATGACGAGTATCCTCTGGCGGTATTACAGGGGGAAAATAACAGGATATACTGGGTGGGGCAGAGTGTGGTTAGAACCCATTTACGGTACATTAAGTATGCCGGTATCACCCACGGTTATCACTGCGGTTACATTTCGCCCATTCCTTACCTGGAATTTAACAATATACTCACTGAGGAAGATTTCAGGGTGTTTATTGAAAGCATCAGTAATGACATTATCAGCTGGGAATCTATCAGAAGTAAAATGAGG
Organism: uncultured Peptococcaceae bacterium; assembly: GCA_964637385.1. Classification (GTDB taxonomy): domain Bacteria; phylum Bacillota; class Peptococcia; order DRI-13; family DRI-13; genus Thermanaerosceptrum. Next base: position 11,540 of record CAZWTM010000004.1, read on the forward strand.
GACGGGGGAATTACCTTTGCGGACAGCAGCATACTGGACAGAAATTATGGGGAAGAAGTCAAGGAAATAAACGGTTGTAAATTCATTTCCGGTTCCAACCTGTGCTTGAATTTAAAGAAGGCAGAAAAAATTGCGCCTTTCTATAACCCGCCGGGGGCAAGGGGGGAAGACACTTTTTTGAGCACCTGCCTAGCAGACGTTAAAGTAGTTAAAGTCCCCACTTATACTTTTCATGACGGGTTTTTGAATTATACCCACTTGCTTCACGGGGCACTCCCCAAGACCCTCAAACCCATTTCCGCAGATTCTCACCAGATTGTAGCCAGGTTTATTAAAGCTGCCATAGGCTGGGTTCGCTATAAACCGCTCTTATTGTATATCACCCAAAAAGACAGGTACCAAGAAGAAATTGATAAGATGCAGGCCAATCTGGTACAGGTTGTCCCCAAGCTCTGCCGGTACTTTAATACGAATGAATTTACCAGGATTCATGATGATCTTGAGTATTATCACAGGAACGTAGTAAAACACTATGAAACCTTCTCCCAAACCCGCCAGGTATGGAAGAAAATTGTAACTTTTTTAACCTCACAGCAACCGGTGAACAGGGCCCACAAAGAAATTGTGTAAAAATCACGCTCCCGGTTACAAAAAGACTCCTTGAGCACCAATCAGGGAGTCTTTTTCCTAAATAATAATTACTATAAATTTCCTTTTTCTGTATAAAATATCAGCCAGTGAACAGAATAAAGGTAGGAAATACAGAGGGAGGATTATCTATGGCTGAAAAAAATATCTTGGCTTATTTCAAAAGCCCTGATAAAGCCCAGGAAGCGGCGGCAAAACTCAAAGATTTGGGTGTCATTGATCTCCAGATAGATCGGTTTCGCAAATATCCCGGTGATGGCGTAAGCCGGTTCATGAATCCCATTACCGGACAAATTGAAAGTCTGGCCGATTTGACTCTGGGTTTGGAAGATTCCGGACCCGATTCCCGTGTTTTGCTGGATGCCGATGTAACGGCAAGCGGGATGAGTGATGGGGGCAATGATGTGCTAACCGGTCACGATATTCTGCTTACCGTTGTGGTTGATGAAGCTTCTCACCATAAGGCTCTGGAGATTTTACGACAAGCTGGAGCTGTGGTGTGAGACATAAATTTATTTAGCCTGGTTGTTTAGCCTGGTTATAAAGCAGCCAAGTTTTTTATTCATTTTCTATTGGCTGCTGTGCCCACTAGCCTATTAGAATCACCTAACAAGATTATTTATCCCCCATGGATTGATTTAGAATTTGCGCAAGTCCAGGATTATGTTACTATTATAAGCATATAGTAATAAAGTTCTGAGGAGGGAACAAGGGTAGAATGACTATATTAGTGGTAGACGGCCTTGGAGGAGGATTAGGAGCGCAGATTGTGACTCAGCTGCGCCAGCAGCTGCCCCAAGCCGAAATTATAGCGGTAGGAACAAATTCTGCAGCAACTACGGCCATGGTCAAGGCGGGAGCCAGCAAAGGGGCTACGGGGGAAAATGCGGTACGGGTATGTTTGAAAAATGCCAGTTATGTTATAGGACCCATGGGGATTGTTTTAGCTAATTCTATGTTAGGAGAAATTACTGAGACAGTAGCCAGCATGATTGCCAGCAGTCCAATTCCCAAAATACTCATTCCCGTTAATCATAAAAACCTGGAAATAGTGGGAATTCAAACCCAGCAGCCTTTGGCAGAATTGATTAAAGAGGCTGTACAAAAGGTAAAAAACTATTTGCCGTCGCAGTAAAGGATCTTATCGTCATAAAAGTCGTAAAATGAACAAATAAAATAGCATCAAGGTCTTAAAGTATCTGCGTTAATATGCAATTAATACTTTCTAATACTTTCGAAAAAGTTGGCATTTATTGTATAATAATATGAAAAAGTGTCAAAATAGGAGGTATTTATGCATATTAATGGTACGCAGGAGCTGCTGGACCAATTTCAGGGAGTGGCACCTTTTTTTAATGCCGTATTGGAGGAAGATATCGGGGTTTTTGTCTACGATAAAAATTCATTGCTTACATATGTACCCAGTTCCAAGGTGGATCTGGGCTTAAAGCCTGGCAGTCCCGTAGCTGAGGGGTCTATTCCTGACCGCTGCATGAAGAACGGGCAGCGTATAGTGGTGATGATTAGTAAAGAAAGGTCACGCTGCGGCGTACCTTATTTAAGCTGTGCTACACCTGTTATTGCCGAGGGACAGGTGATCGGCTGCATTATTACTAACCAGAGTTTAGATGCATATTTCAAAATTATGGAAGTAGCCAATAATCTTGACCACTCCTCGCAAGATCTTTCTGCCTCCATGCAGGAAGTAGCTGCCCAGGCCCAGGATTTAGCAGAAACGGTGAAAGCCTTAGACCAGTTAGGGAAATCTTTGGCCGACAGTATTATGAAGACTGACAGTGTCATACAATTTATCAAAAAGATCGCGGAACAAACTAACTTACTCGGTCTGAATGCGGCTATTGAAGCGGCACGGGTAGGGGAAATAGGGCGCGGTTTTGGGGTAGTTGCAGAAGAAATTCGCAAATTAGCTACGGAGAGTGCCCGTTCTGTTAAGGAGATTACAGAAGCGTTACGTAAGGTGCAGGCAGAAATAACGGAATTATCACGAAGGGTGACAAGCATAGAAAAGGCAACCCAGGAACAGGCTGCCGTGGTAGAAGAAGTTACAGCATCCAGTTCTGCCTTATCCAATGTAGCCAATGATTTAGCAATATTTGCCCAAAATATGTATAAACTTACGGAGTAGGTTATCGTAAAAAATTCCTGGAGAAAACCAGGGGTTTTATGTTCGCCTGCAAATAACAAATGAGGCCACGCACCACCATGTTTTTTACTGAATATATTATAGGAAAAACAGGTGGTGAGAGTATGTTTAAAGGCTTCTTTACCGATACCGTAGCTCAGAAAAAAATGGCCCGGGCCCTGGCAGATTTTAATTCCCTTACACAAAAAAGAGAAAAGGGGGTTCACTGGAAAAAAGAAATTGTGCAGGAATTTCTAATCCCCTATGGTAAAACATTAGCATAAATAAGAACAGACACATGTCGCTGATTTACTTCAGCGGCATATTTTTTTTTGAATAATTTTTTGTCTTGGGGTCTTTGCTTTTCCAAAGAAGGACTAAATGCCAAAAAATAAAAATAAAATAAAATATATTTTTTAGAAGGAATATTTACTAGCAGATAGAAATATATATACAACAATATAAAACTACGTTCAATAATATGGAACAATTTGATGGGGGTGAGAGTAAGGAGAGTTTTTTAGACGTTGAAAGTTTATTAGTCCATTACAATATGGGGAGGTATGCATGTGAAACTCATAACCTTAGTGGCCAAAGTGGACAAAGAAAAATGTACGGGTTGTAAAACCTGTGCGAAGGTATGTCCCACAGTAGCGATTGAAATTGTGGACAGGAAAGCAGTTATTAACGAAGAATTATGCCGCGGCTGTGGGAACTGTAATCAGAGATGCCCTGTTTATGCCGTGACCATGGAAAAGCTGGAGAAACCTTATAAGGTTTCGGTGGCTGTGGAGGATGTTCCTTATGAAAAGATTGACGAGTTATGCAAAAAAGCCTTATTAAATCCTGAACAAATCATTTGCTACTGTACCGCTACCCGCGCCGAGGAAGTGGCAGCCGCAGTTCTCAAAGGTGCAAAATCTCCGGAAGAACTGTCGCAGCTTACCGGGGTTAGGACAGGTTGTAAGGTTGAATGTATTCAACCTATGCTTCGTCTCTTAGAAGCTCATGGCGTTACACCTGTACCTCCAGAAGGTGGTTATCAATGGTATGGCCGGACCCCCACAATATGGGATATACCGGAGGAAGTAAAGAAAAAATATAGCAGCCGTGGCTTTTATTTCGATGAAGATATTAAACTCCTTAACAAAGTTAAAGATACTAGAAAGGAGGAGAAATAGATGTTGAGAAAGCCCATTACTCCACAGAAACCCCGTGTGTCCCAGTATGGTGTGGATCCTAAATATGTAACGAAAAGGGTAGCCGAATATCCTGAGATTACCTCCGTTATGTTGAGTGATCTGTTTCCTGATACTCCCAAGGTGATTTACCCCAGTGAAAAGGGTATCGCCGCTGTAAGGGAAGCTGCCGAAAAAGCCTTAGAAAAAATCGATATGAGCATGATTAAACCCGGAGATTCAGTGAACGTATGCGCCTCTCATCATGGCTTTACCTTACTGGGTGGAGAGCCTTATGCGGAGCTTTTACGGACAGTCAGAGATGTGATTGCCAGAAAAACCGGAACCGACAATATTCGTTTAAGAGCCGGGGTCGGTCTTCGCTTCCGGGAGACTGAAGAATATATTAAAGCGTTTAAGCTGGATGAACACTATAAAGGTAAAGCCCGTGGCGTGGCTCCCGTTGATGAAGGCATTCCCATTGAAACTGAGATAGGGACCCTCTATGGGATTAAGGCTATTTATGATGCTGACTGGATAGTTCATGTTCATAACAGTGATGTGCGCGAAGTCCATTTCCACCGCCAGGTTGACAGGGCGGTAAAACCCTTTGGCATGTCTTATGCCAGGATTGAAACCCGTTCTACCTATCACCAGAATTTGGGCCCCAGGGGGGCAAACTTTACTGCCCGGGCCATCTTTGCTTCGGAGTTTGTCCAAAATAAATTTGCCTTTGCCGCTTTTTTAGACATGTCTCCTGTGGGTGTGGTAGGTGTTGATGCCGATAATGACCTTTATGCTTTAAACGACAGGCTTACCGTGGCAGGTTGTAAATACTATGGCAAGATTATGACTCTTTTGGGGCAAATAGATGAGTGTATTGCTGCCTTGGACTTCCCCTGCCCAGTGCCTTATGTATTTGCGGCCGGCGTTATCTATGCTAATTTTGCGGGAGCCAATGTGGACCTTTTTGATCTGGACGGTGATCTTCCTCCCTATACTTGGTATACAGAAGCTTTTTACGGTAAAGACGGCAAACCTTTGATTGAGGGAGTACCCCCCGTTAACCCGGCTATTAAGATGTGTGTGCATAATTACAGTTGGGGGGGTTATCCCAGTGCCTTCTTCAGTGAACATATTCCTACCATTGTGGTAGGCCGGGAGCAGGCGGAGGTAATGAACCGTGACCCACAGAATATCGAATACATGTCTCATGCAGTAATTGCTGATAACCTTGATACGGCAATGGCATTTGCCTATAAGACAACCAAAACCGATAAAGTGATTATCTTTGACGGCGCTGCCGGCGGTATCAACGTCAGCGAATCCCTGGCCAAGTTCCTGATAGAAAAAGCTCCCTATGTCAACAAACTGGTGGATGAAGAATTACTCCCCAAATGGTTGCGTCAGCGTGGTGTAGACCCTGAGGTTCTGAAAAATTTCAAGTGAGTGGGTTGTAGAAGGGGGATATAAAGCATGAGTTTAGAAGTCAAAGAGGCTAAAAAAAGCATTATAGAACCGGGACCGGGATTTGCCAGCGGTTTAGCCGATCTGGGCAAACATTTAAACGCCAATACCATCACGGCCGGTACTGTGGCCGCCGTATTCGGCTGTACGGGGCCTGCGCTGATTGTCTTAAATGCCGCCCAGACCGGTAAATTGACCCAGCCCCAGGCTATATCTTGGTTATTTGCCATTTACTTTTTCGGTGGTTTGATTAGTATTATCCTGGCCTTGAAATACAAACAGCCCATTAACGGTGCCTACTCCATACCAGGTGCTGTAATGCTCATTGATTCATTAAAAAACAATTCTCTAAGTGATGCAGCAGGGGCCTATCTGGTGGCCGGTCTCATCGTCCTTATCCTCGGCTTGACAGGTTTGATCGGAAAAGTGATGAGATGGTTACCGGTTCCTATCGTCATGGCTATGATTGCAGGGGCTATGATCAGATTCGGTACAGGTATCGTAACTTCCACCCAGGCTGCTCCCGTGATTGGCTTTGCCACCTTAGTTGGTTATTTTTTGGCACCTAAAGTTTCTAAAAAACTACCCCCAATTCTTACGGCTTTAGTACTGGGTATAGCCGCTGCCGGTTTCACCGGGCAGTTAAATTTTGCCGGGGTTCAATATAAATTAATCGGCCCGGAGATTATCATACCCACCTTTAATATGGGAACTATGCTTTCCATAGCCATCCCCCTAGCGGTGCTGGTCATGGGTGCGGAAAATGCCCAGGCCTATGGAGTTCTAGTTTCTCAAGGGTATAAACCCCCTATTAACACTATGACTATTATCAGTGGTATTGGTGGAATTCTTACTTCTTTCTTCGGTGGTCATAATGCCAATATTGCAGGACCAATGACAGCCATTTGTTCTTCCGAGGAAGCTGGCGAAAACAAAGAAGGCAGATACGCAGCTACCGTTGTCAATGGTATCCTCTTTGGAAGCTTTGGACTCATTGCCAGTATTGCTGTAGCCTTTGTCACAGGCTTACCTAAAACATTAATTGCCATTGTGGCCGGGCTGGCCATGGTGGGCGTTTTGATCAGTTCTTTTGAATATGCCTTTAGTACCAAAAAATTTAGAATGGGTGCTTTCTTTGCCTTAGTAATTGCCATGTCAGGCGTAACTATTCTTAAAATCAGTTCTCCCTTCTGGGCTTTACTGGGTGGCGTTGTTGCCTCACTGATTGCCGAACCCAAAGATTTTGACAGTTAAAAAACAGATCTATAGGAGGTCATAATGCACATTTCCCAGGATTTGCGGGACGATATATTTCTCTCGGTAATGCATAAAAAAGTAAGGGCCAATATTACTGTAGAAGACAGTGGTATTGTCTGTGGCATGAAATTTGCGGCAGAAAAATTAGAGTCTTTGGGAGCCGTCATTCACCAAATGGTGAATGACGGCACTCCTGTAGAAAAAGGGGATGTAATCCTTTCTTTTACAGGTGATCCTAAAACCATTGCCATTGCGGAAGATCTGGTGATGGGCTATATTGCTAAGCCTTCCGGTATTGCCCGGGCGGCTCGCAAAGCAGTGGATTTAGCACAAGGTAAAGTAGAGATAGTAAGTGGTGCCTGGAAAAAGATGCCCTGTGACATCAAACACCTGGTCCGTCACGGGATTATGACCGGCGGTTCCGTGGGCAGGATAGTACAGGGTCCTTTTATCTATCTTGATAAGAATTATGTGCGGATATTTGGCAGTGTCAAGGCGACCCTGGAAGCAGTCCGGGGGTTGGAAGACTATGCCAAAGTCATTCAACTGCGGGGAGAAATTGAGGATATTACCACTGAAGCCAAGGCGGCTGTTGAGGGAGGGGCCTCTGTCTTAATGGTAGATACCGGCTCCTTAGATGATTTGGCTGCTGTCAGTGAGATTGTGAAGAGGATGGGAGTCAGGCATAAAGTAAAAATTGCTTTTGCAGGGGCAATCAAAATAAATGACATCCCCAAACTCCTTGAATATGATGTGGATATTTTGGATATCGGAACACAAATAATCGATGCTCCTTTATTAGACCTGAAAATGGATGTTGTCCACATTGATTAGGGGGATTAAGCCAATGGAGCTAAATCTTTTAGAAAAAACCGAAGTGAGAATAACGGATATTGAGCTGGAAAATGCAAATTTGACTGACTTGGCTGAAACTGTGGCCGATGTTTTGCAATTACCAAGGGACAAAGTATTGGTAGTAGATGTAAGAAATGACCACATTGCCCTGGATATTCTCCAGAGAACCGTTCAGGCAGAACAAATATTTGGGAAAAAAGGGGTTTTATTGGGAGCACTGGCTAAGTTGCCGGGTGTGCAGATTAAAGCCTCAACGGATATTCATTCTGATGGAATCCTGGGTTATATCGGCTTAGACGAGGATGAGGCAGAAACTGTCTTAGAACGGACCAGGTCCATGGTCAATAACATCATGTCTCAGAAACGTTCTAAGGTAAGAGTTTATCCAACGGGCTTTGAGATAATTGAAGGCAAGATTGAGGATACCAATACACCTTATATTGCCAAAAGAATGGAAGAGGCAGGGTTTATTGTTGATATTGGGAAAGCCATACATGACAGTAAAGAGGCTATTGTCCAAAGCTTAAAAGAGGCCGCCAGCCACTGTGGTGTTGTCATTACTACGGGAGGTGTAGGTGCCGAAGATAAGGATTTCACAATTGAAGGGATACTGGCTTTGGACCCGGAGGCTGTTACCCCTTATATCGTGAAATTTACTAAGGGCCAGGGACGGCATGTGAAAGACGGTGTTAAAGTTGGGGTGGGTGAGTTTAACAACAGCCTATTCATTGCTCTGCCAGGACCCCACGATGAGGTCAGGATTGCCGTACCTTTGATCATTGACGCCTTGAAAAATAATTATAGCAAACATAGACTGGCTCAAATGTTAGTCGATGCGCTGCGGCAACGTTTACAGGAAAAAGCAGCCCATTGGCACCATCATTAAATAAAAAGAGGTGAAGAAAAATGGATAAGGAGTTTATCGTCAAAGCTGCCGAGGCCTTAAGAGTGGCCATGATCAACAAACAACCTATTTCTGCCTTGTCTGAACAAAAACCCGATATCACCATCGAAGAAGCTTATCAGATACAACTGATTAATGTGGAGGAGGCAGTCAAAGCAGGAAAAAGGATTGTGGGCAAGAAAATCGGTTTAACCAGTGTGGCTATGCAGAAATTTTTAGGGGTTAATGAGCCCGATTATGGACACCTCCTGGATACCATGGTCTGGGATGAAGAAATCCCCATTAGTTTAAGTAATTTGTTACAGCCTAAAATTGAAGCTGAAATTGCTTTTGTTTTGAGTGAAGATTTACAGGGACCTGGGGTAACTCTTACTGATGTATTAAGAGCCACCGCGGGAGTCATTCCTTCTTTTGAAGTGATTGACAGCCGTATTAAGGACTGGAAAATCAAGATACAAGATACTATTGCCGATAATGCTTCCAGTGCAGGTATTACTTTGGGTAGTCAGCTTATACCTGTTAACCAGGTGGATCTAAAATATGTGGGAATGGTCTTACAAAAGAACGGACAGATTATTGAAACAGCCGCAGGAGCTGCCGTTATGGGGCATCCCGCCTTAGCTGTGGCCTGGCTGGCTAATAAATTAGGTTCTATGGGTATCGGTTTGAAAAAAGGAGAAATAATTTTGTCCGGCTCTCTTACGAAAGCAATAGAAGTAAAAGCAGGAGATGTGTTTGTAGCTACTTTTGGCGGATTAGGTTCCGTAAAAGCAGTATTTACAGAATAAAGATGAGGAGTGACATCAGTGGGAACAAAAATAAAAGCAGCCATCATTGGCCCCGGCAACATCGGAATGGACCTCATGTACAAGATAATGAACCGGGCCAGAAACATCGAACTAGACACTGTAACAGGGATTATTCCGGAATCTGAAGGATTAATGCTGGCAAAAAGTCATGGATTTAATACTTCTGCCGAAGGAATCGAGGCCATTATCAAGCGGGATGACATTAAAATCGTTTTTGATTGCACCAGTGCCAAGGCTCATCTCAAGCATGCCCCCATCCTTAAGGCCCATAAGAAGATAGCCATTGATCTGACCCCGGCGGCAGTGGGGCCTTATGTTTCTCCCGCTGTCAATATGCTGGAGAATTTTGATAGTGACAATATCAACCTGATTACCTGTGGCGGGCAGGCCACCATCCCTATTGTTGCGGCCATTAACAGGGTTGCCGATGTAGAATATGCGGAAATAGTGGCTACCATTTCCAGCCGCAGCGCCGGGCCTGGAACCAGGCAAAACATTGACGAGTTTACACAGACAACGGCTAACGGTTTAGTGAAAGTAGCAGGCGCAGATTCCGCCAAGGCTATTATCATCCTGAATCCCGCCGAGCCACCTATTATGATGAGAAACACCATTTACTGCCGGGTAAAAAATCCCGACCATATGGCTATCATGGCTAGTGTTACTGAAATGGTGAGCAGAGTTAAAGAATATGTACCTGGGTATACCCTGAAACTGGCGCCCATTGTTGATGGAAACAAAGTGACCACAATGATTGAAGTGGAGGGTGAAGGTTCATACTTACCCAAATATTCGGGCAACCTGGATATTATTACTGCCGCTGCCCTGGGGGTAGCGGAAAAAATCGCTGAAAATATGCTAAAAGACGCAGAAAAAGTTGCAGAAAAGGGGAGGGCTGCCCAATGAATAAGGTTAGAATCTTTGATTCCACGCTGCGCGACGGTATGCATGCCGTCAGCCACCAATTTACTCCGGAAGATATGGCTGTAATTGCCCAGGCTCTTGATGAAGCTGGTGTAGATACAATCGAGATGGGTCATGGTGACGGTTTGGGCGGCTCATCCTTCCAGTACGGGTTTGCCAAGGCCTCTGACGAAGACTATCTCAGAGCAGTTTCTTCCGTAATTAAAAGAGCTAAACTGGACATTCTTTTAATTCCCGGTATTGGGACGAAAAGAGACTTAGAAAAGGCGGCCAAATACAATGTAAAAGTTGCGCGGATTGCCACCCATGTTACGGAAGCAGATATTGGGGAGCAGCATATTAAAATGGCTAAAGACTATGGTATGGAAGCTATAGGATTCTTGATGATGGCCCATATGGCTCCCCCCGAAAAAGTGGTAGAGCAGGCAAAGCTTTTTGAAAGCTATGGCGCCGATGCCGTTTATGTGACAGATTCTGCCGGGGCTATGGTACCTCATCAAGTGAAAGAGAGGGTAGCCGCTGTAAAAGCTGCTGTTCAGATACCGGTAGGGTTTCATGCCCATAATAATCTAGGATTAGCCATTGGCAATTCCCTGGCTGCCTTTGAAGCAGGGGCCGATTATATTGACGGCACTGTCAAAGGTTTGGGGGCAGGGGCCGGTAATGCTCCTACGGAAGTTTTGACTGCTGTGTTTGACAAACTTAATGTGGAAACGGGTGTGGACCTCTATAAAATAATGGATGTTGCGGAAGATGTGGTAACACCGCGTATGCACAGACCTCAGGTTATTGACAAGGCTGCCCTTACTTTAGGTTGGGCCGGCGTATATGGCAGTTTCCTGCTTCATACCTTCCGTGCTGCCGAAAAGTTTAAAGTTGACCCCAGGGATATACTTGTTGAATTAGGTAAAAGGAAGACTGTGGGCGGACAGGAGGATTTAATCATAGAAGTAGCTTATCAACTGAGCCAATCCCCAAAATAGGCTATTGTGTGGGGTTGTTTTACTTCCTTCCTTGAATTCCTTACCGATTTCCCCAGAGAACTCATACAAATCAGTTGATTATATGATATAATCAAATAGTTATATTGTTCTCAAATTAAGGGGGATTTGGTGGATGGGTACTCAAGGCAAAAACGGTCTTACTATACAATCAGTAGAAAGGGCTCTTGCTATTCTCGAAGAATTTAGTGTGAGAGAAAAGGAGCTTGGTGTCACCGAGATAGCTAAAAGGGTAGGGCTAAATAAGAGTACCTGTTTCAACTTGATTAACACCCTGCTGCAAAAAGGATATCTGGAACAGAATCCTGACAATGGCAAATACCGTTTATCTTTAAAGATTTTTCAGCTTGGGAAAATATATGAAGCAGGTTTAGAGTTACGGGAAATTGCTAAGCCTTTTCTGCAGGAGTTAGTGGATAAGACGGGAGAAACTGTTCACCTGGTAATAAGGGACAGAAGAGAAGCTGTTTATATAGAGAAAGTGGAAGGGCCCAGTGCCATTAAAATTATTTCACAAATAGGCACTAGAGTTAATCTTCATTGTACAGGCGTAGGAAAGGTTCTATTAGCTTTTTTGCCAAGTGAATATATTGAGAGACTTACACAACATCCCCTAAAAAAATTTACAGAAAATACCATAACTGATAAAGAAAAATTATTAGCACATCTCAGAGAGATTAAGGAAAAAGGATATAGTATTGATGATGAGGAGATTGAGGTCGGTTTACGCTGTGTAGCAGCCCCGATTTTTGACCACAGGAAAGAGGTTATCGCTGCAATCAGCGTTTCCGGCCCAACCAGCAGGATGACCTATGAAAAAATCAATGAGTTAACAGAAATTGTTAAAGAAACAGCTTTTAATATTTCAGTGAGGTTAGGATACACTAAATAAGCTACCAGTTTTGGTAGCTTTTTTTATACAAAAATAAAAGGAGGAATTCTCCATGTGTTCTATCTATATTGATTGTCCATCAGAAATAAGTTCATGTGCATTATTGGCGGGTATGATCGACTGTATGCTTATAGATCTTGACAAAATTGAACAAGATTTAAGTTATCCAGTCGGGGGTAAAGGGCTGATAAACGCCAAAAAGTTAGTTAAACAAGGGTCTACGGTGACTTTGCTTATACGCGATGTGTCAAGACAAATTAATTTGAGTGAAGCATACGAGATTATTGGCAATATAACACCGGAAGCAAAGGTCAACCGCAAATTAAAAGAGTATTTAGATTATCATACCGATTCTTCTGTTGAAAAAATATCGTTACAGGATCTTCTGGTTGCTACGATAATAATATATAGTCTGGAAAAGTCAGACATAAAAAAAGTTATTTGTTCTTCTATTAAGGGGCGAATTAATAACCCGGCTTTGCTAAAAATTTTACCAGGTATGTTAATGAAAGGAGATTTTTCAGTAACTTCGTCTCTAGACATTTCCACCCTGGCATTGTTAAAAATAATTGTCCATGAATACAGTGATACTTTCACAATAAAGGTAAAATCGGTAGGGATTGGTTATCATAGTTTAACACAAGATGAGGGTATAAAAATATTTCTCGTAGAAAGCACTTATGAAAAGTACAGGGAGGTGGATGTTATAGAAACAAATATTGATGATATGAACCCGCAATTCTATGATTATGTATGTGAAAAGATAAGAGCTCTTGGAGCACATGAGGTATATCTGACTCCAGTCTATATGAAGAAAGGTAGACCAGGCATCGTCATAAGAATTATATGTAGTCCTTCTTTAACCCATTCCGTAATTAGGTTAATCTATCTGGAGAGCTCTTCTATCGGTGTTAGAGTATATAAAGCCTTTACTACAAAAGCTGAAAAAGAACTACATGAAATTCATACTCCTTACGGAAAAGTACGTGTTAAAACAGCCCAAAATGGTGGAAGTTTAGTAAATGTGAGTCCTGAATATGAGGATTGCAAAAAAATAGCGATAAAGACTGGGAAACCCTTAAAGCTCATTTACCAGGAAGTGACAAACATATTCTTGCAAAATCAAAGTGAGAATTGAATCTCCATATTTTCTTCATAATTAGCCAACGGATCATTCCTCATAGGCAAATCTACTAAGGCCAGGGAAAGGAGGAGGCAAAAAAAGAAGGGCACAATGCCCCTTATGCTCCTACGACTTTTTCCTGTAATTCCAGGATATCCCGTTCCATTTCCAATTGTCTGCGTTTGGTGGTAACCAGGGCCCTGGATAAAAAGTCTACTTTCCCATGTAATTCGCTAACGTCGTTCTTAACTTTCGACAAGTCCTCTTTTATCTGGGTCATGTCTATTTTCACGTTGACCAGTTCGGATTTTGTCTCAGCGATATTCTCTTTGACATTGCCCATTTCACCTTTTAACATAGTAACTTCGCCCTTGAGGTACTGCATGTCTTCTCCCAGGGCGGCAAGCGCGGCGGTATTTTCTTCCGTGCGGTGTTCCAGTGCTTTTAGTAAGGCGGTATTTTCCTCTGTAGCAGCTTTTAGCCCAGTGACATCATTCTTCAGCCAAGTGACATCATTCTTCAGCACAGTGACATCATTCTTCAGCCCTGCAACTTCGGTTTTCAGCCCTGCAACATCATTCTTTAGCCCCTCAATATCAGACTTGATACCCTTTAGTTCTTTGGTTACCGTATCAAACTGTTTTGCAAAATTGTTAAACTGTTCCAACACGACTTTTTGGAACTCTTCATTAGTCATAAGCGAATCCCACCTTGTGACGGTGCTCGGCTCATGCTCCTATTATAGCACCGATGTTTGATTTAAAACAGTCCATAAATGAGGACAAATTTACTCCATAAAATACTTCATACTGGTTTTTTTCAGTTCTGCTGTACTGAAAAGTAGCTGATATTCGGTAATCCCTGTTTCCCGGGATATTTTCGCTGCCAGATCAAAACACTCTTCCTCAGTTTCACTGTGGATCATGGAGAAAAGGTTATAAGGGAATTTGGGCAGGGGCGGGCGGTGATAACAATGGGTAACCTGGGGGTAGGCAGCAATTTTTCTGCCTACTATATCAATGAGCTGTTCAGGTACCCGCCAGACAATCATGGGGTTGGCTTTGAGACCCATTTCCCTGTGGCGGAGTGCAGCCCCGAAACGCCGGATATATCCTTTCTCCCGGAACTCCCGGATTTTTTCCAGGAGCATTTCTTCCGGGATATCCAGTCGCTGGGCAATACGGAGAAAGGGCCGTGGTTCCAGAGGGATGTTGCCCTGGAGTTCGCGAATGATGGCCTTGTCCAAAGGGCTAAAGGGCATGGGACTTCTCCTCCCGTCCGGGAACGGTAAAATTTACTTTTATTTTGAAAAGCTTGAGGGCGGGCAGGTTATAAACCTTTAAGCCCGTCTTTTTTTCTATCTCACCGATGATTTGCTGTAAAACTTCAGGCGAAGGTGTAATGAGGGTAAACCAGAGATTATAATCATGCTGGCGTGTATAGTTATGGGTAACCCCGGGGTAACTGTTAATCACCCGGGCAGTTTCCTCTAATTTTTCCGCGGGAACTTCCATGGCACAAAGGGTACTGGTATAGCCCAGGGCCCGGGAATCGAAAATAGCGCCTATCCGGCGAATGAGGCCTTCTTCACTCATTTTCCTTAAACGTGTAATAACTTCTTCTTCCGTAATTCCCAGTTGGAGGGCCAAATCCAGGTAGGGCCGGGGGGAGATGGGAAAATCGCTCTGGATGAGGGTAAGCAGCTCTTTGTCTAAGTTATCCACCGTCATGCACCTGTCCTTCCGTGGTAAAGGCACCATGGTTCTTCCGCCATGTAATCCCCTTCATGGTAGAAATAGGCCCGGGCCCGGCAGCCACCGCATACTTTACGGTATTCACAACTGCCGCACCCGCCGCTGTATTCCTCTGTACGAAGCTTAAGGAAGAGGGGGCTTTCCCGCCAGATCTGGTCAAAGGGTGTTTCTCTCACGTTGCCGGCCAGGATATTTAAATAAGCACAGGGCTGGACGTCTCCTTTTGGACTGATGATACAGTAAGAAGTACCGGCCAGGCAGCCCTTGGAAAACCTCATTTTTAAACCCTTTTGCCTGGCAATACGCATAAACTGGGGTGCGCAGGTAGGCTTTAATTCGATAGGTACCTGCTTTTGCTTCTCGAGAATGCGCTCCAGCAGGTCTTCATATTCCTTGGCCCGCAGGGACTCCTCCTCAATATTGACGGCACGGCCTGTAGGGACCAGGAAAAAAATATGGTGGGCTACGGCCCCCAGTTCTACGGCCAGGTCCGTAATGGCTTCAATTTCAGCCTGATTCCAATCCATCACCGTAGTGTGAATTTGAAAGGTAAGGCCAGCCTCCCGGCAGTAGGCCATGCCTCGCAGGGCTTGTTCCCAGCCGCCGGGATAGGCCCTTAATTTATCATGTTTGGCCGGGTCTGTACTGTCCAGACTGATCCCCATCCCCATGGTCCCTGCTTTCTTAAGGGCGTGGGCTAAATCTTTAGTGAGGAGAGTGCCGTTGGAACCAAAGACAGGTCTTAAACCCAGGTTGGCGGCATGCTGGACCAGTTCAACGATATCCGGCCGCATCAGGGGTTCACCCCCGCTGAAGATCATGATTTTAAAACCTGCCCTGGCGACCTCCTCCAGGAGTTTCTTGGCCTCAGAGGTATTAAGTTCGTCCTTGACTTTTTGCCCCGCATCCCGGTAGCAGTGGGCACAGTACATATTACACTGATTCGTCGTATTCCAGGAAACAATCATTTTTTATCTCCTTTATGCAATTTAGGCAAGGCCGATTTCTTCATCAGTGAGATAACAGGCTGGGTCTGATTCCCAGAAGTCACCGGTGACTGCTTCAGCCCTGGCCCGGAAGTTGCCGTTACAGAGGTTAAGCCACCGGCACTCCCTGCAGCGGCCCTTCAGGAGGGGCTTGCGGTCTTTTAAGCCCTGCAAAATAGGATGGGAAAGGTCTGTCCAGATTTCCCCGAAAGGCCTCTCCCGCACATTGCCGAAGGTGTGGTTTTGGGTGAACTGGTCAGGATGGACATTACCGTACCAATCCACGCTGGCGATGGCAATGCCGGAACGGTTGCCTCCGTTGTTTTTCAGGAGATTCCAGGCGATTTGAGCCTGCTCCGGATGAGTTTCTTTTAACTTTAGATAGATATAAATTCCGTCGGCGTGGTTATCTACGGTAAGAATTTCTTTCTCTAATCCCTTTTCATGAAAGCGATGGGTATGCTCCATAATCAAATCCAGGGTCCGGCGGGCTTCCACATGGCTGATATCTTCTTTGACCATCTCACTGCCCCGGCCGGCATAAACCAGGTGGTAAAAACAGACCCGCGGTATGCCTACTTCCTCAATTAAGGAAAAGATGCCCGGCAGTTGGCCGAGGTTATGTTTGTTGATGGTAAAGCGCAGGCCCACTTTCTGTCCTACCGCCAGGCAGTTTTCCATTCCTCTTAAAGCCAGGTCGAAGGCTCCTTTTTGGCCCCGGAAACGGTCATTATTCTCGCCAATACCATCCAAACTTATTCCTACGTAACCTATACCCATCTCTTTTAATTTTTGGGCCACTTTGCGGGTGATGAGAGTACCGTTGGTGGAAAAAGTAGTCCTGATGCCGAGACTTGCTGCATATTGGGCCAGGTGCAGGACATCTTCCCGCATGAAAGGTTCGCCGCCGGAAAAGAGGAGGACAGGGACCTTAAAGGATTTTAAATCGTCAATAAAGGCTTTGCCTTCTTCAGTCGTTAGTTCACCGGCATATTTTTGCTGATCAGAGGCTGCATAACAGTGAATGCATTTTAGATTACAGGTTCTGGTACAATTCCAAACCACCACCGGACCCATCCGGTGAGTAGTTCCGTGAGTGGCGCCGTGGGATGAGGAACTGTAGCGTAGGGAGTCACCGTAGTTTTCACTGTTACAAAGCAATTTCGTTACACTGATCACAATGAAGCCTCCTGTCAGTCAAGTAGAAGCATTAAATTTATTATATCTTAATATGTGGATGAAAGACAATGTATATTAGTTGCTAGTTGTTAGTTGGTAGTAATCTTTAACGTGAACCGTTAACAGTTAACCGTAAACCGTAAATATGAACCTGCTAGAAAATTTTTTTAAAAAAAAGGTTCACTGTTCACGGTTTACGGATATAGGTAACCGGACTCAGGACACTGGTCACTGGTCACTTGCTGGATTTCGGAAGTCGGAAAGTGCTAGTCCATTGCCCAGGGGCCCGGCACTGCAAAAAACACGGTGGTGCAGGTAGCTGCAATGCATCCAAGAAAGCAGGGGAATGGAAGATTTCCTGGGTGGGACCGTTACCTGCCAGCTGGCCCTTTTTTAGGAGCAGGGTTCGCTCCGATAAGAGCCAGGCCAGTTCCAGATCGTGAGTGGCGATCAATTTAGTCATAGGAAGAGAACGCAGTAACTCCAGGAGTTCCAGCCGTCCTCCAGGGTCCAGGCCGGCACTGGGCTCATCCAGGATTAAGAGTTCAGGTTTGCTGGCCAGGACACAGGCGAGAGCAGCCCTTTTCTTTTCCCCCAGGCTGAGATGATAGGGAAAACGGTCGGCCAGATGGGGGATGCCGGTACGTATTAAAGCCTCTTCCACCTGATATTCAACGGTCTTCCGGGATAACCCCTGGTTAAGGAGACCAAAGGCAACATTTTCTCTGACTGTAGGTAAAAAGAGCATATCATCGGGATTCTGCATCACCAGGCCCACGTGACTCCTGATCTCTGGTAGATATTTTTTGATCAGAGGCAGACCAAAAATAAAACATTCCCCTTGGCCCTGGAGAATCCCGTTAAAATGTAAAAGCAGGGTGGATTTGCCTGCGCCGTTGGCGCCCAGGAGGGCAATATTTTCTTTTTCTGCGATTACCAGGGAGATCCCCTGCAGGGCAGGTGTCCCACCGGGGTAGGTGTAACTCAAATTTCTTATTTGCACAACGGGATGCACTTAAAGACCCCCCCACCGTAAAATTAGTAAAGTGAGCAGCCAGCCGGTTATAACCAGATAATCCATAGGTCGAAGGGCTTTAACCTCTAACATCAAAGAACCACGGTATCCTCTGGACTGCATGGCCTGGTATGTTCGTTCTGCCCGCTCCAGGGAACGCAGTAAAAGACTGGTAATAATCCCACCAGTAACAGCGGCCTGTGCTATATTCCTGGGACGAAAATTTGTGCTTAAGGCAGCCCTTCTCAGACTGAGGGCTTCTTCTCTAATGATAAAAAGGTAACGGTAGGTGAAAAGTAAGATGAAAACCAGGTCCCGGGGTACTCCCAATCTGGTTAAGGAAGAGAGGAGCTGGCAGAAGGGGCTTAAAGCATTGATTGTGATGAGTATAGAAACAGCCAGGAAGGCTTTATAGATTAGAAACAGCCAGGTTATAAAGCCTGTCCGGCTTAAGGCAAAGGAAATATTATGAAAGCTTAAGATGACCTTACTGTCCGGGTATGGCATAAAGGGCAGCGCTAAACCCAGGAGGGCTGCAAAAGGGAGAACCACTAGGGCTTTTTTGCAGACAGCCAGAGGAGACAAACCGCTTAATAATATAAAAAGCAAGAGAGGTACGGTAAGATACAGCGGTAGAAAAACTTCTTCCCGGGGTATGGAAGTTAAGGTGGCAATAAAAGAAATGGCTATAAGCATAAGGCCTTGCGGGGCTAATTCTTTGAGCTTCACTTTTATCCAATCCATTATCCTTGATTCCTTGAGGGCTTGGTTTTCACAAGAATTTTTCCGAGCAAAATCATACAGGAGAAGATGAGCAGAACACCAATCAGCCCGGCCAGGCCTGTAGCCAGCCCCTCATGGGGAATTCCCGGCACTGTGTAGTCTGGCAGTAAAGCTTTATGGATATTTCCCGCCCGTTCGGCAAAGCCCAGGTTTTCCGCCACCCGTTCCAGGCCGTCTGGCAGGCTGCTGGCCAGGGGCGAGAGAAAAAGGGCTAAGACTCCGGAAACAGAGAGAGAAAGCAGAGTAAATTTACGCATAAGAGTACTTCCTTTCGTTGCTTCTTGGGAAAGTTGTATAAGCGGTTTTTTTAATGGTATAAGATGTCGGGACGCCATTTTTCCAAAATCCGCCATACAGTAAGGGTAATAATTCCCTCCCCTATGCCGATAATGGCGTGAATGCCGGCCATAGCCGGTAAAACCAAACCGAGGGGGGCTGTGCCGGAAAAAGCCAGCTCCAGAGCAGCTGCACATGCTCCCAGGACTACAGATAGCCAGGCAGCCAGGAAGATGGCTAGTTTCCGGGAGGGAAAGATGCGTGAAAGCCAGGAGTAGATGTAATAAATACCAATTGTCCCCAGGACTGCCATATTAAAAATATTGGCAGTCAGGGCCAATAAACCTCCGTCCTGATAAATTAAAGACTGGAGGATGAGGACACTGGTTAAGGCTAAGGCACCCGCCCAGGGACCGAGGATAAGGGCTGCCAGCATACCACCCAGGAAATGGCCTGAGGTGCCCATGAAGACAGGGAAGTTTAACATTTGGGCAGCGAAAATGAAAGCTCCTGTTATTCCTAAAAGGGGAATATTTTTTTCTTCCAAAGTGTCACGGCACTTTTTAAGGGCATAGCTCAGAAATCCCGCAGAAGTTATACCTGTGGTGAGTAATGTAGGTGCATTCAGGAAGTTATCGGGTATATGCACTTTAATCTTCCTTTCTGGTAACCAGGGTTTTATAGCCTAAAGTCATGGCTTCCTGGTAGATTTCTTTTAGGGGGATGCCGGTTTTTCGGGCGATAGTCCGGCAGTCTTCGAATTCGGGCGCAATATTTACAGTTTTTTCTCCCATTTTGGCTGCTTTAATCCGGACAGGACCGAACTTTGTTTCTAACACGTGAGAAGATCTGACCAATTTACGGCGGGTTACCTGGTACATCCGTACGCCTATGGTAGTAGATTCCGTAAAGAGGATATCGAGAAGGGGTTGGTGATCAGCCAGATTGCTGGTTACGGAAAGCAGCGTCCCTGGCCTGTTTTTTTTCATGTAAACGGGGGTGAGGAAGACATCGACAGCGCCGGCCGCAAAGAGTTTTTCCATCAGGTAGTTGTAGAATTCAGGGTTCATATCATCAATGGTAGTTTCAATAATGGTGGCAGTTTCTTCTTCCTCGGTTTTATCCACCAGTTCGCCTACGAAAAGTCTCAGGACATTAGGAATGGGCAAGTCCCAGGTTCCCGCCCCATAGGCGATTGACTCTGTTTTCAAGGAGGGCAGTGGTCCGAATTCCCGGGTAAGGGTGCTAATGATGGCAGCTCCCGTGGGGGTTACCAATTCCCCTTTAATCTCACCGCTGTAAAAAGGGATGCCCTTCAACAGTTCGGCGGTAGCAGGAGCGGGAACAGGCATGAGGCCGTGGGCACATTTTATCATGCCGCTTCCTACATGGAGAGGAGAGGCGCAGACCTTGGGTGCACCCAGGAAGTGAAAACAAAAGGCAGTGCCCACAATATCGATAATGGCATCGACGGCGCCTACTTCGTGGAAGTGGATTTCCTCCGGGGAACAGTTATGTACTTTAGCTTCCGCTTCTCCCAGGCGCTGGAAAATTTTGAGGGCCAGGCTTTTCACTTCCGGTGACAAAGTACTGTTCTGGATAATATGTGTTATGTCCTGGAGGTTCCTGTGCGGGTGATGGCCGTGGTGGGATTCATGGTGATGGTGGTGGGTCAGCTTTACATCAAAATAGGTGGCGGCAATGCCTGATTTTTGTACCCGTTGATAAACCAATTCATATTCATGATCTAAAGGGAGTTTTTGCAGTTCGTGTCTTAACACTTCAAAAGGTACCCCGGCGTCCAGAAAGGCACCGATGACCATGTTGCCGCTGATACCGGAAAAACAGTCGAAATATAGGGCTCTCATTGTTGTCACCTCGCGTCTTCGTTAATAATGGCGGCTAATCTTCCGGCGCCGAAACCGTTATCAATATTCACTACACCAACTCCGGCAGCACAGCTGTTTAACATGCAGAGGAGGGCGGAGAGGCCGTGAAAGTTGGCGCCATAGCCCACGCTGGTAGGTACGGCAATGACCGGGCGGGAGACAAGGCCGCCTACCACGCTGGCCAGAGCCCCTTCCATTCCCGCTACGACAACCAGGACATTGGCCTTTCTCAGCTTATCAAGATGGGCCAGGAGGCGGTGCAGCCCGGCTACGCCTACGTCATAGAGACGCTCTACTCTGTTGCCCATGATTTCCGCCGTGATGGCTGCCTCTTCCGCCACGGGAAGATCGGCTGTGCCGGCACTTACGACCAGGATGGTCCCTTTATTAAGCTGGAGGGGTTTCCGGTTCACCACCACCATCCGGGCTAAGGCATGATATTCGGCTTCAGGACATACTTCCTTAATAGCTTCATAGGCCTCCAGGCTGGCTCGGCTGGCCAGGATATTGTTACTGTTTTTGGCCAGGTAACCGACAATTTCTTTAATCTGCTGGGGAGTTTTACCCTGGCAGAAAATGACCTCAGGATGATTTTGCCGCAACGCCCGGTGGTTATCTACTTTGGCAAAGCCCAGGTCCTTAAAGGGTAATTCCTTAAGCTGTTCCATTCCTTCCTCGACAGTGACTTTTCCCTGCTGGATAGCTTGTAGAAGTTTTTTGATCTGTTCTTGCATACATTGTCCTCCAATCGCTGATAATTTAAAAGCAACGGGTTATAACTATTCTTGCATACGTGAACCCGTAAACCGTGGCCAGTATCTGGTAATCAGTGACCGGTGACCAGAGTCCAGTATCCGGTTCCCAGCAAAAAAAAACCAGTCTTTACAAAAATTCGGTAGTCGAAAATCGGATGTCGGAAGTCGAGGACGCCAAGGGGACTACAATGTCTCATTCATGCTTCCCTGACGGTAGCCAAGAAGGTCCAGGGTTACATAGGTGTAACCCAACTTTTTTAATTCCTTAGTAACTTTATCACCCATATCAGGGGCGGTAATCCGGGGGAAAACTTCCGGAGGCAGTTCTATGCGGGCCAGCCGGTCGTGGTCCCTGACTCTGAGCTGTTTTTCTCCCAGTAGGTTGATTAAATATTTCTCAGCCTGGTAGACCCGTTGTAAAATTTCCCGGGTAATAAGTGTACCGTAGGGGATCCGTGTAGCTAAGCAGGGTTTGGAAGGTTTGTTCCAGGCAGAGAGCCCATGAGAGCGGGCCAATTCCCTGATTTCAGCCTTAGTTAAACCTGTTTCCAGTAAGGGACTTCTTACCCCCAATTCCAGTACAGCCTTATGGCCGGGACGGTAGTCCTTCTGGTCATCAGAATTAGATCCCTCTATGACCCAGTTTAATCCCTGTTCCTTGGCCAGTTTTAAAAGGGCTTGGAAGCGGAACTTTTTGCAATGATAGCACCTCTCCGGCGTGTTGGCGGTGAAGTCTCTATTCTCTAGGTCTGCCACCGGTACCAGGAGGTGTTTTACGCCTATTTGTTGTGCATACAGCCGGGCTTCCGCAATTTCTTCCTCGGTAGATAACTCGGAAGTTGCTGTCACGGCCAGAACCTTATCCCCTAGGGTTTGATGGGCTACAGCCAGGAGCAGGGTACTGTCTACCCCTCCCGAGTAGGCCACCAGGACACTGCCTAATTGTGTGAGATTATCCTGAAGCAATTTGAGTTTTTCCATTTTGACTCCTCCTTAAAGCAAGAAAGCCATGAAAATAAACCCCTTTCGTGGGGGTACCTTCATGGCCACAATCAGTTACTAGTTATTAGTTACCAGTTGTTAGTTATTGGCAGAAACGAGGTGTTATTTAAAAATAAATCGTTACTAGTAACTAGGAACTAGCAACTAGTAACTTACAGCAGGCCTTCATGGTCCTGCTAAAATTAAATATAACATTCCTGTGAAAACAGTGTCAATCTTATAATTCTTTTTGAACCCTCCAGGCCAGCAAGGCACAACCAATATAGGAAATCGCCACCTGTCACCCGCTAACCGCTACCCGATAATATATTTCGGGTAGCGGTTAGCGGGAGTCGGGGAGCGTTTGTTTATTCTCGTACTAAATATTATACTTGCTCTTGCCAAAGGGGCTCTTCATGTTTAATATTGAAATAAAGAAGATGCAATGGAGGAGTACCATGAGTAAGAAGGTTTTAGGCCTGGTGGCTTCACCCAGAAGGATGGGTAACTGTGAGATGCTTCTGAAAGAAATAATGCTGGCGGGAGAGGATTGGGAGAAGGAGATTATTTATTTACACGAGCTGGAGCTTAAACCCTGTAAAGCCTGCTATCGCTGTCTGCCAGCTGGAGCTCTCTGCCCGGAGAAGGACGATTTAACTTATCTATTGGATAAAATTGCTATGGCTGATGGTATTATTCTGGCTGCACCCTGTTATTTTTTAGGTCCTAATGCCATCCTGAAGACTGTTATGGACAGATTTATTTCTGTGGGGAATGAAAGAGAAAGGTTCAAAGGAAAACCCTGTCTTGCCGTTACCACATACGGTATTGAGGGGTGGCAGGGCTTTAGCAGGGAATTCACCAATCTCTTTGCCCGTTTTCTCCATCTGGATTTGAAAGAGAGTTTCCTCATTAAATCATCCTATCCCGGTGAATGTTTTGCTGATGAAAAACTGCTCCAGGCTTTAAGAGAAGCGGGAAGGAATCTTTTTAACCCTGACTATGGTGCAAAAATTCCTTCCCTGGCCTGTCCTGTCTGCTGGAACCCTTATCTCGCCTTTCTGGCCGGGGGAGAGGTATGGTGTCCTCTTTGCGGCAGCAAGGGTAAAGTGGGTCTAAAAAAAGAGGGTAATATTTCCCTGGAGTTTACCGCTACTGGGGAACACCGTTTTACGCCTGAGGCTGTGTGTCATCACTTTGGAGAGATCCTGCCCGCTACCATGGAGGCCTTTTTAGCCCGGCGACAGGAAGTCAAGGAACTGCAAAAAAAATATCGCCAGTTTAATTGGAACATAGCAAAACCCGCTCAAAAATGAGAGCGGGTTTTAATGTTTCGTGCCGAGGCGGGTGATAAGGGCAGGCTTACATTTAATAAAACTAGTTTAATTTTTTATGCCTGAGGGAAATATTTCTCGTTTTTCCAGGACATACTAAGTTTTAGCCGGAAAAATGGGGGATTGTTGTGTTCTGGCAGAAGAAAAAGAAACCGCGGGCACAAGAAAATAAAAGTGAACAAGAAAAGCAACAAAAGAAAGATAACCGGCCTGAGGAGTTTACCTCCTGCCTGGAAGCCAATACCAAAATTCTCAAAAATATTTTACATAACTGCTCCGACGTGGTTCTCCGACCTCTGATCATCGCCAGGCACCAGTCTGTTCTCGTATATGTTCAAGGTATGGTTAATACCGATCTTTTAAGTAAGGGCATTCTAAAAATATGTTTTGAAGATTTCACCCATGAGCCCCGGGACCTCCTGGAGGAACTTAAATACCAGGGGCTGGCCATCGGCCACATCACCCAATCCAACAAGGTGGATTCCTGTATGAAAGACCTCCTTTCCGGCAAGGCCCTGCTCCTCTTAGATGGTTACCGGGATGTTTTGATTCTAGATATCCCCGGCGGTGAAAAACGCAGTATCGATACCCCCCAGGCGGAGCCCAGTGTACGGGGCCCCATGGACAGTTTTGTTGAAGCCCTGGAGGTCAATATTTCTCTCCTGCGCCGCCGCCTGGTCACCCCTGATTTTAAAGTGGTTCCCCTGGTCCTGGGGCAGCGGAGTCATACCAATGTCCGGGTCTGTTACATGGAATCTATTGCCCACCCCAAACTCCTGGAGGAAGTCCTGCGTCGCCTCCACTTGATCAATATCGATGCCCTCCTGGAATCTTCATATATCGAAGAACTTATCGATGATGAACCATATTCACCTTTTCCCACCATTCAGATTACGGAAAGGCCCGATAAAGCGGTGGCCTCTCTCCTGGAAGGCCGTGTTGTCATTATTCAGGAAAATACATCCTTTGTCTTAATTATGCCCGCTTTTTTCCAGCAGTTTTTTCAGGCTGCCGATGATTACTATAACCGCTATTTTTTTGGCACTTTTATACGGATTATCCGCATTACCGCTGCATTTATTTCTGTCTATGCTCCGGCTCTTTATGTGGCCATTACCACTTTCCACCAGGAGATGCTTCCTACAACCCTCTTGATTAGCTTACAAACCCAGAGGGAGGGGGTACCTATGCCTGCTATCCTGGAGGCCATCGTCATGGGGATAGCTTTTGAAATTTTACGGGAGGGGGGCCTGCGCTTACCCCGTCCCATAGGCCAGGCCGTGAGCATTGTGGGGGCTTTGATTATTGGGGAAGCTGCTGTTACGGCAGGATTAGTTTCCGCTGCTATGGTCATTGTGACTGCCCTCACGGCCATCACCTTTTTTACGATCCCCACCTTAATTATCGGCGAGGCTTTTTTAATTATTCGCATTATTCTCGTGATCGCTGCCGGTATGTTGGGCTTATGGGGTATCCTGATCATCTCCCTTCTGTTTTTGGCTCATCTTGTTTCTTTGCGTTCTTTTGGCATACCTTATCTTTCTCCTGTGGGGCCTTTAATTTACCTGAATCTGGATGATTTTCTGGTTAGGGCCCCCCTCTGGACCATGCAGAAGCGGCCTAAACTCCTGGCCCTGAGGAATTTGACCCGCCAGGGCAGACGCCCTTCACCCCAGGGCTCAAATAGAAAGGACAGGTGAATGATGTCAGTGAGGAAGTTTTTGGCCATGGTCTTATTGTTTGTCCTACCCTGGTTCGTCATTTCCGGGTGCTGGAGCAGAAGGGAATTAACCGACATCACCATTATCCTGGGGGTTGCTCTTGACCTAAAAAATGATCTCCATTTTATTACGATTATGGGGACTGATCCCACAAGAAGCGGCGGCAGTAAAAAAGGGCAGGAAGGGGGCGGCGGTCAAGGCCAGCCTTATGTAATCACTTCCGCCGCAGGGGAAACAATTTTTGAAGCTGCCCGCAACCTGACTTTAATTACACCCAGGCGTAACTACTGGGCCCATTGTGAGATCTTGCTGGTCAGTGAAGAGTATGCCCGGAAAAAGGGTGTAAAGGAGTTGCTGGATTTTTTTACCCGGGACCATGAGCGGAGAAGGGAAGCTTTTCTGGTAGTGACCCGGGGCGATGCCGGAAAGATGCTGAAAGTGCTGCCAACCTTAAGCCAGTACCCAGCCCGGGAAATCGTGGATATTCTCCGCCGGACCAGGCTTTCCTCCAAGGGTTTAGTTACTTCGCTGAATGATTTTATTGCTGAATCCGAGGGAGTTACCCGGACCAGCCTGGTAAACTATCTGGATATTCGTGATTACGGGGGAAATCCTGAGGTCGCAGGGCAGGGGGAGGAAAAGGTTCAGGCCGGGGCAGGCGTTTTTAATAACTATAAACTGATAGGTTTTCTCAATACCAGGGAGACCCGGGGGGCCAACTGGCTGCGTGATAATATCAAGAGAGGGGTGATCTCCTTTGCTCCGAAAGGGGAAAGGGAAAAAAACACTGCCCTGGAGATTGAGGGGGTTAAGACAAAAATGAAACCCCTCCTCAAGGAGGAAGGGGGGCAGGCCAAGTATACCATTGAGGTTACGGGGTCCCTGGTGGAATATGGGGGAAAAGCTGATATTACGAAAAAGGAAACACTAAAGATGCTGGAAAAGGCCTGCAGTGAAGAAATAGAAAAAGAAATCCGGGAAATCTGGCAAAAGGCGCAAAGGGAGTTGAAGATGGATATCTTTTTACTGGGAGACAAATTCGCCCATGCTTATCCCTTTTTATTAAAAACAGAACCTACGCAATGGCAGGAATTTTTTACGTCTTTAGAACTGGAATTGGAGGTCAAAACCAGGATTAACAGTGCCGGTGTGCGGGGAAAACCGGTATAGGAGGTGACGGGGTTATCTTTTATGTGGTTTTAATTGCTTCAATCTTAATTTTGGCTGTGGAACTGCCGCTTTTATGGAAACATAAGCAGTGGCTGAATCTTATATTGGCCGGGGTGTTTATTTCCATGGGGGTTTTTCTCACTCTGCTTTTTCACTTAGGTCTGGAACCCCCTTCTCAGGCGGCCATATTAAATACGGTGGTAGAAAAGCTTTTACCCTTTATTCCGGCTTTTTTTGGTTTT
Source organism: uncultured Peptococcaceae bacterium (assembly GCA_964637385.1). Classification (GTDB taxonomy): domain Bacteria; phylum Bacillota; class Peptococcia; order DRI-13; family DRI-13; genus Thermanaerosceptrum. Next base: position 38,826 of record CAZWTM010000004.1, read on the forward strand.
TAGAGGCTTGCGGTACTTTACAGGCAGGCCCTGTTTTTTCTTTGGTTGTTTTAACCTGGACAGGAGGATGAGGAGAGGAAGGAGTCCAAAAATCTGGGGAAAAGTCAACATGGGCCACGTGTAGGCTACTAGCGGGGCAATTTCCGTATAGTTGGCATAGGCTCTAAGGCCCAGGGGAAAAAGGAAAAGGCTGAAGGGATAAACCAAACCTTGAATGTCTTTTAAATTGAATAAATAGGCTAACCCCCATAAACTGGCCAGCATGCAGACAGCCAGTTTGACGAAAGTCGTAAAAAACCAGGCAAAAACCAGGAGGATTTCCACCTTCTCGATAAATTCCCCCAGGTTGATGCTGCGGACGACAAAGTAGACAGGAAAATTAAGCTGGGCGGCCTCCTTAACGCCAAAGACCCCGATGGCGTAAACAGGACGAAGAGTGAGAAAGAGACCGGATAAAGCGGTGCCGGCCAGCAGGGCCGGGAGAATTTTTGGCGTTTCCCGGACCTGGGGGGCGAGAAAGGAAAGCAGTAACATTTCCCCAAAAGGGAAGGCCGTAATGATGATGGCTACTTTACTTATGTTTAAAAAGTCTGTGGCAAAAAGGGGCTGAAGATAATTGATATTTAATTGGGGTGTGGCCGCCAGAATCATCAAAAAAAGGGCTCCTACCACAAAAGGAGTAACAATCTGGCAGCAGCGGGCTACAACCTCCAGACCTTTAGCTACCACAAAACCGGTAGCCAGGGACATGGTTAAGGTAAAAACCCAGCGGGGTGTTTCGGGAATAATAACCGTGCTAAAGAGAGACTCGATGTTGTTGAGGACAAAAGCACTTAACAGGATGGCGTAAAGAATAAAAACGCTGAGAATTACCTTGCCTAACAGGGGACCTAAAAGGGCAGTAAGGATTTCCCCCAGGTTTTTACCTGGATGTTTACTAATCAAAAGATAAAGCATGAGGGCGATCATCATACCCAGACCTGTGGCAATGACATTTCCCAGCCAGCTATCTCTTTCACCGTAACGGATGGCAGGGGTTAAGATAATGGCGGTTCCCAGGTTAAAGCTCATGGTAAAACAAAATAACTGAAAGGAAGAGATGAATTCCTTTTGCATGGTCTAGGGCACCAGCCTTATTTCATAGTCAGCTCATAGAAAAAATAACCTAGCAGCAATAGTTGTTTCCCGGGAAGGATGTTCTTATGTAATTGCTGTAAAGGAATACACGGGGATGATATAATTGTGTAAGTAAAAAGTTCAAAGAAAGTGGGAAAAAAAATGGTGCTCCGCCTCAGTATAGTCATGGTTCTGGTGGCTTTTATTAATATGATCGATACCCTGGCCTTTGGTGCACGCCTGGCGGGAGTGCGCACCCACAGCCCTTCGCTGGCTATGTCCCTGTACAATATTGTAGCCCTGGCCGCCCGGACGGCTAACCTAATACAGCTCCCTCTCGTTGCCAGTATCGTGGACAAGTCTTTACAGGCGGGAGAAGGGGGATCACTCCTTTTAATTTTCCGGCTGATTATCCTTGCTAACTCTCTGGGCACCCTGGTGGGGATTCTTTTTTTGCCTTTGTCCGTGAGGGCTTTTACCTGGGGTATTGCCAAAATGGAGAAATTTCACTCTGTTCCCGTGGTGGTTATTGAATTTTTACGCCCCGCCAATATCAAAAAAGCCGCCCATGTGCCCCTGGCCGGTGTGCGGCATTTAAAACACTTGCAGTTTTCCAGGATACCGCATACCTTTATCTTTACTAATCCCATCCTGGTTTCTCTTTATTCCGTGGGGGTTCTGGCTTCTATCTATGCTGGGTATTTAATCCCTGAATACCGCCTGACGGCCAGTCAATTATCTGGTATCATCAATGGTATTGCTACGATTTTACTGGTAGTCATCGTAGATCCTATTTCTGCTTTAATCCTGGACGATACCCTGAAGGGCAAGCGGGAGGAAAGTGAGTTGAAGTCAGCTATTGGTCTTTTGGCCGGTGGGAAATTCCTGGGGAGCCTTTTGGCCCAAATTCTCCTGGTCCCTGCCGCCCAGATAATCGCCTTTATAACCAGGGTGATTACCTGACGGTAAATAGTTGTTAGTTGTTAGTTGATAGTTGGCAGTGACTGATGCTCCCCGATTCCCGATTCCCGATACCCGAATAGAAG
>CAZWTM010000004.1:41087-65568 GCA_964637385.1 uncultured Peptococcaceae bacterium
TAGTTGGCAGTGACTGATGCTCCCCGATTCCCGATTCCCGATACCCGAATAGAAGTATATTTTCGGGTAGCTGGTAGCGGGCAGCATTAACTTATTCGGAATTCGGAAAACGGAAGTCGAACAATGGAAGAGGTGTCAAGCTTGTTTATCAGTGAAACCTATGCATATTGCAATGGTCTGCGCCAGGCCCATCCCGGTGAAAAAGGGCTCTTTTTCATCCTTACCCTTTTGATCGCTTTGGTTAATAAATCTTTATTGATTTCCCTGGCCCTGGCAGGTTTCATCATCATCCTACTGGTGGTGAAAGCCCGGATACCGCTTTTAACCATCCTGGGGTTTATGCTGATACCCGCGGGTTTTGTTTTTTTAAGCCTCATGGTGCTTGTTCTCTCCCTAACGAGAGAAACCTCGGGAGACTTAGTTCTGGGGGCATGGGCAGGATATTACCTTGTTATTTCTTATTCCAGTGTATGGTTAGCCAAGACGGTCCTGGCCAAGGCAATAGGATCATTAACTTGTATGATCTTTCTCATCTTTACTACACCACTGGTGGATGTCATGGCCCTTTTACACCGTTTGAAAGTGCCGGGGATCTTGCTGGAACTTATGGTGTTGACTTACCGTTTTATTTTTGTTCTCCTGGAAACGGCGGGGCAGATTTACCGGGCTCAGGAAGCCCGCTGTGGGTTTAGTACCCGGGTAAGTGCCTTCCGTACCTTGCGGCTTTTGATCGTTAACCTTTTTGCTAAAACTTTGCATCGCTCCCGCCAGCTTACTTTAGGTTTAGCCGGCCGTGGTTATAGAGGTGTACTTCTTGTGCCTAAAGAGCTTCCACCCCTTTCTGTAAGTCATCTTTTTGGTATTGTGGTTTTTGCTTTGGTGTTGGGTATGATCGTACTCCGGGCTGCAGGAGGTGTCTTGTGATGAGGGACTATATTATTAGAGCGGACAAACTGGAATATACATATCCCGATGGTACTAAGGCCCTTAGAGGACTTACCCTGGGTATACCACGGGGGAAAAAAATTGCTTTTCTTGGCCCCAATGGTGCGGGCAAATCCACCTTTTTCCTTCATCTCAACGGTCTCAACCGTCCCAGCAGGGGCAGTCTGTTCTTCCAAGACCAGCCCTACCGGTATGACGGGAAATTTCTCAATCAACTTCGTCAGCAGGTGGGGTTGGTTTTTCAAGACCCCGATAATCAGTTATTTTCCGCCAGTGTCAGTGAAGATGTGGCCTTTGGCCCTTTTAATTTGCAATTACCGTTGCCGGAAGTTAATCAGAGAGTAGAAGCTGCCTTGAAAATGACAAATTTGTGGGAATTAAAGGATAAACCCACCCATTTTCTAAGTGTTGGACAAAAAAAACGGGTGGCCCTGGCTGGAGTCCTGGCTATGAAGCCTGAGGTTATCGTATTGGATGAGCCCACGGCCAACCTTGATCCTAAACATACAGACATCATGATGAATATTTTAACGGAGTTAAATAATGCCGGTAAAACAATCATGATTTCCACCCATGACCTGGATATTGCCCTTTCCTGGGCTGATTACCTCTTTGTCTTAAAGGATGGCAGGCTCCTGGCAGAAGGTACGCCCCAGGAGATTTTTAGCAATGAGGCGGTATTACAGGAAGCGGAACTGGAAAAACCCCTCATCTGGAGAGTGTACCAAGAACTTCTGCGTAAGGGTTATCTGGAGGAGGGTAAAAGAATCCCTCATAGTATCCATGAGTTGCTGACAATCTTAAAGTAGTCCGGTATGAATCCTATCCTTTACATTCATAATAATAAGGGTGAAAGGAGAGGATAGCATGGACAAATTCCTGGAAAGGTTGGCCCTAAAGTACAGGGCTTTTCGCCGGGTTGTGCTGGTAGCCGACGGCGAAATCATCCATAAGAACTTAGAGGCCTTAGGTGTGGACGAAGATTTTGTTTGGAAAACTATCCAGGATCTGGGTATGGAGGATCTCTCCCAGATAGATGTGTTGGAAATGTCAGAGGATGGGTCCATTTACCTCAATAAAAAGAAGGATAACGCAAAGCAATAGAAGAGCCTCTTCTACTGTTTTAGCTACTCATTTTTATGAGGAGTATCAACACGCGTGTTACTCCCCTGGTAAGAATAGCCCAGGGAATTAAGGGTCTTTTTTGAATGAAATGTTCAGGCATGACGTGAGGGTATTTTTCTAAGTCTAGTATTATTGATACATGCAGACTTTATACGATTTGTAATAAGACAACCCGATTCTGGCTAACCTATCCTTGAGGTGAGAAGATGAAAAAAGTATTGCTTGTAGGATCCTTGTTGATGATAGGCTTACTTGTTTTTTGGGCATATAACAATGAATATGAATTACGCTTTGTCCCCAATAAACCGGAATTACGCCCACCCCAAAACCCTACGCCTTCCCCTAACGAAATGACTGAGGATTTCGAACTGGCGGGAGGGTCGGAGCGGGACAACCGGGGATTTCCCCAGCGGAAGATTGTGGATTTAAGCAGTATGTTTCCTGAACTTTTTTTCCGGGAAGGGTCCCAAAATGTAAAAAGAGTGGCCTTAACTTTTGATGATGGACCCGATTCCCTTTATACCCCGCAAATTCTGGATGTATTGAAAGAATATAAGGTAAAGGCAACCTTTTTTTTAATAGGGAAGCGGGCAGATCTTTTTCCCGATGTGGTGAAAAGGATGGTCAATGAAGGACATATTGTGGGGAATCATACCTGGAGCCATCCCAATATTGTTAAGTTAGACAATGGGGCAATGCTTAAAGAGATACGGGATGCAGAAGAGGCTTTAAGTAAATTGACAGGATACCGTACTGCCCTTTTCCGTTCACCTTATGGTTCTATTGACGAGAAAAGAATTAAAGAAATAGGAAAGTTAAATTATAAGATTATTGCCTGGAACGTGGATTCCCTTGACTGGAAGAGCCTAACGGCGGAACAAGTAAAATATAATATTCTGGAAAATGTGAAAGAAGGCAGTGTGATTCTGCAGCATTCCTCGGGCAGTAAAGAGGAGAACCTTACAGGTTCCGTAGCAGCCCTGCGGGATATTATTGTTACTTTAAAGAAAGAAGGTTACCAGTTTGTAACCATACCAGAAATGTTTAATATTCCCTATAAAAAGTGAGCATATTATCCCCTTTAGGTAGACAGTATTTAAGAAGGAGCATTACTGTCTACCCCGGAGGGGATAATTTTATGTTAACTAGTTATTAGTGGAGGTGCCTGGCACCTCCACTAATTCATCCGAAACAAAAGGAAAATTCAGTAGGGGGACTTGAAATAATCTTAAGAAAAGATACAATAAGAAAAAAAGTATATATCCCTTAAGGTAATAACTAGGCCGTAAAACCTAAGCATATTTCGGAAATCGGAAATCGTTAATATGAAGGAGCTTGAGTTATGTATATTAGCACCAGAGATAATTATGAGAAAGTATCAGCTGCCCAGGCTATTAAACTGGGCATGGTTCCGGCAGGCGGGCTCTTTGTTCCGGAACAAATTCCCACGCTTTCCCTGGAGGAGATAGTTGCTTTAAAAGGGTGCAGCTATCAGGCGGTGGCCGAGAGAATCATCTCTTTCTTCCTTGAGGATTATTCCCCCCAGGAGATAGAGGCGTGCGTGGCCAGGGCTTATAACGGAGAGAATTTTGCCCACCCGGAGATAGCCCCTCTTTCTAAACTTGATGACCGCACTTTTATCCTGGAACTTTGGCACGGACCTACGGCAGCCTTTAAAGATATGGCATTACAGATTATGCCCCATTTTCTGTCCCTGGCTCTAAAAAAAGTAGCGGCAAGTAAAGAAATCGTCATCCTGGTGGCGACTTCGGGAGATACGGGTAAAGCTGCTCTGGAAGGGTTTAAAAATGTTCCGGGCATTAAAATTATCGTTTTCTACCCGTACCAGGGTGTAAGCCGGGTGCAGGAACTGCAGATGAGTACTACCGATGGTAGTAATACTTATGTAGTGGCCGTCAGAGGCAATTTTGATGATTGCCAGAGCGCTGTCAAGAAGATTTTTGCCGATGAAGAGTTTAAGGCTGTCCTGGCAGGGCATGACTATGAATTATCTTCAGCCAATTCCATCAACTGGGGCCGGCTCCTTCCCCAGATTGTCTACTATTTCTATGCTTATCTGAACCTTTTAACACAGGGTGAAATAAAAGCAGGGGAAAAAATTAATTTTGTCGTTCCTACCGGGAACTTTGGCAATATTTTGGCCGGCTGGTATGCCCAGAAAATGGGCTTACCTGTATATAAATTTGTCTGTGCTTCCAATGAAAACAAAGTCCTTACTGATTTCTTCAATACCGGGATTTACGACCGGAACCGGGAGTTTAAACAAACTAACAGCCCCTCTATGGACATCCTTATTTCCAGCAATTTGGAGAGATTTCTCTTTGAGCTGACAGGTCATGATGGGCAAAAGATAAAAACATGGATGGAAGAGCTCAATAAGACGGGTCGTTTTCAGGTTGATGCAGATACCAAAAAAGCCATGGATGAGATCATGGCCGCAGGTTTCGCCACAGAAAGAGAGACTCTGGACACAATCAAAGAAGTTTTTGCAGCCACCGGCTATACCCTGGATACTCATACAGCCGTGGCGGTTAAGGTTTATGAAGATTACCGTAAAGAAAGCGGTGACATGCACAAAACAGTGATTGATGCTACTGCCAGCCCCTTCAAATTTAATACCAGTGTCTTAGAGGCCATTAAAGGTGAGCAAACTACTGTTTGTAAGGATGAGTTTGAAGTTTTGCAGGAGTTGAGTAAAGTGAGCGGTATGCCCCTTCACCCTGCTCTGAAAGACCTGGATAAGAAGCCGGTCCTCCACAAACGGGTTTGTGACAAAGGGGAAATCAAAGAGGTAATTGAGGAGATACTGGGAATTTAAGACGACTATCCGCTTTCCGAATTCCGACATCAGATAATTTCCTTAAAAATTAAAGAGGGGATATTCCTTTAGTAATTAAATAGCAAACCCAGGTTTAAGACCTGGGTTTTACTGTTTTTATTCGGATGTCGGGTGTCTCCTACTTATTGGCTATTTTTTTCTCAAGAGCGGTAATCCGTCTTTCATGATCATTGATTCCTTCGTCAAGGGCAGCAACAAAAGATTTAATAATTTTTACATCAGACTTGACTTTTTTCATATCACTTTTAAGTTCTTGTACGTCTGATTCTATGTTATCAAGCCTTTTTTCAATACCTTCGAATCTTTTTTCAAAACGTTCTTCCATACTTTTTTGGCCTTCGGCAATAGCATTTACTTTGTCGAGAATATTTTCCAAAAGCACACCAAATTGATTTTCATTCATCATGAGAACCCCCTTATCCGCGCTCCGGCTAAAATCAGGATATCTAATGGATACACTTGGCTCCAACCATATTATACCTTTTACCGTTGCCCGTACACAAGGAAGTTGAAAAAAACTTGTGTATTCGGCAATCGGAGATCGAACCGCGCTGCGGCTACTTGCTTACCAGTCCCATTACCCGGGCCTTTCCTTTATAAACAGAGACCTGGGCGTAAAGGACACCTTCCTGGATCTGTTTTTCTATTTCTTTGCCTTTACTCTCGGGGAGAAAGAAGTTTTCTATGTTGAATTTGAGGTGCAGTATGGGCTGGGGTTCCGGGCGGAGATAGAGAACCTTGCCGGTTAAATAAGTTTTATCCTTAACTCTGGCAGGGTTCTGGGTAGCCAGGACAGGTTCCCAGGCCTCTCCTTTGGGTTCCAGGGCCAGGTAAATATCCTGCTGGTAATTGATTTTGTCCAGGTCCAGGTCGTGTTCTACTTTATTGAGGTTCAGGTTATTAAAGGGATAACTCAGGATAACGTAATCTCCCTGGAAGAGGCTGCGGGGATCCACTGGCTCTACCTTCAGGGTAACTTTGTCACCCCGGGCGATAATCTGGTAGCTGTTTACCACCATAGCTGTCAGGATGCCGATCTGCAGGAAAATTACCAGGATCAACAAATATTTTTTATTACCGGCTAATGTTTTAAGCATTTCTTTTCACCTCACTCCATGGTCTTAATGAGCTTACGTCTTTTGTGTTCCAAAAAGATACTGCCCAACAAAAGGAGTAAGCCTCCGGACATGAAAAAGACGGAGCGGGGGAGAAGAGCGAAGAAGAAGTCAAAATATTTAAGGACCACGGCCACAGCAAACATCACCATGCTGAGATTGAAGATAAGGGGACGTTTCAGCCAGTAACCGTAGTAGATGGCCAGTAAAGTGTAAACAAAGAAAAAGATGTTATTGAAAATGAGTAAGAAGCTGTTCCTGGCAGTCTCCGGGAAAAAGGGAAAAACTAAAAGGTACAGTAAGCCCAGGGGTAAATCACGTACAGTAAGGGATTTCTCCTTAAATTTCATCACGCCTATAACCAGCAAGACGGCAGCCACAAGATATGGGAAGTTATAGAGCGGGTGTTTATCGAGAAATTCATGGAGAAAATCGTTAAAACTAAAGGCTGCCAGGGCAGCGAACATACCAACCAGGGAGAGGGAGAAGAGTAAGTTTTCCCCAAAGATCGATTTTTCCTCCCGGAACAGCTGGAGCAGAAAGTAGAGAAGCAGGCTAAAAAGGAGGAGGCTGATGATCCCCAGTTGGAAACTAAAGTTTACACGGGCCAGTTTCACTCCCAGGGGGATAAACCAGATATAACCTGCGATGACGGCAGCGGTAAAATTGAATTGATCTTTCTTGCGCAGGGCCAGGGGCAGAATGGTGCCTGCCAGGAGCAAGGGGTAAAGGAGGAACGCCCAGTTCAAGGGGTATTTTCCGGCGATAAACCAGGAAGTCAAGGTGGCCAGGGCCAGGAAGAGGTTAAAGGAAGAATGAAAAAGATAGGCTATGGGAATCACACCCACATACCAGAGCATAAAGCCTAAACCTCTCTCCGCTTCAATATGGAAAATCTGGGCAATGAGCCAGATGCCCGAGCCATAGAGTAGAGAACCCAGGCAAATCAGGGCATACCCTACCTTGGGGTAAGTGCCTTTCGTATAGCGCAGGTAATACCCTCCCAGGTAGGCCAGAGTAAAAGATGAAACCACTACAGCCACCTTAAGGGTACGGGACATGCTTTCCCAGTTGGCTGCAAAAAACAGAATAACGCCAATACCAAGAAGGATACTGCCCAGTAAAGCCAGGGTCTGGGTCATGCTGGTTTTGGTTACAGGGTAACGCTGCCGTAAAATTTCCGCTGTGGCAGAGGTAATGAGGCCTTCTTTTACCCAGCGGTCCACTTCCCGCTGGAGCTCTCGATTAAAAGACATGGTTCCTCCTCCAAAAAACATATTCTTTGGCTAACTATATCAGAAAGAAGCGGAAGGCGTAAGCCTCTCTTTTATGGAAAAACAATTTAAGGTTCGGGCACATCACGGCAGGCATTGACGATCTGACAAAAGCAGCAGAACTGGCCCGTTGGTCCTTCCTTGACGAAAACAGACCCTTTGATGCTTTTAGCGTATTTTTTGGCTCTGGCTGCATGTTCTGCCAGTTCCAGGTGGTTTTTAAAGCGGCCGGGAGTTGCTGCTATAACAGCCAGTGAAGTAGAAACCGTATCTTTCTTTAACTTATGCATGATTTTGATGATTTTGGTATTAATCAGGTCGGAATACTGAGGAGGTGTAATTAGAATAAAATCATCCCCTCCGATATGACCTAGGAAACACTCATCATTACCGTATTTTCTTACCACATGCTTTAATACTTTGCTTAAGAGAAGGAGAATCTCATCCCCCCACTCGAAACCATAAGTATCATTTAATTGTTTGAAATTATCAATATCAGCGTAGGTTACTTCCATAGTTCTATCACCGCTGATTATCTTGTTCAGTTCTTCCTGGATCCTGATATTGCCGGGGAGCCCGGTAAGGGGATTGGCATACTGGGCCATCTGGATTTTGCTTTGGGTAATTACTTCTAGAAGGTGTCTGATGGAAACTATCCCCAGAATATTGCCGTTCTTAGTAACCAAAATGTGGTCGTAAAGTTTTTCCTGAGTCCTGTTGGTGGCTATTTGTGAGGCTTTTTCCAGGGTGGTTTCATCTTCCACCATCAGGGGGAAGTGGTCCATCACAACGGTAACGGGTTTTTTATAATACAAGGCCACACCGTAGCGGGAACTGAGGAAATTGAAGAAGTGGCTGCGCATGACCAGTCCCAGGGGGATCATTTCTTTGGTCACGATGATGCCTTCCAGATTTTTGTCACGCTGGAAATACCGTAAAACTTCTTCCACCGAGGTTTCGGGAGCAACCATAAGGGCAGGTTGCACAATGCTTCCGATGGTGATGGTGTTGTGGGGAAGTTTTTCTTCATTTTTTTTGCCAAATTTGCGAATCAGGCTGGTAATACTTGGGGAAACCTGAGAAGCGGGAAAGTGGGGTTTCCCCAAAAGATAGCCCTGGCCGTAATGGACTCCTAATTTGATAAGGGTTATCAGTTCTTCTCTGGTTTCAATGCCTTCGGCGATCAGGGAACAGTTTATTTTTTTGGCAAAAGTCACAAAAGTATCTACTAAGGCCTGTTTAACGGGATCTTTGTGAATATTGCGCACAATGGATATATCCAGTTTAATATAATTGGGTTCAAGTTCGGCCACGGCCTGCAGGCTCGAGTAACCTGCCCCCGTATCGTCCAGGGCCAGGGAAAATCCCAGGTTTCTCATATTCTGCAGGGATTTTTTGAATTTCTGGAAATTAAGGATGGAAGTGCGTTCGGTAAGTTCCAGCACCACATTTTGGGGTTTCAGACCCTTTTCTTCCAGGACAGAGAGCAGATTCTCCCTGGTAAATTCCAGGGTGTGGGCAGTTTGGGCATTGATGTTGAGAAAAAGCTTTTGCCCGGCCTTAAGTTCACCTGCATTGGCCAGGGCTTTGCGCTGAGAAATGTTTTCCAGGGTAAGCAGGGTTCCTGTTTCTTCGGCATAAGGGAAAAGAGTAATCGGAGCATAAAAATAGGAATTCAGGGGACCCCGGGCCAGGGCTTCCCAACCGAGAAGGGAGCCACTGCGCAGGGAAAGGATGGGTTGGTATAAATGGGAGATCTTTTCCTCGCTTAAGATGTTCTCAAACTGGGCAATCATGGAAGCATTGAGGGATTTTTCCTGGTTTTTGGCGTTTTTTAAGGCGTATTTTAAGGCAGGAAAAAGCTCTTTATGGATATTACCCAAATTTTCCTTAGATAAAAAATGACCAGTGTGCACTACCAGGTATTCATGACTGATCATAGGAAAGTTTTCTTCCAGTTTGCGGTGAATATGGAGGCGAATTTTCATGTCCAGGTCATAAAGCTCCTGGAGGGGCGGTATTTCTTCTAAAGCACTGAAAAGGGCAATATCATCCGTTAATAATAATCGGATTTGCCTGCAATTGATATAAGAAGGGAATAGTTGGACATATTCTTTTGCCGCTAAGACGGCCGTTTTTACCGCCTGGCTGTAGTAAACCGGACCGTAGTTATGTTCTATTTCATAAAGATTGGAAAGATCGATGTAGTGGATCAGGAGGCCCCTGGATTTGGTCAGTGTTTTGCGCATTTCTTTCAGAAATTCTGTGTTGTCAGTGGGGGATAGGGATTGGGTACCGTTACCCAGATTCAAATTAAGTTTTTCCAGCAGTATTTTGGCTGCTTTGTCAAGTTTCCAGCCTTCCATATTTTTCAATTAACCTCCTTCAAGGCGGGTTAATATGGAAAAGATTTCAGGAAAATACTCTGGGAAAATTATATCAAGAGGAAGTAAATTTCTGTTGGATTTTGTGTAAATATTGTAAATTATAAAGAAGTAAAAAACATTATGCCGAATGGAACTTTTTACTAGTTTTACCGTCTATAATTTAGTTAAGGAGGTGTACAAGTGGCCGCTTTCATTGAAATCAAAAATCTCACGAAAAAATATCGTCTGGGGCAGGAAATTATCACTGCCCTGGATAATGTGAATTTGAGTATAGCGCAAGGTGAGTTCCTCTGCATCCTGGGGACATCGGGTTCGGGAAAAACCACCCTTTTACATATCATGGCTGGCCTGGAAAAACCCGTACGCGGCGAAGTGCTGGTCAGGGGAGTATCATTGACAAAAATGAAAGAAAAAGACATGGCCTATTTCCGGAGAAAACATATGGGTTTTATTTTCCAGTCCTATAATCTGATACCCACCCTCACTGCCGTGGAGAATGTGTCCTTACCCCTTATCTTTGACGGCGTGGAGAAAAGGGAACGGGAGAAACGTGCCCGGGATCTTTTAATTCAACTGGGTCTAAAAGAGCGCCTGAAGAACAAACCCACGGAGATGAGCGGAGGGCAGCAGCAGCGCGTCAGTATTGCCAGGGCCCTGGTCAATAATCCTAAGATCATTTTTGCTGATGAACCCACGGGGAACCTGGACAGTAAAACGACAAAAGAAATCATGGATATCCTGTACGAAAGGGTGAAAGCTTCTGGGGTGACCCTGATTATGGTCACCCATGACCTGGAATTGGCCCACTATGCAGACAGGGTAATCCATATGGTTGACGGGCAAATAACGAAAATAGTAGAAAAAGGAGTGTCGGCATGAAAACCCGGGGGAATAAGGAGATTTTCCGCAAAGCAATATTTTTACTGTTTTTAAGCTTTATGCTTATGCAGGCGCCGCTGCCTGTCAGGGCAGGGACCATCACCATCGATTCTATTGATCCTGTTCTTTTAATTGAAAAGGTAAGCAGCGAACAGGCGGTGGCCGGCAGTGACTTTAACCTGACTCTGGCTATTCGCAATATTAGTAATAATCCGGGTTTCAATTTAAATCTCTCTTTTAAAGTAGAAGGCACGGACAGCCTTGATCCCTTTACCGTTAAAGGCAGTCAGGCCACCACCATTGATAAAATAGACGGTAATGCCACCAGGACCGTGATGGTGACCTTCACGGTTAAACCGGAAGCCCAGAACAAAGATTATAAGCTCATAGTGAACTTAAGCGGACAGAATGCTTCTTTCCAGAACACAGTAAACGCCTCCACCATTATTAACATACCTGTCACCTATGATCTGACCAAACCCGTTTTACTGGTAAAATCAGCTTCCATCAGTCCGGAAAATCCCGATTTAGTGGAAGGTTTTGATGTCCACCTCCAGATCTGGAACATGAGTAAAACCACGGATGCCAGGAACGTGACGCTCCTCCTGGACGGTACCGATAATTTTGAGGTCATGGAAATATCCAATAAAAAGAATATTGTCAAATTGGAGAAGAATAATTACGAAACAGTGACCTATCGGCTGCGGGCCAAGGATACCCGGGCTAATAATACAGTGAAACTGACCCTTAAATTTGACTACCTGGGGGATAAGACAGAGAGCGTAGAGGAAACCATTAATCTGCCTTTACCCCGGGAAGATGTGGGGATAGGGGCCACCCCCTGGGTCATTATCAATAAGTATACTCTTTCAGCGGAAAGAGTGCTGGCCGGCAATACGGTTACCCTGCGCCTTTATATTGAAAATACCAACCAGCGGCCCGTGAAAAACGTAAAGATTTCCCTGGGAGTGATTAAAATTGAGGATTCTTCGACCGGCACTACGGGCGGCAAAACCACGGGGGGGACCGTCTTTTCCCCCGTGAACAGCAGTAACAGCTTCTTTATTGACTATATACCGGGAAAAACCGTCCTGGAGAAAGCCATTGACCTTTATGTAGATCCCAATGCCGCGGCCAAAACTTATATTGTTCCCGTGGAAATAAAGTACGAGGACAGAAAAGGCACTACTCTGACCAGTGAAGAACTGGTGAATATCCCCGTCACCCAGGAGTGCAAACTGCAGATCCTTTCTGTTCAGGTACCACCCACGGGCTTTCTGGGTCAGCCCATTCCTGTGACGGCAGAATTTGTCAATGTGGGTAAAGTAGCCCTGGGGAATTTCATGGTTACTTTAGAGGGCGATTTCGAAAAAGATAACGGGACTTATTACATAGGGAATTTCGATATTGGCGTCAGTGACATGTTCCAGGGCGGGGTCATCGCCAGGGGTGAAGGCAAAGTCGAAGGAAAGCTAGTCTTTTCTTATATCGACAATAACAACAAAGATGTACGGGTCGAACACCCCTTTACCATCGAGGTACAGGGAAGGCCTGGGCCGCCTCCGGGTCAGGAAGAGGAAATGATGGGGCCTGGCGGACTGGTGAAACCGGGGATGCCTGTTAAAGGGATGCTGCCCCAGAAAGGGAGCTTTCTTAATACGGTAAAAACCAAATGGCCTACCTTCCTTTTAGGCCTGGTGATCATCCTGGAAGGCATCTATATTTGGCGTTTAAAGAGAAAGAAAGCAAGTGAGGAATTCTTTAATGAATAAGCTGGATCTCTTAAAATTGGCCCATAAAAACCTCTGGAGGAGAAAGGCCCGTACCATCCTTACCATCGTGGGTGTGATGATCGGCACCACGGCTATCGTGGTCATGCTCTCCCTGGGCATAGGTCTTAAGGAAAACCAACGTAAGAGCATGGAACGCTGGGGGGATCTGAATATGATTCGGGTCAACCAGGGCATGAACTTTGACCGGGAAGGCAAGCCTTTGGGGGAAGCAAAAAAACTGAATGATGAAGCGGTAGCTGAAATCAAAGCCATCGAGGGGGTTGTGGCCGTTTCCCCTGCTTATGAATCCGGTGGTGAAGCTAAGTTTGGCCGGAAACGGGGACATATCCAGTTGATTGGCATCGACCCCGAAGAAATGGTGAACCTGGAATTCACCGCTTCCCTGGGTCGTCTTTTAAAAGCCGGGGACCGCAACGTCATGGTAGTAGGCAGCCAGGTCATCAACAATTTCCGGGATGAAGCCGAAATCAAGAAGATGCAGCGGGGCATGATGTTTTACGAAGGTCCCGGGCGCCGTGAAAAAAGAGATCCCCGGGAAATCCTGGATCAGCGCATTGCTATGGAAATCCGTAACAACAGCAACCACGAGAAAAAAAGGATTTTCAACTTCCAGGTAGTAGGTGTGCTGGAGGGAGACTTTAAACAGCATGCTTACCAGGCCTATGCGCCTATCGAGGATATTAAGAAAATGCGTAAATTCATGATGGAAGGGACCCAGAGCGGTGGTGGCGATCCTCGCATGATGCGGGAGATAGCCATGAAAACCGGAGGTAAAGTACGTGCCACCAGCAGCAGTAGGCGGCCTATGCAGGGCTATGATCCCGACGACTATAACTTCTTATTAGTGCGGACTGAAGATGTGACGAAAACCCGGGAAGTTTCCGATATCCTAAGAGAGCGAGGCTACAATACTTATTCCATTGCCGACCAGCTGGAAGGCATCGAAAAAACTTCCCGCACCATTCAGGCTATCCTGGGCGGCATTGGCGGGATTACCTTGCTGGTAGCGGCCATCGGGATTACCAATACCATGATTATGTCCATTTACGAGCGCACCAAAGAAATAGGGATCATGAAGGTTATAGGGGCGACTTTCCAGGACATTCATGCCATGTTTCTGGCCGAGGCCGGTCTTATCGGTCTCATGGGAGGCACCATCGGCCTGGGGCTCAGCTATCTTGTATCTTACATTATTAACCATTTCAGCCGCAACTTTATGAGCCGGGGGCTGCCCCCGGGGGAGGAAGTCATGGGAATTTCCCTAATACCGCCTTATCTCGCTCTTTTTGCCATGGCTTTTGCCGTTCTGATCGGCGTTATCGCCGGGCTCTATCCCGCCAACCGGGCTGTACGTCTAAGCCCCATCAATGCCATCAGGAACGAGTAGTGACCACGATTTCCGACGTCCGCTATCCGAAATTTGTCGCCGGAGACCAGTGGCCAGAGTCCAGAGACCGGTTAATGATTATTCCTGTGTATTACAAAATTGATTACGGTGATCGAGTCGTGGTATATACTAACAACTAACAACTAGGAGTGAAAGCCCCATGGAAATCCACCTGGTGACCAATCGGCATCTCTGTGGTGAGAACAGGTTATTGTGGGTCATCGAAGAAGCCCTCAAGGGCGGCGCAGACGTTGTGCAGCTGCGGGAGAAGGACCTGTTGCCGCGGGATTTATATGCTTTAGCTGTACAGGTTAAGGCCCTGACCGCTAAATACGGAAAGAAGCTTTTCGTCAACAGGAGTGTGGAGGTAGCCCTGGCGGTAGAGGCTGATGGTGTTAACCTGGGCTATGATAGTTTACCGCTGCCTCAAGTTAGAAAGATTTTTGGAGCTTCGAAAATCGTGGGGGTATCCATTCATTCCGTAGCCGAAGGGCAAACTGCCGAAAGGGAGGGAGCCGGTTACTGTTTGGCCGGCCACATTTTCCCAAGCACATGTAAACCGGGACAGGAAGCCAGGGGGCTTGCCTTTTTACGGGAATTAAAAGAAGCAGTGTCTATCCCCATCATTGCCATCGGTGGTATTGATGAAGAGACTATTAAAGTGGTAGCGCCCCTTGGTGTAGCAGGAGTGGCGGTAATGTCCCGCTTTTTATTAGCTGATAATCCCCGGGCCGTAGCTGAAAAACTAAAAAGCTTCAGCTTTACAAAAAGAAATTAAAGTAATATTATTAATCTAAATAGAATAGTTGGGATGCTAGGGGTGCCGTAAGGCTGAGAAAGAGTGTTCACTCTTAACCCTTTGAACCTGTTGGATAATGCCAGCGAAGGGAAGCGTAATATTTCAGGGCTTACCCCTTGCGGGTAGGCCTTTTTTAGTTGGTAGTTGATAGTTGGTAGAGAATTATTTCGTAACACGTTAACCGTTAACAGTTAACCGTATTTAAGTACTCTTTGGGATACACTGAGTGATACGGTTCACGGTTTACGTTATCACGGTTAACGTTAAGTGTGGGGAAGGAGGCAAAGAAATGCAGATACGTGTCAACGGAAGCCTGGAAGATATCCAGTCTTCGCTCAATATAAGAGAGTACCTTTTATCCAAGGGTTTAAAGCCAGAAAGCGTGGTCATTGAGTTGAACGGCCAGGTTGTAAAGCGGGAGCAATGGGAAAGGATTGTGCTAAAGGAAAATGATGAATTAGAAGTACTGCGTTTTGTGGGAGGAGGTTGAGATTATGGAAGATAAATTAATTATTGGCGGACAGGAATTGGAAAGCAGGCTTTTTATCGGCACCGGCAAGTTTTCCAGCCATGAAATCATCCCTAAGGTGATTGCTGCCTCAGGCAGCCAGGTCATCACCATGGCCTTACGAAGAGTAAATTTTTCCAACGAACAGGATAATGTCTTAAATTACATAGACAAGAAATGCATCCTTTTACCCAATACTTCGGGGGCCCGTAACGCCGAGGAAGCGGTAAGGATAGCCCGTATTGCCCGAGAAGCGGGCTGCGGCAACTGGGTTAAAATTGAAGTTATCTCCGACAATAAATACCTGCTGCCGGATAACTATGAGACCATCAGGGCTACGGAAATACTGGCCAAGGAAGGTTTTGTGGTGCTTCCTTATATGAGCCCTGATCTAATAGCCGCCAAAAGGCTGGAAGAGGCGGGTGCCGCGGCAGTCATGCCCCTGGGGGCCCCTATCGGAACAAACCGGGGCCTCATGACCAGGGAATTGATTCGTATTCTCATAGCCGAGATCAAAGTGCCTATTATTGTTGATGCAGGCATAGGCCGGCCCTCCCAGGCTGCGGAAGCCATGGAAATGGGGGCGGCGGCCGTGCTGGTGAATACGGCCATCGCTACGGCCCAGGATCCCGTACAAACGGCCCGGGCCTTCAGCCTGGCTGTGCAGGCCGGAAGAATGGCGTTTCTTTCGGGACCGGGAGCCGTGCAGGAATATGCTGTGGCTTCTTCGCCCTTAACGGGATTTTTGCATAAGTAAGGTGGAGAATCATGAGTTTTGCTGATCAACTCCTTAAGTATCAGGAATTTCCCTTTGCCTCATACTTGACTGGTGTGACCGAGGCGGATATTGAGAGAACACTGGCTAAAGAGATCCTTGCTGAAAGGGATTTCTTAAACCTGTTATCGGAGCAAGCCGTACCATATTTGGAAAGAATGGCCCAAAAGGCCCACCAGCTGACAGTACAGAATTTCGGCAGGGTAATCCTGTTATATACCCCCCTGTATCTGGCCAATTACTGTGTGAACCAGTGTGCTTACTGTGGTTTTAATGTAACCAATAGGATTACCAGGAAAAAGCTTACCCTGGAGGAAGTGGAGAAAGAAGCCCGGGCCATTGCCCAGACGGGTTTACGCCACATTCTCATCCTAACGGGCGAATCCCGCCATCATACTCCCGTATCTTACATCGAGGATTGTGTTCGTGTACTAAAAAATTATTTTGATTCCATTTCCATCGAGATTTACCCTTTGACGGAAGAGGAATATGGGCAACTGGTGGCAGCGGGTGTAGACGGGCTCACCCTTTACCAGGAGGTTTACGACCCCATAACTTATGATGAAATCCACCTGGCCGGGCCCAAAAAGGATTATCGCTTCCGTCTCGATGCCCCGGACCGGGCCTGCCGGGCCCGCATGAGAGCGGTGAATATCGGCGCCCTCTTAGGCCTTCAGGACTGGCGCAAGGAAGCCTTTTTCACAGGACTGCATGCTGCTTACCTGCAAGATAAATACCTGGATACGGAAATCAGCGTGTCCCTGCCCAGGTTGCGTCCTCACGTGGGGAATTTTGCACCCCGTTCTGTAGTCAGCGACAGGGACCTGGTCCAGATTCTCTTGGCTTTACGACTCTTCCTGCCCAGAGCGGGCATCACCATTTCCACCCGGGAACGGGCAGAGTTCCGTGATAACCTCTTACCCTTAGGTGTCACCAAGATGTCGGCAGGCTCGTGTACCTCGGTGGGGGGACACCTGGAAGAGGCCACAGAAGGCCAGTTTGATATTGCTGACCAGCGCAGCGTTCCGGAGATCCATGCCATGCTGGTAAGCCGGGGCTACCAGCCCCTATATAAAGACTGGCACCACCTGTAGGAGGAAGATATGAATATTTTCGAACAAGCCCTTACTGCTTACCTGGGACCCGACAATCTTGCCCTGATCCAGAGGTATCATGTGGGTATTGCCGGAGCGGGCGGCCTGGGTTCCAACTGTGCCTTTAATTTAGTACGCTCGGGTTTTAAACGATTGACTCTGGTGGATTTTGACCGGGTAGAGTTAAGTAATCTCAACCGCCAGTTCTACTTTTTGGACCAGGTGGGCCAGTATAAAGTGGAAGCTCTGAAAAACAATTTGTTGCGAATTAACCCTGATCTGGAGATTACTGCCCATGTGGTCCGTGTAGATGCTGCCAACGTGTTAAGTCTTTTCTCCCCCTGTGATATTATCGTGGAGGCCTTTGACAAGGTGGAAGCCAAGACGCTCCTGGTAGAAACCTTTCTTTCCAGTGAAAAACTCCTGGTGGCAGCCTCCGGCCTGGCAGGCTGGGGTAACAGTGATGAAATCAAAACGAGGAAGATTAAGGAAAACTTTTACCTGGTGGGAGATGGAAAGCGTGATGTGGCGGAAGGGCATCCTCCCCTTTCCCCTCGGGTGAATATTGCTGCGGCTAAGGAAGCGGACCTGGTACTGGCCTGGGTCCTGGGAAAGATAAGCTGTGAAAAGGGAGGGTCTTTATGCGAAAAGTGTTGACCATAGCCGGTTCTGATTCCTGCGGCGGGGCCGGGATTCAGGCTGATTTAAAAACCTTTGCCGCCTTAGGTACTTACGGCATGAGTGTGATTACGGCGGTGACAGCGCAAAATACCCAGGGCGTTTTTGCTGTTCAGGAAATTGCGCCGGAGATGGTGGACAAACAGATTTCCTGCCTTTATGAGGATATTGTGATTGACGCAGTCAAGATTGGCATGGTTTCCAACACGGAAATCATAAAAATCATCGCCAGGAAACTAAAGGAGTACCAGGCCCAAAACATTGTGGTAGATCCGGTGATGATTTCCAAAAGTGGTTACGATTTGATGCGTCCCGAAGCCAAAGAGGAGCTTATCCGGACCCTCCTCCCTGTGGCCGATGTGGTGACCCCCAACCTTTATGAAGCCCAGGTAATCCTGGAAAGGGAAATCACAACTGTGGAAGATATGGAAAAAGCGGCCCGGGATATTGTGGCCCTTGGCCCTAAAAGCGCTTTAGTTAAGGGAGGCCATCTCCAGGGCAATGCTGTGGATGTACTTTACGATGGGGAAAGTTTTACTTACTATGACCAGGAACGAATTGCTACAACCAATACCCACGGGACGGGCTGTACATATTCCTCGGCCATTGCCGCCTACCTGGCCAGGGGATTTTCCCTGAAAGAAGCTGTGCAAGGGGCAAAAGAGTATATCACCGGTGCCATTCTTAATTCTTTTTCCATAGGCAAAGGGGTAGGGCCTACCCACCATTTTTATAAGTATTATTAGGGGTTAAGGGGGCGAAAAAAGTGAAGCCTAAAGTAGATTATTCTCTTTACCTGGTAACGGACCGGGTCATTCTCAAGGGTCGAGATCTGCTCCAGGCTGTAGAAGAGGCCATCCGGGGTGGTGTCACCTTAGTACAGCTGCGGGAAAAAAATATTTCTTCCCGCGACTTTTATACCCTTGCTCTGGAGATGAAGGCCTTAACCCAAAAATACCGGATTCCCCTCATTATCAATGACCGCCTGGACATTATGCTGGCCGTAGATGCTGACGGGCTTCATGTGGGCGAAGATGATTTGCCTTTAGCGACGGTGCGGCGTCTCTTAGGACCTGACAAAATCCTGGGCTATTCTGCCGGCAATGTCACCGAAGCCCTCCGGGGGCAGGAGGAAGGAGCTGACTACCTGGGCTCGGGACCTGTCTACTCTACTGGGAGCAAGGCCGATGCGGGAGAACCCATTGGGCTCACCGGGCTGCAAGCTATTAAAGAGAGTGTAAAAATCCCCGTTGTGGCCATTGGCGGCATTGATTTGGCCAGGATCCCTAAAGTACGGGAAACGGACGTAGACGGAATTGCCGTCATCTCGGCCATTTTGGGCCAGCCTGATCCTAAAGAAGCAAGCAAGGCTTTAGCAGAGGCCTGGTGCGGGAAGGCTAACTTATAAAACAAAACCCTGGAAACAGTACTGTTTCCAGGGTTTTTATATTAGTTTACTACCAACTACCAACTATCAACTACCAACTATTTAGTATACCTGTTGGCCAAGCTGGTGGCGGCTGTGGCGTAAGGCTTAATCTTTACGTCAAAACCCAGGCCTGTCACCCGGCTCACCATTTCTTTGATTAACTCTTTGGTGGGACCATGGGGACCAATATCTAAATGTATTTCCAAATCCAGCTGGACATCCTGGTGGCCGTTGGCCGTAATCACGTCTAAAATCATATCGATATGGCCGGGCGTAAACATATAGGCGATTTCCTGGGTAAAAGCTGTTTCCAGGCTGATTTTCTCCCGGAGTGATTTGATGTTGCGAGGAACTACCACTTCTCTTAAAAACCCAAGGGCACCCTTACCTACCCGGTGTACCAGAATACCGGTAACAAAAAAGGTTTTGCTTCTTACCTGGGAATCGGTGCCAATGGCAATGCGGTAGGAACTGCGGGGGTCTTCTCTAATAAAGTTGAGGATGCGCGCGAACATCTCGGGGAAAGTAAGAACTTCCTGCTTGGTGTTGTGGAAAACCAGTTGAGGAGAAAAGTTGGCGGCAGCTTGGATAATATCACCTTCTTTTGGTCATTACAGAAAGTTTAACTTTCTGCAATTAGGGGTGTTAAGGAACCAAGCATCAACGGGAACACAAGTGTTTCGTTGCAGGACAAAGCACACGTAAGCGCCTTTGTTCTTTAGGGATAGCATAGCATAGATGTGTTGTCCATGCAAAAATTTTCAGTTAAATTTTTTTTAAAATTTTTTTGTTACCTACTTTATCATTAGTATATACCCAAGAAATTAAAATTTCTCTTCCATATGGGGAAATAAAAAATAAAGTATGCACTTTACATGCTTTTAACTTAAGTTGATTTCTTTTTTTCTTCAGATAAAATATTACCTTCCTGCAACCAGTCCCAGTATTTTTGGGGTATGGCTTTTTGGGCCAGGCGGATATTCTTACGGTCCTCGATATATTGGGATTTATAGTATTTCTCCCAGAGGGTGCTGTAGTCATCCTTTTTTGTGAGAAATTCCCGGAAAGGACGGGCGTCCAGAGGGAAAATTTTGCCCTGGTAGAAGCAGAGTGCCTGTGTGTCCAGGACAAGAACCACTTTATAGTGGGGAAAACGGGGGGTAAATCTTTTTAGGATAAGGTCTGCCGTATCATGGTACAGTTTGGGGCGGGCCACGAGAGTCTCCTCGTCCAGGGCGGAGAAACGGATAAACCCTAACATACGATGGACTTCATGGTATACTTCCCGGGCCAGAAGTGCCAGTCTCCGGCAGGAGGAAGAAACATTGCTCAGGCAGTACTCCAGGCCCTTTTCATAAGCCTCGAGCAGGGCCTTTTCCATAATGACATATTTTTGCGGTGTAGAATGGCGCAGGGCATAAAAGAGTCGTTGATACAGGGGGGATGCCGCCTGCTTCTTGAGCCAGGAGACATCTTTAGCATAAGTAGTTAACACCCGGGTGATAAGGTCATCCAGGTCAGCAGTATCGGCATCCAGGGACTCGTGGCTGTCAAATAAGGTATTTTGTGAGGGATGGGCAGCCTTCACCCGGCAGCCGGTTTTATGGAGATAAGCCAGTAAGGTTCCCTTAATAAGAAAAGGGACCTGGGGGGAATATTGTATCATCACCTTTATTACCTCCTACCAAAAGCTGAGCTGAACAAATTTTTGGGGCTGGGGGTTATACAGCCAGTTTAAATCTCCCTGTTTTTTCCCGTCGATGGTGATAAAGGGGCTGGCCCGTTTGATGACCACACCCACATTTTTTAACTCTTCCAGGGAAATAAAACGATGCCGGCGGCGCACGGCCAGGAGGCGCCGGGCCGATTTGGGGCCAATACCGGGAACGCGCAAGAGGTCATAAAAACTGGCCCGGTTAATCTCCATCGGAAAAAGCTGGGGGTTTTTAACGGCGAACATCAGCTTGGGATCCAGGGTCAAATCCAGATTACCCGTGGGTTCAAATACCAAATCATCCAGGGTAAACTTATACAGGCGGAAAAGAAATTCCGCCTGGTAGAGACGGTTTTCCCGTTTGAGGGGTACAGGTTTAAGATTTTCCAGGGGTGTCTGGGGCACAGGCTGAAAAGCGCTGAAATAGGAGCGTTTTACCCTGTAATCCTTGTAGAGAGACATAACGGTGGTGAGGATTTCCCGGTCCGATTCCTGGGCCGCCCCCACAATAAACTGGGTAGTCTGGGTTGTTCCAGGGTTATAGGGCAAATCAGCGGCAATAGCTTTGAGGGGAGTTAATAACTCTTTATGGTAATTTTTCGTTTTGCTGATGGCCTGGAGGCGATTCTCGTTAGGAACTTCCAGGTTCAGGGAAACCCGGTTGGCCAGTTTAACAGCCTGGGCGATGAGATCAGGAGAACTCCCCGGCAGAATTTTTAAATGTATGTACCCGCCAAAACGATACTTTTCCCGTAAGATTTCTGCGGTTTTGATCATTTCTTCCATAGACTGGGTAGTACTCTGTTTAATCCCGGAACTTAAGAAAAGGCCTTCCACATAGTTGCGCCGGTAGAGTTCAATAAAGATTTTGCTAAGTTCGGGGGCGGTAAAGCTTGTTCGTTCAATATCCCTTTGAACCCGGTTGGCGCAGTAACTGCAGTCTTTTTGACACTCATTGGTCATGAGGACTTTGAGAAGGGAGACACAGCGCCCGTCGGGGGTAAAGGAATGACAGATACCCGAGGCTACGGGACTGCCCATGAGGGGATTTTTTACTTTACTTACGCCGGAAGAGGTGGAAGCGCAGATATCATATTTAGCGGCGGCACCCAACAGGGCCAGCTTGTCTATATCCATTAGCAATCACTTCCCGGGGGTTGTTTTTATCATCTTTACCTTTAGTATAACAAGAATAAAAGAAAAATACAAACACACGTTCGGTTTAATTGAGCAAAAATTGCTTAGTAAAGCTATTTTTGGTAAAATCTAAGCCATATAAATAACAATAAAAGTAACAACAGGAGGGTACTATGAAAACGAGATTGACTGAACTTTTGGGGATTGAATATCCAATTATTCAAGGGGGTATGGCCTGGATCTCCGAGGCTACCTTAGCCGGGGCCGTTTCCCAGGCCGGCGGCGCCGGGGTCATTGCCACCGGCGGGCGTGACATTGCCTGGGTAAGAGAGGAAATCAGAAAAGTTAAAGCCATGACCGACAAACCCTTTGGGGTCAATATCGCCCTGCTTTGGAAAAACAAAGAAGAAATCATCGATGTAGTGTGTGAGGAAGGCGTGAGCTTTGTTACCCTGGGAGCGGGAAACCCCGTACCTTATATTGAAAAGCTCCATAAAGCAGGAATCAAAGTCTTGCCTGTAATCCCCAACGTAAAACTGGCCAAACGGGTAGAGGAAAACGGCGCCGATGCCATCATCATTGAAGGCATGGAAGCAGGGGGACACATAGGTACACTTACGACTATGGCCTTGATGACTCAGGTTATTCCGGCAGTAAAAATTCCTGTCGTTGTGGCCGGGGGTATTGTGGACGGCCGTGGTTTAGCCGCAGCTCTCATCATGGGAGGAGAAGGGATTCAAATGGGGACACGTTTCCTGGCTTCTGAAGAGTGCCAGGCCCACCCTAACTTTAAGAAGCGTTTGTTGGAAGCCGTAGATACTGATTCGGTAGTGACCGGGTATTCCCGGGGACACGGTGTGCGAGGCTTAAAAAATGAGTTCACGGAAAAGTACCTGGCTTTGGAACGGGCCGGAGCGCCCCAGGAAGAGCTGGACAGGCTGGCTACCGGGACCAATCGCCTGGCTGCCGTAGAAGGTGATGTAGTCAATGGGCTCGTCCAGGCAGGGCAAAGCCTCACCCCCATTACCAAAATTCTTCCTGTGCAGGAAATCATTGAAACCATAGTCAGGGAAGCCAGGGAAATTCTTCTGAATGCACCTAAACTGGTAAAATAGGTACCGGGGAAAGTTGTAACTACAAATTGTCGGTAAAGTGATTGGGAAGCCATTCCCAATCATTTTTTGTGCGCCTGGCAGTCTCATTTGACTGGAAGGGTTAAAGTCCCTTTGTGTGCCGTTCCACTCGGAAACACTAGCTAAAGGACAGGGCGTCGCCCGTGAGGAGGGGTCTGGAGGGTCCGGAGGCAAAACACGGAACGAGCCGATGTTGGCATGTCTGGTGGGTAACCTTGCAAAATATGGGAACGCCCAATAAGTGGAGAAACCAGGGGTGTTAGGACGGTTGAGTTTGTAGGGAAGCAAATGAGATGACCCAGGGAGATCTCATAGGGTCTGCCGGAGAGCAGTAACCCTCGACAAGGGATAAAACCCAAGGAGAGGACTAGGCCTTGTGAGAAGTCAGAAGAACACGTAGTAGCGAGAAACCCCATGCCAATGAACCTTGGTAACAAGCGGGAGGGGAAAACGTGGGGGAACAGGTCCAGAGTGACCTGGCCTGAACCTGACCCAAAAGGCGGGGAACAGAGGCGAAGGGGGGAACCGGCAGGAAAGGAGAAGAAGAATAGCGGAACTACAGCGACTTAACTGGGTAGAAGCGAAAAGGACAGACGGAGGGCAGGAAAGCCTGATGAAGAATTGTCACCCATAACGGAGTATGTACCTGAGCGTAAGGGGAAAATTGCCTTGGTCAATGAGACGTGAGGGCTAGGGAAGCCAAAGCTGGTGCAGAAGGAAGCGGGTCGAGGTAGGGAAGCTAGGAAACAGAAACCTACAGAAGGGACAGACTTATGAGAAAGAGCAAATGGTACTCACTAATCGACAAAGTATGGAGAAAGGATAACCTGGAGAAAGCCTGGAAACAAGTAAAGGCCAACCGTGGCGCAGGAGGAGTAGATGGGGTAACCATCAAAGACTTCAAAACTAAACTGGAAGCCAACCTCCAACAGCTGGCGGAAGAACTGAAGAACAAAGAATACCAGCCCCAACCAGTCTTAAGAGTAGAAATTCCTAAAGGAAACGGAGGCGGAACGAGGCCGTTAGGAATACCCACCATAAGGGACCGGGTAGTCCAGCAGACATTGCGGAACGTACTAGAGCCCATATTCGAAGTGAAATTTTTAGATTGCAGCTATGGCTTCCGGCCCGAACGCAGTGCCCATATGGCCATAGACAAAATCAAAGAACACCTAGAGCAGGGGTACATATGGGTAGTAGATGCTGACTTAAAATCCTACTTTGATACCATACCCCATGACAAACTCATAGACCAGGTAGCAGAAGAAATAAGCGATGGAGCCATGCTCAGGCTAATAAGAAGCTTTCTTCAATCAGGGGTAATGGACGGGGGGACCTTTAGACTAAGTGAAGAAGGAGCACCCCAGGGAGGGTTATGCTAAGCTTTGCATAACCCTCCTTATGCAAAGTTGATGATTATGCAAAGTAAACCGCTGAAAGTCTTGTATT
>CAZWTM010000005.1:0-63022 GCA_964637385.1 uncultured Peptococcaceae bacterium
ATTTAAGAGAATATAATATATTACCTGAAATTTTGAACGGAATAAAAATACTTTTACTGCCTCTAGTTTTTGATTAATATTTTTTTGGTGTATTATTAAGATAATTTATGCAAATATATGGAGGTATTTACCAAGAAAACGAGAAATATTTTTTAACAATACCATAAATTTTTCTTGTCGTATTTTAAATTAACTGAATAGTCCCTCAGCTCGAATATTCTGTTTTTCCCTTGCTTCGTATCAAACATTTATCGTATTAACTCAAGAAAGGGGGGAATTTTGGTTTTTTTGTGCTTGTGGGTACAATCTCATAAATCTTCTTATGCTAAGGAGGGATCACTGTGAAGATTCACGAGGATTGGTTGGCTGTGATTATTGGTTTGGGTCTCTGCTTCTTAGTTGCAACTAAAGTAATCGCCAAAGTCCCCTGGTAAGTCATCCCTAATCTTAAGAAGAAAGGAGTAAAAAACCATGAACATGCAGGCGGAAAAAGCACCTCAACAAAAAGCCTCTCCCAATTATACAGGTATTATTGTTGGTCTTATTATCATCGCGCTACTTGCTTATGCCACTAACTGGTTAAGCCACAACCAGGCTAAGATTGTGGGTAAGGATTTTGCCAAGGCGCTGGAATATCCTCTCTGGGCTGCTGTACTGGGTCTTCTGGCCAATGCCATTGTCACGGCTACCGGCACAAAAGAAATGATTAAACCCGCCATTCGTACAGAACTTTTCCTAAAGACAGGTCTTGTCCTGATGGGGGCCAGCGTAAACCTGGGAGTTATCGTCAGCATCGGGAGTAAAGGTATCATCCAGGGGCTCATCATGATTACCTGTGTTTTCTTCTTCACCTGGTGGTTATGTGATAAGTTTGGCATCCCAGAAAGCATGAAAGCCGTTATGGCTACGGCTATCTCTATCTGCGGCGTCTCCGCTGCCATTGCCGCCGCCGGCTCCGTACTGGCTAAGAAAGAAGAACTGGCTTATGTAACAGCTCTCGTTATTTTTACAGCTCTGCCTTTGATGGTCTTAATGCCTTGGCTGGCTAACGTGATGGGGCTTGCCCCCGAGGTTGCCGGGGCCTGGTTCGGCGGCAACATCGACACCTCCGCTGCAGTAGTAGGGGCCGGCACTATTCACGGGGAAGCAACGGCCAAGATTGCTGCCGTTATCAAGATGACACAAAACGCCCTCATCGGTTTTGTGGCCTTTGCCCTGGCCTTCTATTTCACCACAGTGGTAGAAAAGGGCGGGCAAAAACCCAGTGCTTCCGTAATCTGGGAGCGGTTTCCTAAGTTCGTGCTTGGTTTTATCTTTACATCCATTATCGCTAGCATGGGCTTCTTTGATGCAAAAGATCTTACCGCCATCAAAAACTTGCAGCAGTGGGCCTTTAACCTGGCCTTCGTCTGCATCGGTCTGGAACTGACCTTTGCCGACTTTAAGCATCTGGGCGGCAAGCCTACTTATGTATTCTTGATTGCTACCGTATTTAATACGCTCCTGGCCCTCCTGGTAAGTTACATTCTTTTCGGTGTACTGGCATAACCATAAATTAAAGCTGCCCTTCCGTCAAAGGAGGGCAGCTTTTTGCTTTACCCCGAACCTTTTCTAATAAAGCCATGGGTAAATAAACCAACCACCTGGGTCAAGGTCTCCTGAAAAGTTAAGCCGTTTTTGAGGATAAATTCCGGATTGACCACGGCCTGTATTGCGGCCAGGAAGGCGGTACACATGATCCGCGGGTCAATCTCCCTCGTTAAATCTTTATCGCTTTTACTAAGAATAGCCTTAATCAAGTTCTGTGCTTTTTCCATCCTGTAACGGTCGATTTTTTGCCAGAAATGGGGATAGTGGGAGCGCAAGTCCTCCAAGATAAGAGGATTGAAAACAAGGTTTTGTCCATAAAGATAAAGATTTTGCAAGGCCTGGGCAATGAGTTCGGCAGGAGTATGCGCTTCCGCTATTACCCGATCCAGTTCCCGTGTCACTCTTTGGATAATACTGTCTATAACGGCTTCGATAATCTCTTCTTTACTGGCAAAGTACCTGTAAACAGTTCTTTTGCTGAGCCCGGCCAGGACTGACAACTCATCCATGGTCACCCTATAAAAGCCTTTCGTTTTCGAAAGTTCCATAAAAGCCGAAATGATCCGTTCCCTGATATCCGCTCCTTTTTTAGATTTCTGGACACCCATTGAGGGCTTCCTCCTTTCTACGAATACTGCTTCAGGCTATTTTCTTTTTAAATTTCAGGGTACTGAGGGTTAGGAAAACCAGAGAGAATACCAGGAGGAATAATACCTGACCTGCCAGATAGGAAAAACCGATCCCTTTTAGAACAATTCCCCGGATAATATCCAGATAATAGGTAAGGGGTATGACATTGCTGATGTAATAAATAAATCGCGGCATGGCATCCCGGGGGAACATAAAGCCCGACAAAAGGATACTGGGTAAGAAAACGAAGTAAGCCATCTGCATCGCCTGCATCTGTGTTTTGGCAAGATTGGAGATCAGTATACCCAACCCCAAAGAGGCGGTGATAAAGAAGAGGGTCAAGAGATACAGTTCCAGGAGACTTCCCCTGATAGGAACATGAAAAACGACCACACCCACCAAAAGAGCTATGGTTATTTGTATATATCCCAAAACGATATAGGGCAAAATTTTGCCGATCATCAATTCATGGGATTTGATGGGTGTCACCATCAACTGTTCCAGAGTCCCCCGTTCCCTCTCCCTGACAATACCCATAGAAGTCATGATTACCATCGTCATGGTTACGACAATACCCAAAATAGCCGGTACCATATAGTAAGCCGTAATACCGTCGGGGTTATACCAGGGACGCACCCTCACATCATAAGGAGGACCGGACATATGGAACTTTTGGGCCAGGATCTCCTGGGATTTAATGAGGCCAATGGCATTGGCAATGGCAATGGCCTGATTAGCCACCATATTATCGCTGGCATCCACCAGGACCTGGACAGGCGCCGGTACCCCCCTGTTCACACTGGTGGCAAAGTCAGGAGGAAAAATGATCCCCACCTTGGCTTTCCCGCTGTCGATCATCTTGTTCACATCGGCATAGCTTTTCGCCACATAGGTCATGTCAAAATAACCGGAAGCGCTGAAAGCATCCAGCAGTTCCCGGCTTTCGCCGGATAAGGACTGGTCAAAAACCACAGTGGGTATATGTTTTACCTCCGTCTGAATGGCAAAACCAAAAAGCAAAAGTTGCACCATGGGAAGCATGAAAACCAGGGCCAAAGTCATCCTGTCCCGACGCATTTGCAAAAATTCTTTATATAAGATGGAAAAAATCCTATGCACTTTTTTCACCTGCCCTCTGTCTTTTGGCTAAAGCAAGGAAAACATCTTCCAATGACGGTTTAATTGGTTTCGGCTCCACACCGGTGAAATTCTTTAAGTCTGCTATGCTGTCTTTACTCTCTAAAAGGACATGAAGCAGGGAACCATGGATAGTACATTCTTTGACAAAGGGAAGCTGTCCAATGCTGTCTATCCTTTCCATGGCCTCAGGCACCGCCAGCTCTACCAGGAAACCATGGATAGTACTTTCCTTTAGATTATCGGGCGTATCTATAGCCATCAACTTTCCTCCAGAAATAAAGGCAATCTTGTGGCAGCGCTCAGCTTCATCCATAAAGTGGGTAGTAACCATGATGGTGGTACCCTGCCGGGCTAAATCCTGGATAATGTTAAAGAAATGGCGCCGGCTGGTAGGGCTGACCCCGCTGGTAGGTTCATCCAGAAAGATAATAGCTGGCCGGGCAATAAGGGCACAGCCTAAAGCCAGTCTTTGTTTCCAGCCCCCGCTTAAATTTGCTACCAGTTCCTTTTCCCTGCCTGTTAAATGAGCCATTTCTATCATCTCGGCAATACGGGCTTTTCTTTCCCGCAAGGGTACATTATAAATTCCTGCATAAAATTGCAAATTCTCCAAAACAGTGAGATCATCATAAAGACTGAATTTCTGTGACATATAGCCGATCTTACTTTTTATTTTCTCGGTCTCCTTGACCAGGTCGTAACCTAAAACCATACCGGAACCTGAAGTAGGCTCCAGGATCCCGCACAACATTCTAATGGTCGTCGATTTACCTGCCCCGTTGGGTCCGAGAAAACCGTAAATCTCTCCCCGTCTAATGCGAATATTCAGCTTATCGACGGCGGTAAAATTGCCAAAAACCTTGCTCAGGTTATGGGTTTCCACTACATAATCCACTAAACCACCTCTTTCTGGACCAGGGAAACGAAGACATCTTCCATGGAAGGTGGGATTTCTTTGACTGCTTCTCCTGGTATTCCCCGTTCTTTCAGGCCCTGGATTACATTCTCCCGGGAGGCCCTGAAACTGTCTATAACCAGGTGAAATTTATCACCGTAGAAATAAGTATCCAATATGCCTGAAATATCTTTAATGATAGAAGGATGAGTAAACTCCCCGCGCAGTTCCAAAAGGTGATAGGGAAATTTTTCTTTCAGCCTGGCAGGAGAATCCACGGCCACAATACGCCCCTTGTCTATAAAAGCTATCCTGGTACAGAGTTCTGCTTCATCCATATAAGGCGTGGACACGAGAATTGTTTTGCCTTCCTTGTTTAAACGATAAAGGATTTTCCAAAATTCTTTGCGCGATTCCGGATCTACACCGTAAGTAGGCTCGTCAAGAATCAATAGATCAGGCCGCGTCACCAGGGCACAGGTCAGGGCCAGTTTTTGTTTCATCCCCCCCCGATAACTTGTCGGCAAAACGGTCCTTAAACTGGATTAAATTGGTGAGTTCCAGTATCTCATCTGCCCGTTGGCTGATGACTTTACGCTTAAGGTTGTACATGCTCCCAAAGAAAAAGATATTTTCCATGACGGTAAGATCACCGTAGAGACTAAAACGCTGGGGCATATAGCCCATGTTTTCTTTAAGTTTTTCCATATGAGCCAGGGATTGACCAAACAGGGTAATCTCACCCCGGTCCGGGGTTATGAGCCCACAGATCATGCGCATGAGGGTAGTTTTTCCGGCGCCGTCAGGCCCTACCAGGCCGAAGATTTCCTGTTTTTCCACATGGAGCTCAACATCGCGGACGGCAGTAATACTGCCGAAAGACTTGGTTAACCCTGTTATTTTGATCATCCTGCTCATCTCCTGTCAAAAATCACATCTGCCGGAATACCAGGTTTCAGAATTCCTCCCTGGCTGTTAATCCTGATTTTTACACCGAAAACCACATTAGTACGCTCTTTCTTGGTCTGAATGGTTTTGGGTGTGTACTCTCCTTTGGTCGCGATTTCCTCTACTACACCCTCAAAAACCTGGGAAACTCCACTGATGGTAAACCGGACTTTTTGCCCCAGGTAAATGTGGGGTAAATCGTCAGTAGGAATGTACACTTTGATCCAGAGATCCTCCATGTTTACCACCGTAGCCAGAGAGGCCCCGGCCTGCACAAATTCCCCCTCCTGATAATTTTTCGTTAGCACTACACCGTCAATGGGCGAGACAATGATTAAATCTTCCAACATGGCTTCCGTAGCCTTTAAAACCGCCTTGCTACGTTCTACCTCTGCCCGGGCTGCGTCAATCAAAGCGGACCGACTTCCGGAACGCAGCATACTAAGTCTGGCTTCTGCTGCCTGCAGCTGGTTTTTGCTTATTTCCAGAGCGGCCTGGGCCTTTTCATATTCAACCTGGGCAATGGCTGAAGCTTCAAAGAGAGCCTGGGCCCGTTTGAAATCATCGGAAGCACGGTTAAAATTAACCCTGGCTGTATTAGCGGCGGCTTCTGCTTCTTTTATTTCCTGTTCCCTGGCTCCTGAGAGAAGATCGGCCAGGGCCGCTTCCGCTTTAAGGACTCCCAGTTCATCCCTTTCTCGCTGGGCCACAAGGTCATTCCTGGATATTTCGCCCACCAGCTGCCCCTTTTTCACCTGGTCCCCCGCTTTGATGGATAAAGTTTTGATGGTGCCGGACAATTTGGCGCTTAATTGTACACTAGTGGCTTCTATGGTGCCGGTGGCTTCAATGACATTGCTTGGGGAGGGGAAATACTCCCGGTAAAGCCAGTAGGAAGCCCCTACCAGCAATAACACAACCAGAACGGCAACAATTCTTTTTCTCTTCTCCATCTGTTCCACTCCTTTTGTCATGCTATGTACGTATCTCCAATAATTACCTGGATAAGTATACTGTTGTCATTATTCTAGTTTACCTGGTTTTATATTAGCATTGGCCGACTATTCAGACAAGAGATAACTTTGCAATTTCATATGTGCCGACTGCCGATTTCCGAATTTCGATCTCCGACTACCGATTGCCAACAACAGATTTCAAGATCTTGCCGGCAGATTTTTTAATACACTCCTTGGATAACGGAAAGCGGATATCGGTCAACGGTGTTGTCGGGAAGCGGGAAGCATTAGAATTAGCCAAGAAAAAAGCAGGCCTCACTGGCCCACTTTCGGTTCTTTTATCTCTATGTTTTCATTAAAATCCGATAGTAAAATACTGATACTAAGGAGGTGCTGGGAATTGCTGCGGTGCTCGGCGGAAACCTCCGCTTTGCGGATCAACCCCTCGTCCCTGTCAATCCACAATCTATAGTTGAAATCCTGCCAGTACAACTCCAGGAATTTATTTTCTCCCCGGGCCATAACCTCATAAACGCGGCAGGTTTTGCCGCCGATTTTTTCTTTACCGGCATATTTGGCCTCAATAATATGGGTGAAATTGAAACTGCCTAAGGGATTGATTTCAGCAATGAGCTGTTCGAAGGCCACCCTCCCCCTGGCGGGAACCTTTAACCAGCCTTGGGAAGTGGAATCTTTCCTGTACATAGTATCACCTATTTGATAAATTTCCACCTCCGCTTTGATAATGGGCAACTCACCTTTAATATGAACACTCTGGTGATTCTTTTCTCCTAATACCTTGGATAAGACCGATTCTTTCCCCTCCAGGGTACGCTTGGCAATAGCTTCATAACGATAGCTCTTGGCTGCTAGCGTTTTTACCAACCCCTGTTTTACGGCTTCCTGGGGATCGGGCAGGGTTAATTCTTCATAAAGATAAAATCCCCCCAGTCCCAAGGTCAAGAATAATAAGGAAACCACGAGCCATTTCCAGGGTACCTTCTTAATATTGAAAACAGCTATGGGAAATTTCGGTACTGACCTCATTGCTCCCCCACTCCCGCAAGATTCTATCTTATGTAATCTTTACGAGGGAGGAACAAGAAATATGCAAGTTTTCTTAATCAGTTTCATTGGCCAGCTTAAGCACTGTCTCCAACAACACCTCAGCCCCCCTGGCAATATCCTCCCAGGAGCTGAATTCAGCAGGATTGTGACTGATACCGTCTTTACTAGGTATAAAAATCATCCCCACCTGGGTTAATTCAGCCATATACATGGCATCGTGACCGGCTCCGCTGGGCATAACTTTATAGGGGTAGCCCAGGGCCTGGGTCGATCTTTCTAAAGCAGAAATAATTTTAGGCGACAAGGCTACGGGGTTTTCATTGGCTAAAATCTCATACTCAATGCGAACACGGCGCTTTTGGGCTACATTCTCCAACAAGGCCAGGACTTTTTTCACCGCCAGATCTTTACTTTCTTTATTGATATCACGAATATCTATACCCAGCTCCACTAGTCCAGGTATAACATTCATGGCCCCCGGAGATACCCGGGCGTAACCTACGGTACCTACCGTATGCTCCCCCGCTTCCCGGGAAGCTATCCTCTCAACTCCCAGGATAATTTCTGCCGCTGCTGCCAGGGCATCTTCCCGCAGATTCATGGGCGTAGCTCCGGAGTGATCGGCTCTCCCCCGAACAAAGACCTTGAGCCGGGTAGGTGCGGCAATGGAACTCACAATCCCAATGGGGAGTTTTTCTGCCTCCAGGACCCGTCCCTGCTCAATATGGGTTTCAATAAAAGCATAGATCTCTCCGGGCTTCACCCGGGCCGCAGGAAGGGCAGCGGGGGTAAGTCCAAACTCCTGTAAGGCCTCATAAAGGGAAATTCCCTGCTGATCTTTCCATGTCTTTAATTTTTCTACCGGGATGTGGCCACACATGACCTTGCTACCTAAAGTACCCACACCGAAACGAGAGGACTCTTCCACGGCAAAGTTGATGACTTCCACGGGTCTTGCGGTTTTAAGCCCTAGCTCATTTAATACGCGAATCACTTCCAATGCAACAACCACACCCACAGTACCGTCAAAACGTCCCCCCTGGGGTACAGTATCCAGGTGGGAACCCATCATCACCGGGGACAGATCTTTGTTTCCGGCCCGTCTGGCCCGCATATTACCAAAAGCGTCCACCATAACCTGAAGGCCTTCGCCTTCCAGCGCTTTTTGCAAATAGTCTCTGGCCCCTTTATCTTCCTGAGTAAAGGCGAGGCGGCTGACGCCGCCTCCTTCCACTCCGCCAAAGGAGGCCAACTTTTCCAAATCTTTTTGGATTCTTTCCAGATTTACACGCATAAGACAATCATCACCCTTGGTTTCATAAGTTCAGTTTCTCCGAGGGGAGTGTTTTATTTACTCAGCAGCATTTGTTTCCGAGATAAGATTGCCTTCTTTCTTATCTTCCTTTTTCAAGCACCGGTAAATCTCCTCCAGGCGTTTCTGCACCTTATTGAATACAGTACCTTCGGGATAATTCCCTTCCGCATCGGGCGTACCCGCAGGAACACCGGTCAGTACTTCAATACCCTCTTCGATAGTCTTGACGGCATAGATATGAAATTTACCGGCCCTTACCGCTTCAATTACTTCATCATCAAGCATAAGATTAGCCACATTCTGATGGGGTATCATCACGCCATGTTTGCCGTTTAAGCCCTTGGCCTTACAGACCTGGAAAAAGCCTTCAATTTTTTGATTCACGCCGCCAATAGGCTGAATTTGTCCTTTCTGGTTTACGGAACCTGTTACGGCAATGTACTGTTTGATGGGTATCCCGGAAAGACTGGAGAGGAGACCATATAATTCGGTACTGGAAGCACTGTCACCGTCTACACCGTCATACAGCTGTTCAAAACAGATGCTGGCGGAGAAAGAGAGGGGACATTTCCGGCCAAATTTTTCACCCAGGTATCCGCTTAAAATAAGTACGCCTTTGTCATGGATGCGGCCACTCATCTTGGCTTCCCGTTCAATATTAATGATTCCCCGCTGACCCATATAGGTATTTACGGTGATACGCGAAGGTTTACCGAAGGAATATTCACCCAGATCCAGGACGGCCAACCCGTTGACCTGGCCTACTACCTCTTCTTCGGTGTCAATGAGGATGACACCTTTTTCAATCATCTCCTGGAGTTTTCTTTCATACTTGTTGGCGCGGAAAATTTTTTCCCTGATGGCTCTGGCCACATGTTCCTCAGTTACCAGTTCGGCACCGGCCAGTTGAGCCCAAGTATCAGCTTCATAAATAATTTCCACCAGTTCGTTGAAACGTGTGGAGAGTTTTTCCTGATTATCTGCCAGGCGGGAACTGTATTCCACGATCCTGGCCACAGCTCCTTTCGTAAAATGACGAAGTTTTTCCTTCTGACAATGATCACTGATAAACTGGGCCAATTTTAACATGTGTTCCTGGGTACGTTCCATTTCCACATCGAAGTCAGCCCGAATTTTAAAGAGTTTCCGGTAATCTTCATCATAGTTATAAAGAATCTGGTGTTCCAGGTAGCTGCCAATAAGAATAATTTTAACATCCAGGGGGATTGGTTCGGGCTTGAGGGAAGAAGTGGCAATGGTACCAATATGTTCCGCAATATTTTCAATGGTGATTTTTTCCGTTTTGAGGGCTCTCTTTAAAGCGTTCCAGGTTAAGATACTGGTTAAAACATCACTGCATTGGAGAATCAGGTAACCCCCGTTAGCCCGGTGTAAGGCTCCCGGCTTTATTTTTGTAAAGTCTGTCGTTAAGACACCCAGCTGGGTCTCATACTCCACCCTGCCAATGAGGTTATAAAAGGTGGGATTCGTCTCCACAATTACGGGGGCTCCCTGGGTTTTGCTGTTGTCCACCAGGACATTGACCATATACTTAAAGGTAAAATCTTTTGCCCGTTCATCTTTAATGAAGAACATTTCCAGGGGTGACTTTTCTTCCTTGCCTTTAAATTCCCTGAGATTTTTTAAGATATCCTTCTTTACTTCTTCAAGAAAATTTCCTACAGGAGGAAATTCTCTATATTCTTCCTTTAAGCTTTCAAATAAATGCCCAATAGCTGCGATAACCAGCTGGCTTTCCAGCCTCTCCACCTGCTCATGGGTTTCTTTCTCTAAATCCCTGATTTTTTTAAAAACATCCAAAACCAGGAAATTAATCTCCTTAGACCTTTCTTCTATTTCCTTGATTTCTTCCTTGGAAAGCCTTTTATATTCTTCTTCGTCCATGGGTTTCCCCTCGGCATTAAGGGGAATGGTCAGTATTCCTTTTTCTGTGTTCTTTAAAGCGAAACCCAATTTTTTTGCGGCCTCATCCAGGGAGTTCCAAACCTCTGCCTGCTGTTCCTGCAGGCGCTGGTACAGCATGGTTTTACCTTTCCCATATTCCTCGGAAGCCAGAACTTTAGGGATGTTAATTTTTACCTGATTAACCAGTTGTATCATATCATTTTGTAGTTTAACCCCCAGGCCGGGCGGAAGAGTAAGGGCCTTGGGCTGATCAGGCTTTTCAAAATTATATACGTAGCACCAGTCCCAGGGAATTTCTTCCTTCCTGGCCACTTCTTTGACGAGGGATTGGGTATAGCTGTTGCGACCGGTTCCCGTAAAACCAGAGATGAAAATATTGTAGCCATGTTTTCTGATTTTGAGGCCGAATTCCATAGCTTTGACAGCCCGTTCCTGTCCCACTATTCCTTCCAAAGGAGGTACCTCTGCGGTAGTTTCAAAAGAAAAGGCAGTACAATCACAGGCACTTTTTAATTTATCAGGCGTAACTTCCCATTGTTTCATGCTATGCCTCCTTGCTCTTCTTTATTTTGGCTGTATATTTTCATTATTCATCCTCCTTCTGTTGTCTTTTTCTACATGTTTAAATAATTTCCTTTAGAATGGAAAAATGACAAAAAAGTATTTAAAGTATTTAATAATGGCTTTTTCATAAAGAAAAATGCCGCTGTGCGGCTTTGTCTTTATTCTTGAAATAATTTATGCAGCCTGTTTTGATTTATTCTTTTGCGTCTCTCCGTCTCTTCCCTGTCCAGCTTCCAGGGTGGACCTAATAGGCAGTCCCCTTCCCGGACACCCGGAGGCAAATCCTTGAGGGAACATATTTCTTTTCTTTCATCATCCCAAATTAAGAGGACTATATCCTTTTCAATCTTATCGATCACAGCATACATTTTTCTTCACCTACCGTGCAGCTTTCCTGAAACCCGCCTGCCGGGCCTCCCGCTCTGTCTTAAACCAGAATTCAGCTTTAACCTGGCTGTAGTATTCCCCCCCGGGCAGGTGATAAATCTTACCGTTGCTGCCCACATTGCCTTTGATGAGGCCCCGTCCCTGTTTGTCTACCCACAATTTATCCAGTTCCTCAGCCGGCTTTGATGGGGGAAGCAGGTATTTATTTAAGTCCATGGTTTCTTTATTCACGGCCAGATCCTGCCCGTCCGTCTCCATGACTATAGTACCGGCCAAAGCTGTCCAGAAGGTTTGTATCTTTTCCCTGGCCAGAAGAGCCAGGGTTTCTTTGTGGGGATGACCGTAATCGTTCTCTTTGGCTGCAGAGATGACAGCATATTGAGGCTTCACTCTGTGTAGAAACTCCGGGCTGGTAGACGAACTGCTGCCATGGTGCCCTAATTTGAGAACTGTGGCTTCCACCCTTGAAAGATTTCCCAGCATATCAGCTTCAGATTCCTTCTCTGCATCACCTGTCAGGAGAAAAGATACCTGCCCGTAGCTTACGCGCAGTACGGCACTGTAATTATTAAGATCGGCATAGTTATCCTTGACAGGCGCCAGAAAATGGGCCTGGGCCCCATCTCTCAGGTCCATGCTTACCCCGGCTTTGGCTTCTTTGACTTTTACTTTATTTTTCTCCAAAGCAGCAAGGAAGCGGCTGTATGTTTCAGAAGTATGAACCACTTTGGGCAGATAAGCAGTCTCTACGGGTAATGCTTCCATAACGTAATTTAGTCCCCCGATGTGATCTTCATGGGGATGGGTAGCCACAAGATAATTGAGTTTGGTAACTCCCACCTTTCTTAGGTAAGCTACAACTGCCTGTCCCTGATTCCCCGGCCCACCGTCTACCAGGAGAGTTTCTCCCCCGGGGAAACGGAGAAAAATAGCATCTCCTTGCCCCACATCGAGAAAATGTACAGCCAGTTTACCCCGTTGAACTGCAGGAGATGAAAGTGGGGGAGAAGCTTCTTGCCGGGATGCCATACATCCCAATGAAAAGAAGAAAATAAAACAAATGATTAAAAAAAAGATACTAAACCTGAACTTGCTGTTAGTCAACATATTCTTCCTTCACCTATTTTTGTCCTTTCCTCTGTTGCACATATATAACATAAATTGCCACCGTTGCTAAAAGCCCCAGGGGCAAGGCCAGATCCGGTCTATACCATAAGGCAATGACCGTTACGATAGATATTATGACAATAAACGAAGTATTCATCTCTTTTCCCCTTTCCCCGGGTATAATAAACCCCACTAACAGCCGAGTTAGTGAGGTCATTCTACCTTGTCTTTGAAAAACCCAAAATCCTCCAGCTCCGACCATATGAGATAAATTATACCGATAACCAAAGTTATAGTGGCTAAGTATTTAAGGGTCGGTCCCACATACTGCAGCATGGCATTAAAAAGACTGGCGTTCCAGGATGAGACATTGGAACCAAAAATGGCAGCGGATAAATACCAGGAGCATAAACTAATCACGGCTAAAGCACAAAAACCGAAACCAACTCCTCTTCTCGACATGTCGCACCTCCCAATTTTTTCAAACAATTTTTCTATGTTTATTGTACCATATAATAGCAATAGAAACCTAGCCAGGCTCTCAAGCAAAACAACCAGAACCATAATCAATACCCGCAAAACATGATAGACTTATCAGTACTTGGCCAAACCTTACAAAAAGGAATACGAAAAAAACCAAACGTGCCGAAGAAGTAGAAGCGGCCCAATTCAGACTAAATAAAAAAGTTTTACTTTCCTGCGCTGCCAATAGACAACATAGATATTGTCTAATTTCTTCCCTTCAACAATTGTGCCGTTACTTCGGCCACCCGTAGACCTATATTTCTTGCCACTTCCAGATCTTCAGCGGTGGGCGTTAGGGTAGCTGTAGCTCCATAATATGTACCATGCCTGGCAATATGGGGAGTATGACCTGTCAGTCCCACAAAAATCATCCCCATGGCCAAAAGTACGGGAATCATCGTTAGGAGGGCGCCTTCCTTACCGCAATGCAAGGTTTCATTCGTGCAAAAACAAGCTCCCGGCTTCCCCTCCAGGGCACCTTCAACCCATAAAGGCCCCAAGCTGTCAAAGAACAATTTCATCTCACCGCACATATTCCCAAAATGAACAGGAGCGCCAAAAATAACGGCATCGGCCAGTCTCAATTCGTCCCTGTCCGCCGGTTGATATTTATTCAGGGCTTCCCTGACCGCCATTTTCTGGGGGTTTTTCATCACGATTTCCAGGGGAGACTGTCAGGTACATATCTCATACACGGTTCCGCTCCCGGATATTCCCTTACACCAACAGCAACGGCCTCCGCCAGACGTAAAGTGTTGCCTGTTTTACTGCAAAAAACAATAAAAATTTTCATCTCATGTTCACCCCTTGACCCCAAAATAGTTCACAGCATCCTAAGCCGGCGAAAATCCTTGTTTCTGCCACCATTCTTCCTTGAGAAAATCGTAAATCTTCTCAAAGGTCTCAAAATGTTTCTCTTCCCAGGCAATTAAAATTTCATAGAGCTCCTTCTATTCCATGAATTTATTTTCATAATTTCTTGATTAAGAAGCTTTTACCCTTCTAAGTTAGTTCATTTTTTTATTTTTTTCGCCATTGCCGGAAAAAAAGCCATCTCTTCTTTATTTATAAAAGAGATGGCTTAAAAAAATTTTTTTATTACATTCTGGGCTGGCTTGGTTTAGATATGTCGGTTAAAGCTTCTTCCGCAGCCCGGTTGAAACGGCTGTTTACCGCCATATCCCCTAAAGCTACAAAACCTACAAGTTTACCGTTTTCCACCACGGGCAGGCGGCGAACCTGTACATCTCCCATAAGGTCCAAAGCTGCTTCTACTTCCATGTCTGTTTTGCCCACCACAAGATTATCAGTCATCACTTCCCGGCACTTAACTTGTTTAGGATCCTTACCGGCACAGACCACACGCAAAACAATATCACGGTCTGTAACAATGCCTTGCACATCCATGTTATCAGTGCAAATAGGGACTGATCCAATATTTTTGTCTTTCATGATCTGGGCGGCATCAAAAATGGTGGTGTCGGGAGAAACAGCGATGACATCTTTGGTCATAATGTCCTTCAGTTTCATAAAATACCTCCTTTCCATTTCTCCCATTAGGATTTCCCTAAAAACATAAAAATATTTGCGGGAGGAACTTGAATTCAATTTCCCTGCAGATAATCTTTTGTAAGGCTTTCCGCCGCCTCGATCAAGTCCTGAACCATTTTATTGAAATCCTCCAATATAGGATTAATCTGAATTAACTTTTCCGCCTGCTCATGGGAAACATGGCTTACAGTACGTGTCGCTGTGTCAATGGAACGAATAGCCTCTCTAATCCAGTTGATAATCGTGCTGATTTCATTAGTAGCGGTACCAGTAACGTGGGATAAATTGCGCACTTCATTGGCTACCACATTAAACCCCCGTCCATATTCACCCACACGTGCCGCTTCAATAGAGGCATTTAGACCGATGAGGTTTGTCTGCTTGGCGATTTGCTTTACAGTAGAAAGGATACTCTCTGTTGCCTCTATTTTGCCGGCAGCTATTTCAGTAACGTTCTTTAACTCCTGGCTAGTAGCGGAAAGCTCCTGTGCTTCGGCAGCTATTTGCTGAATAGTACTCTGAAATCTTTGCAGGTCCTCTCCTAATCTTTTAGCTAAGTCCAAAAGCAATTCTTTGCGGTGGGTATTTTCTGATACACCGATGGCCCCGATTACTTCGCCTCTCTCGTCGAACAGCGGCAAGCCTACGGCAATATAGGGTACACCGTAAAGACTAGCGTCCACTTCTACAACTACCCTTTTTTTGTTTTTCATCGCTTTGTAGGCAGCCGTCCCCTCATACACGGGATCTCCCGCTTTTATTTTAAGATCCAGGCTCTGGGCAGGAATATATGTCAACCATTTTTCCCGGTCGCAAATAGCCACCCCCAAATCGGCCTGGGTAAACTGATTAATTAGAGGAGCCACTTTGAGGAGATGATCCAAAATGGTAAATTCTTTCATGCCCATCTCTTCCTCTCATACTAATTATTTAAAATCCCGTGATATTAAACCCATTGCCTTAAACAATTTCAAAAAAATCTTCTTCCTTATTGGCAAATAAAAAAAGTTTATCCCTTTATTTAACAAATTATACCAGCAAAATAAATTAGTTTTTTATATTCGACCTGCAGCGACATAACTCCTTCTTTAAGAACTAGGGCACTTTTTAAATATTCAATATCTTTGCCTTATCTTCATACCCTAGCTTAGGCTATAATGAGAATAGAGAGTATCTTTACAATCAGGGGGATATGAGGATGTTTAACTGGTTAAAAAAGTTTTTTTCGCTGGGCTCTGTTCACCTGTAAAAACTGTGGCTACACATTTTCGAAAAAAGAAGCCTCTACAATTATCCTCAATGCCGGTACTGACAGTATCTCCTATGTGATCTGCTGCCCCAAATGTAAGAGTGACCTTCCCGATACACGAATTAACAGTATATCCTCGGGTAGCTGGTAGCGGGTGACGGGCAGCGATAAACTTCGTCGGAAGTCGGAAAACGGAAATCGGAAAAAGGGACAGGAATGTCCTCAATGAATTAGGGAACGCTTCCTGTGGGAAGCGTTCCCTTTTGAAATTATATGCACTTGCACTCAGCCAGTTTGCTAAACCGGTTGTTGACATCATCCCAGTTGATCAGGTTAAACCAGGCTTCTACAAAGTCAGCCCTTCTGTTTTGATATTTGAGGTAATAGGCATGTTCCCACACATCAACGGTAAGCAGGGGAACTACACCCCACTGGGTCAGATTCTGGTGTTTCTCTGCCGTAAGTATTTCCAGTTTGTTGAATTTAGGATTCCAGACGAGAATGGCCCAGCCCGAGCCCTCTACGGCCACGGCAGCAGCCTTAAACTGGGCCCTAAATACTGCATAACTTCCAAAATCTTTAATAATTTGCTCTGCTATGGGGCCCGTTGGTTCCCCTCCCCCATTGGGTTTCATATTTTCCCAGTACAGGGTGTGGAGCAGGT
The DNA here is from genome assembly GCA_964637385.1 of uncultured Peptococcaceae bacterium. Lineage (GTDB taxonomy): Bacteria > Bacillota > Peptococcia > DRI-13 > DRI-13 > Thermanaerosceptrum. The sequence continues at coordinate 16,516 of CAZWTM010000005.1, forward strand.
GCCCCGAACCATGGAATGCCAATTCCCTTTCCCAGTGTTTGATCAGGGCATAATCTCCCTTTTCCCGGGCTTCCTGGAGCTTTTCCTCTGCCTTGTTCAAACCGTCCACATAAGCCTGATGATGTTTGTCATGGTGCAATCTTACTGTAGCCTCATCCATGTATGGTTCTAAGGCATTATATGGATAAGGCAGTTCGGGTAATACATGCTTTGCCATAAACAATTCACTCCTTTCAATAAATTAAAAGAAATTAAAAGAGTTTAGTAGATCTTACCTGCTTATTAGTATTCGATACTAATAGCATTATTCCTGCACATTTAAAAAATTTTATTCTTTTCGCTCCAGTTCACCGACAGCCACATTGGCTGCAGTTAGTACAGGATCCCAAACAGGACTGAAAGGAGGTGCATAACTTAAATCCAGTTCGGACAGGGCAAAAGGCGTTAATCCCAGTTGAACAGCAGCAGCCAGTACATCGATACGTTTACCTGCTCCGGTACCACCCACGATTTGGGCACCGAGTATTTTTTGACTGGCCTTATCAATCAACAATTTTATGGTCACCTGTTGAGAGCCCGGATAAAAATGGGCTTTCGTACTGGTCTCGACTTTGATTTCCCGGAACTCTTTCCCTAACTGCCGGGCTTCCCGCATACTTAACCCGGTACGCCCAATTTCCAGGTCCAGTACTTTGATAATAGCTGTCCCTACAATACCGCTAAATTCCGCCCTGCCTCCAGCCGCGTTTTCCCCTGCTACCCTACCCTGTTTATTGGCTGTAGTCCCCAGGGGTACATAAGCATCATCCTGGTAAAGCAGATGATAAGCCGTGGCACAGTCTCCCGCCGCATAGATGCCCGGTATATTTGTTTCCATGTATTTGTTTACTTTAATGGCTCCTTTTATTCCCAGCTCAATACCGGCCTGGGCAGCCAACTCACTGTTGGGCTGGATTCCGATAGCCAGGATAACTAAATCTGCCGGGATTTCACCTTTATCAGTAACTACTTTCCTAACCCGCTTCTCTCCCTCCAAGGCTAAGACTTTTTCCCCTTTTCGTACCTGAACCCCTTCCTTCGTCAAGTATTCTTCCACCAGGGCTGCCATATCTTCATCAATATTTCCCAGGAGTTGGGGAGCCAGTTCAACAATGGTTATCTGTTTTTTCCAGGCAGCAAAGGCTTCAGCCATTTCCAGGCCGATATATCCTCCCCCTACGATGACAATATTCTTAACGTCCTCATTCTTCACCTGCTCTTTTATCAGCTTGGCCGAAGGAATACTCTTAACGGTGAAGACATTGTCTAATTCTTTTCCTGATAAAGGCGGAACAAAAGCCCTGGCCCCTGTGGCAATAACCAGCTTATCATAGCTCACCTTCTTTTCCGTACCTTCACTATCCACAACAATAATCTGCATTTCCCCAGGTAAAATAGATATTACCTTATGATTGGTAAATACCTTGATTCCCTGCTTGGCAAACTGCTCTTTCGTCCTGGCAATTAACTTTCCTTCTTTCTCCACTAAACCTTGCACGTAGTAAGGCAGGCCACAGCCGGCATAAGAAATATACTCTTCATCAGTATAAACTTCGATATCCATATCCTTATTCATTCTTCTGGCTTTACTGGCTGCACTCATTCCCGCTGCTACCCCGCCAATGACCACTAACTTCGCCATTCTCCCACCTCCATACCCCTATGGGGTATATTTTATATTTTTATGATATTATTTTCCTTTTCCCTTCGTCAAGGGTTTTCTTATTATTTGGAAATTTTATTTAGTGCGACACGGGGACGGCCCTCGCTGTCACACCTTGTTGAAAATATAGAAGAAAGAAACTTCTCAGAAGTTCAGTGAACCAATGAGAAGCCCCTGTTAAAATCGTTTATTGTGGGCAAAACGTGGTCATACGAGGTATTAAAAGAAAGAAACCCTTGTCTATCAAGGGTTTCTTGTTCGTTTTTACATCATGCCGCCCATTCCGCCCATTCCGGGAGGCATGCCCATGCCACCTTTATTTTCCTCGGGTTTGTCAGCCACAAGGCACTCAGTAGTCAAGAGCATGGCAGCGATGGAAGCGGCATTTTGCAGGGCAGAACGCGTAACTTTAGCAGGGTCAACAATACCGGCAGCAATCATGTCCTCATAAACACCGGTCAGAGCGTTGAAACCAATGCCTTTACCGGCAGCTTTTACTTTTTCTACAACAACAGAACCTTCAACGCCGGCGTTGTAAGCAATCTGCTTCACGGGCTCTTCTAAAGCTTTCTTGATAATTCTGATACCCGTCATTTCATCGGCAATATCGGAGGTTACATTTTCAAGAGCAGGCAGAATTTGAATGAGAGCAGTTCCACCACCTGCTACAATGCCCTCTTCTACAGCAGCCCGAGTAGCAGCCAGAGCATCTTCGATGCGGTGTTTCTTCTCTTTCAGTTCAGTTTCGGTAGCGGCACCTACCTGGATAATCGCTACACCACCGGAGAGCTTAGCCAGACGCTCTTGTAATTTCTCCCTGTCAAACTCGGAAGTAGTCTCTTCCAACTGCTTACGAATCTGAGCTACACGGGCATCGATGGCCTGCTTAGTGCCACGGCCTTCTACAATGGTGGTTTCTTCTTTGCTGATTTTCACGGTGGCAGCTTGACCCAGCATGTTGAGGGTGGTATTCTCCAGTTTGAGTCCAAGCTCTTCACTAATGACTTGACCACCAGTAAGGACAGCAATGTCCTCTAACATAGCTTTACGACGATCACCAAAACCAGGAGCCTTAACAGCTACGCAGGTAAAGGTACCGCGCAGTTTGTTGACAACCAGAGTAGCCAGGGCTTCACCTTCTACGTCTTCGGCAATAATCAGGAGAGGTTTGCCAGACTGCACTACCTTTTCCAAGACAGGTAAAATGTCCTGAATAGCAGAGATTTTCTTGTCAGTAATGAGGATGTAAGGATCTTTCAGAACAGCTTCCATTTTTTCGGTGTCAGTAATCATATAAGGAGAAATGTATCCGCGGTCAAACTGCATGCCTTCTACAACCTCTAAGGTCGTGCCCATGCTCTGAGATTCTTCAACAGTGATAACACCGTCGTTACCGACAGTCTCCATAGCCTCTGCAATTAAATCACCGATTTCTTTATCGGCAGCAGAAATAGAGGCAACCTGGGCAATAGCGGCTTTAGATTCAATGGGCTTAGCAATGGCCTTGATTTCATTAACCGCAGCAGCTACAGCCTTTTCGATACCCTTCTTCAGGATCATGGGATTGGCACCGGCAGCAACGTTCTTCAAACCTTCACGAATAATGGCCTGGGCTAAAACAGTGGCTGTGGTCGTACCGTCACCAGCCACATCGTTCGTTTTAGTGGCAACTTCTTTAACCAGCTGAGCGCCCATATTTTCAAAGGGGTCTTCTAATTCAATTTCCCTGGCAATAGTAACACCATCGTTGGTGATGGTGGGGGAACCAAACTTCTTATCAAGTACTACGTTGCGACCTTTAGGTCCTAAGGTAATTTTCACAGCTTCTGCTAATTGGTTAACGCCTTTTTCTAAGGCTTTTCTGGCCTCTTCACCGAAAATGATCTGTTTGGCCATGTTTTTCCCTCCTTAAAAATTTATGGTATGTGCTTTCCGAAATGTTTAAGTAAATTAGATGATGGCCAGAATATCTCTTTCGTTCAGGATCATTACTTCCTGCCCATCGATCTTAATTTCAGTACCAGCATATTTGGAGAAAATAACTTTATCCCCTACTTTAACTTCGAGAGGTACCTTTTGGCCGTTTTCTAAAGTTTTTCCACTACCAACAGCCAAAACTTCACCTTGTTGCGGCTTCTCCTTAGCAGTGTCAGGCAGAACAATTCCGCTCTTGGTTTTTTCTTCTTGAGCTAATGGCTTAATAACTACTCTGTCGCCGAGAGGCTTAATGTTCATATAAAAACCTCCTTTAATATTTTATGTATTGTTAGCACTCAACATTATTGAGTGCTAATACCCATAAATAATAATAGTAAAGGCCTGTAGAGATAGCAACATTGATATAGGGCGGATTATCGCTATTATCAGCCTTTTTCTTCCTATTAATCATTTTTTCTCCTTATTTCTACTGCACACATTTGCTACATTTTGGCTTATTGTACAGGAAAGTTCCACCTTTCCCCATTAAACCAACAGTAAATATATTTCCAGTCCCTGGAGGCTTTTATACATTGCAATGGAAAAAATTTTCTCGTAATGTATTAATTAGACAAGTGTAAGAAAAAAGCAAGGAGAGAAATAATTTGGATAAAAAAACGCTACGCAAAAACTTACTCAAACAACGGGAGTCCTTATCCTGGCTGGAAGTCCAGGGTAAAAGCCATGAAGTTACTCAACGCCTGCTCTTTTTGCCTCACTATAAAAAAGCTCAGACCATCCTGATTTATCTTGCCCTTAACAAGGAATTAGATACTTCAGCCTTTATCCAAACGGCCTGGCAGCAAAAAAAGAAAATTGTCATACCCCTTTGCCAGCCCCGGGACAGGAGCCTTCTGCTCTCTGAACTGCTGAACTTTAATGAGGTGGCTCCCGGCACCTGGGGTATCCTGGAACCAAAGGCTGAATTTTTGCGCCCCGTCCCTGCCCGGGAGATTGACTTGCTGATCATACCGGGAGTAGCCTTTGATACCCAGGGATACCGGCTGGGTTACGGCGGCGGTTATTTTGACCGTTTCCTGCCTATCGTAAAACCAGACTGCACAAAAGTGGGCGTAGTTTATGATTTTCAACTACTTGATGAACTCCCCCGTGAACCACACGATACAGCAGTGGATGTCATTGTCACAGAATGCAGAACATATTACGTAAAAAAGGAGAGTCCATGACTCTCCTATAATTATTTTTATGTACCTATAATAGTTGAGCCGTTTCTAGGATTTTTACCAATCCTTCCTTTTCCTGGCGAGAGAGGGGCAGCAAAGGCATCCTTACCGCCCCGCCTTTAAACCCTAACATGTCCATGGCCAGTTTCAAACCGGCAATGCCGTAAGTGCCCGTAACAGCGGTATTGACCGGAATGAGGCGGCACTGTAAATCCCTCAATTCATCAAACTTACCTTCCTGGTATAACTGGTACATCCGAACACACTCCCGGGGACAGCAGTTAGCCAGGGCCATGATCCCACCTTTAGCCCCCATGGCTAAGCCCGGATAAAGTACATTGGCCGTTCCCACCAGGACACTGAAATCGGGACCGGTCATTTTTACGTGGAGGGCTAGCTGGGTTACGTCACCGGCGCTATCTTTAATACCGATGATGTTAGGATGTTGCGAAAGCTCACCCGCTAAATCCGGAGTAATAGTGACGCCCGTAAACTTGGGAACACTGTATAACATAATTGGAATATCGGCATGGTCAGCAACTGTTAGGAAATGTTTCTTTAGAACTTCTTTCGTCATCCTGTCCTTATAGTAGTTGGGAGTAAGAATAAGGGCAGCATCTGCCCCTAGCCGGGCACATTCATTGGTCAATTCTATGGTCTCCCGGGTGCCCTCACAGCCGGAACCTACGATTACCAGTTTATCCTGGGCTGCAGCCTCCACCCCTGCCTTTACCAGGTCCAGTTTTTCCTTTTTGTCCAGGTAGGCGTATTCTCCGTTGGAACCAAAAATAACATAGCCTGCCAATCCGGTTTCATTGTATTTGGCGATATTTTCCTGAAATGCTGCAAAATCCACATCTCCGTCAGTTGTAAAAGGGGTAACAACAGGCGGGAAAGCCCCGGTGATAATTTTCTTTGTCATATCAATCCTCCTTTTGCACTTCCATATTTTTTATAGTTTTCTCTACAACTTCCAAGTGCTCCTACATAAGCTGCCTGGCTTTTTCGCTATCACCTTCTTTGATGGCCGCATTTGTTTATTCCAATTTATCACATAAATCAATTTTGCAAAATATTTCTATTTAAAAAAAAAGAGTAGCTGCCGAATTCCGGCGGCTTACTCTTTATGTATTATTACTTATTCCTTCACTTTTACAACCATTTCAACTTCTACAGTAGCATCCAGGGGTAGCTCATTGACACCGACAGCACTGCGGGCATGGACTCCTTTTTCCCCTAATACAGCACCCAGTAATTCGGAGGCTCCGTTAATAACTTTGGGCTGCATGTTAAAGCCTGCAGCACTGTTCACAAAACCAACGACTTTTACCACCTGTTCGATTTTATCCAAATCACCGATTAAGCCTTTAATAACACTGAGACAGTTTAAGGCGCAAACTTTAGCGGCTTCATAACCCTGTTCCAGAGTCATTTCTGCCCCTACTTTCCCCTTAAACTTTAATTCACCGTTCACTAAAGGAATTTGCCCGGAAGTATAGATAAAATCTCCTGTTTTTACAGCGGGGACATAAGCAGCTACCGGTTTGGGCGCCTCAGGAATACTGAGACCCATTTCTGCTAATTTTTTTTCCACCATAGACATAGACTTTCACCTCATTATTAGTTGTTAGTTGCTAGTTGGTAGTTGTTAGTAATTTTTAACGTGAACCGTTAACAGTTAACCGTGAACCGTAACTATGAACCGCTAAAAAGTTTTTTAAAAATGGTTCACTGTTCACGGTTTACGGTTTACGAATAGGGGTATCTGGACTCTGGACACTGGTCACTAATTCGGATGTCGGATATCATAAGCGAAACTATTTGGCGGCATTTTCTTGGGCGCTTTGTACTAATTTCTTGGCATAAACACCGGTCAAACCTAATTTCTCAACTTTGGCTTTGATGGCGTTTACATCGGTTGTGTAAAGGTCTAATTGTTTCATCCGTTCAAAATAAACGGAACCGGAGAAAGTATATTTAAACTTGAGACCTTCTTCTGTTTTCATCTGCTTGCCTACATAATCGATAGCATCACCGATAGCCAGTTCAGTGGGAAGGGTTAACAATTCCATACCTAAGGCATAACGCACAGCGTTATGGCCTGCCAATGTACCGGTAACAATGGCTTCTGTATGTCCTACCAGGAGACCGGCTTTTTCACCACCGCAGAAGAGATTCGCTACGCCTTCCACCTTTAAGGCGTTCGTTCTTGGAGACATAGCCAAGTAGCGCATGGAGTTGCCGATACCACCGGCATAGGGATCTTCAAAACGAGCGTTTTCAAAGCCCGGGATCTGACGCAGCATATCTAAGGGATAATAGGGGGTCATTAATTTAGCATGGCCGGTATCCAGGAGAATGACGTTCTCAGCAAATTCCTTCAGGGCGTACTGTTGACAGGCCTTGCTTTCCAGGGCGCCTTTCTTCTGTAATTCTGCAGGAATGGGTACGATTTTTACCCCTGTACGGTTTAATTCCTCTACAATTTCATGGGATAAGGATTCCTTATGCAGCTTGCAGGAACCGCTCATAGCCCCAAAAGAACCGTCGGCTTTTTTACCGATAATCTCCTGTACGCCAGCCTTACCGGCTACACTAACCCGTGGGCCGAAGGAGGGACAGCGCAGGATACACATTGCGCAGCCGTTGCCGTACTTGGTGCAGTTTCCTTGAGGTCCGGCGGTACCGGTAGCATCGATGAAAACATCACCTTCTACCAGACCTACCCTTTCAGCCATCACACCCACAATACGGTCTCCTTCTTTTTTCACATCGGTAAAGCGGGCCTGGAAATGAATTTCTACACCTGCTTGTAAAAGTTTGGCTTTAACAGCAGGTTCAATTTTTGCCACGTCATAAAGGGTAGCATGTTTATGACCGGGAAACTCAATATTCTTATGACGGGCTGTTTCATCGACGGCATCAAAAAGTTCAGGAGCCCCTAAAGCGATGTTTTCTTCAGTTGCCGTAAAACGGCCATTGTTACGCATAATGCCGCCCACAAGTCCTGTACCCAGAAGCATGTCTGTTCTTTCCAGAAGGGTTACCTGGGCCCCTGCTTTCGCTGCCGCTAAAGCTGCGGCACTGCCAGCCCAACCTCCACCAATAACTACTACTTTAACCATTTTTCTTTTCCTCCTCTTTTTTGATAATAATAACCTTTTCTTCCAAAACCAGGCCTAGTTCTACCCCACTCTTCCTTTCAGCTGCCTTAATCACAATATTTAAATGATTTGGCATATGGGTTTCATCGAATCCTGCAATTGTACCCAAGACGTGATCACCTATTCTGATTTCATCCCCTGCGACCACTACCGTTCCCGAGGTAACCTCAAAGAAGCCCCAGTAAGCAATTCGGTTAACTTCCTGACCGGGGGCTGCCTGTTCCTCATCGGTTACGATCAGTTCATGAATTTCTCCAGTGCAAAGGGCCCGGGAAATAGGGGTTATCAGGTGAAGCTTGCGGTTTTCCATCTTACCGTCTAAAACAACCACCAGTTCCCCACGGCAGGGTCTTTTCTTGGCATAAGGATTGCGGGAGAATAGGCCTGCTTTATATGGGTCAACCATTTTTATCCCCTCCTCCTCATCATTGATGAGCGGTTTTACGTGTAATATTATTCGCCAAAAAAAAGCAAATTCCTCCTCGTATCTGAGAATATTTCTCATTTTTTTGGCGAAATCCACTTATTAAATTAAAACCACCCTGCAACCTGTTATCGCAACGATGTCCTGATAATTTCTGCCGCACAAATCCCTTCCCCGTTCATCAAAGGCCAGGGCCGGCAGAACCAGAAGATCGGGCTTCTCTTGATCCTGTATATAATCTTCTATAACCTTCAGGAAATCTTCTACCAATAAAAGCCCGGCGGATTTGATGGTCCCACCAAAAGTCCTGTTGGGAACAGGAACAATAGTAATATCTATTCCCGGCTTCATGGTTTTATGTAAAGCTTCCCGGAGCAAGGGCTCACCCCATTCTGAAGCCAGCACTAGTATGTTCTCAGCCTTTTTCCCAAGATTAAAGAGCCCTGTGATTAAACTTAAAGGTAAATCATAGTCCATCACCAAACCACTTTTCTCACCCGGACATATCTCCAGTATAATTATATGCTCTGTCCCACCGCCAGTAACCTTGATCTCATATTTCCCCGGTTCACTTAAAAGCCGAAAAGCTTCTACCCGGGAAAAAGGAGTAAGGCCATTGATACTGATAATCATTTGTCCCCTCTTGAAGCCCGCAGCTTCCGCCTTACTCCCTTTAATTACTCCTGAAATGAAGGGCTTTAAGTCCCGGAGCCCCGGCGGCTCAATGGTTAAAGGAACACTACACTTTTCCCGGAGGTCTTCCAAAAAAGCCAAAAGCTCTTTTTCCCAACCCGACGGAGGCTGTAATTGCTCTTCCGTATAACGGGTAAAACCAGGCAGAAAAACTCGAATGGTCTGGGCACCCTTCTCTGCCAGGAAAAATACGGATTGGGACAGGTCTTCCCATCCCGTGAGCCAGGGCATAGGCACAATACTGCCATGATAGGGGATCCCGGCAGCCTGTAACCTGGCAGGAGCCTTTAAGGCCTCTTCTGCCAGGTTATCATACATGATAAACTGGCGCATGGCAGGGGAACAGGAGTTGAGGGAGAGGTTGATTTCCACAGGTTCCAGGATTTTTAGCAAATTAACTTTTTCCTGGTCCAGCAAGGTACCATTGGTTGTTAGTTGAATAGGGGTGAGAGGAAATTTCCCCCGTAATAACCTCAGGACATCCATGAAACGGGGATGGGTAAAGGGCTCTCCCTCTATGATCCTTGTAGCAGACTCTCCAATGACAATTTTTTTCTCAGGTTCTAAAAACATCACCAGGTCTTCTACTGTTTCCCAGTCCAGAGGCGGTAAAAAGAAAGTTTCAATCCCAAGGGGGTTTTGCCTGTGGCTGCAGAACATACAACTTACATTACAGCGCGAGGTTATAGGTAGGATATTGTAATTCTGTACAGACCTAAAAAGCACCTGTTTTACATGACTATCTGCCATTTGGCCTCTTCCTAACCGAATTTATACTGGATACCATAGCCGCCCCGGGGATTGCGCCAGTCGATAACACCGGGAGGACAGCAATAACGGCAGGTACCGCATTCCAAACAACCTTCGTAAGCCGTTAAAATACGGTTTTCTGCCTCATTCCAGGCATAGACCTTAGCCGGGCACATGTAGGTGCAGGGTTTAAAATCACATTTGAGACACGCTTCACGGTCTACAATGCGGATATGGCTGTGTTTATCGGCCTGATAACGGTTGATAAAGAGTTTATCTTCTATTCTCATCCTAATGTCCTCCAGAATCCCAGCATATCTTTCCCTATCTGTATAGGACTGCGCATTTCCTTGACCAGGCGATAGATTCTCCGCTGTTTTTCCTTTTTGGGAATGCTGTCTACCGTTAAAAACTCTTTAGCGGCACGGCTCAACATTTCCGGATAAACTTGGAAAAACTGGGGATTATGATCGAAGAATTGATTGGCGTTACGGTATTTGTGCAAGTCTTGCAAAACAAAGGTCTCCTTTAAGCGCCCATGATATTTCTTTAGAAAACTCGCGGAAAAATCTCCCGCTTTATGGGCTTCAATGATGACTTCGGCGGCAATCTTCCCGGAGGTCATGGCCAGATTGGCTCCCTCCCGGTGCAGCCCATTGACGAGCATGGCCGCATCACCCACAATCACCACACCATCACCGTATAATTTAGGCACCGCATGATAGCCGCCTTCCGGGATGAGCTTGGCTTCGTATTCCTTTAATTCGCCGCCCTCTATCAGTGGTTTTACAGCCGGATGGCTTTTCATATGTTCCAAGAGGTCATTGGGATTCACTTTACGGTCGATCATCTGGGACATCAGAGCCCCTACGCCTACGGACAGGCTCTCCTTGTTGGTATAAATAAACCCGGTGCCAATCATATGCTTTGTGTTCCAGCCCACCAGCTCGATGGTAGCCCCTTGCCCGGGCTCCAGGCCAAAACGGTCTTCAATCTTTTCCTTGGGGAGGGCGATAATCTCTTTTACAGCAACAGCCAGCTGGTCCCAGGCATGGCGCTTTTTAAAGCCCAACTTTTCCTGGGTGAGAATGGAGTTACAGCCCTCGGCCAAAACCACCACATTGGCCAGGACTTCTCCCTCGGGCCGTCCCGTTTTCACACCGATGACCCGGTTACCTTCCATCAGCAGGTCTTCCACTGTGGTCTCACAGACCAGGACAACCCCCATCTCTTCAACTTTTCTCCCCATCCAGCGGTCGAACTTAGCCCGCAGCACGGAAAAATTGTTATAAGGTTCTTCATTGAAAGTCTGATTACGATACCCCATTTTAAACACAGCATCTTCCGTGGTTATCCAGAGATTTTGTTCTACCAGGGGCCGTTCCAGGGGAGCTTCCTGCCAGAACTTAGGGAAGATAGCATTGGTAGCATGGCTGTAAAGGACCGCTCCCGAGACATTTTTAGCCCCGGGATATTCCCCCCTTTCCAGGACAATCACGTTAAGGCCTGCCTGTCCCATCACATAGGCCGCCGCCAGCCCGGCAGGGCCGCCACCTACCACGGCCACATCAAATTTTTCCGGCAAGGTCATCCCCTCCTTCCGCTACTTTCCCCGCAATTTTCTGTCGAAAGGCCTCCGTCAGCTTAGGTACAATCGTAAACAAATCACCTACGATGCCGTAAGTGGCTACCTTAAAAATGGGTGCCTCGGGATCTTTATTGATAGCCACAATGACATCTGAAGTTTGCATACCTACCAGGTGCTGGATAGCCCCGGAGATACCGATGGCAAAATACACCTTGGGACGTACGGTAGTACCCGTTTGCCCCACCTGATGAGCCGCGGGCAGCCAGCCCGCCTCTACAGCGGCCCGGGAGGCGCCTAAAGTTCCCCCCAGGACATCGGCCAGCTCTTGGAGGTAGATAAAATTCTCTTTGCTCCCAACTCCCCGGCCACCGGCCACAATAATATCGGCTTTATCCAGATAAACAGCGCTCCCCCCCTCGCGAATCACTTCCAGGACCTTCGTCTTAACCTCATCTTCTGTAACGAATGTTTTTTCTCGCATAATTTCTCCCTTTCGTTCCGGGTTCCTTTGCGGCATCGGCATGACCCGGGGCCGCACCGTAGCCATTTGGGGCCGGTGATTCTTGCAGACAATGGTAGCCATAATATTTCCTCCAAAAGCAGGGCGGGTTTGAAGCAGTAAACGGCTGTCTTTTTCTACGGACAACTGGGTGCAGTCTGCTGTTAAGCCTGTTTCCAGGAGGGTGGCTACCCTTCCGGAAAGGTCTCTTCCCAGGGTAGTGGCACCCATCAAAAAGATTTCCGGTTTATACTTTTGTACCAGATTAACGATGGTTTCCGCATAAGGTTCCGAACGATACAGGGCTAAGACGGGACTTTCCACCAGATAGACTTTATCGGCCCCGTAGAAAACTGCTTCCTGGGCTATTTTTTCAACTCCCTGCCCCAAAATAATGCCGCATAATTCCACTCCCAGAGAATCGGCTAATTCCCGGCCAGCCCCCAGGAGTTCCCAGCTGACAGGCGCACCCTCTCCCTCCTGGTGCTCAATAAATACCCATACGCCTTTATATTCACTAGCTTCATCCGGTGTCGGGCCTTTCACCTCTTTAATCTGTTCAATGCCTTTTTCCACAGTATTTTGTGATTTTCGATCTTCCAGGGTTAAGGCCTGGGTTGGACATACGGCCACACAGGCCCCGCATTCCGTACATTTTTTGGGGTCTACTTCCACGATGCCCTCTACCAGGGTCAGGGCATCATAGGGACAGGTTTGCACACAGGCCCCACAACCTATACAACTTCCCCGCAGTACTTTAACAGCCATATACTCCCTCCTACCTGTTGGGGATTATTTTTAAAGGAATTAATTTTTCTACCAGCTGGGCTACCACACGGTCAGGATCCTCCTGTCCGCCTGCAATCATCTCTCCTCCCGGCCGGGCCGGAGGAGCAAAAATATTGCGTACCATGGTAGGCGAGCCTTTTAGCCCCAAATACTTATCTTCTACCGGGACATCCTGCTTATTCCAGGTCTCCACTTTATAGCGTGCAGCCCGGATAAGATTAGGTAAGCTGGCATAACGAAGTTCGTTAAGATCCTTAACCACTGTAAGCAAGACGGGTAACGTTGTCTTTACTACTTCCCGCCCATTTTCCAGCTTGCGCTCTACCTGAATCTCATTTTTTTCCCAGTCAATCTTATCCACTTTCATCACGTAGGTAAGCTGGGGGATACCTAAACGGGCCGCAATCCCCGGGCCTACCTGGGCTGTATCCCCGTCAATCGCCTGTTTACCACAAAGAATGATATCCACCTTTTCTTCCTCGTTCAGTTTGCGAATAGCCTGAGTAAGAACATAACTGGTGGACAGGGTATCAGCACCGGCAAAGGCTTTATCGGAGATGAGAATAGCCCTATCCACGCCAAAAGAAACAGCTTTTCTTAAAGCATCGATGGCTAAGGAAGGCCCCATGGTAATGACGGTAACTTTTCCCCCATACTGGTCTTTAAACCTTAAGGCTTCTTCGATGGCATGTATATCATAAGGATTGATAATGGCCGGAACCCCTTCACGAATTAACGTATTGGTTTTAGGGTCAATTTTTACTTCCGTGGCATCAGGCACCTGTTTCATGCAGACAACATAATGCATCTTACTACCCCCTTCTATTAGTATCATAGTTTAGCATATTGGCAATTTTTATGTAAGTGTTACCTTAAAAAGTTCTACCATTAGATAACAATGCATATACTTTAATAGGTAATCCAGGAGAACATACGCTCTATCTATCCACAATTTCCACAGACTTATCCACAGAAAAACCCTTATAGAATCCGTCTCCTGTCCTTATTCTCCACATTATCCACAGATAATGTGGTTTTTGTGCTGCATTTTTATCCACACGAAAATCCTTGATATTTCAGTTATGCACAAAGTTATCCACTTTATCCACAACTTATCCATTCACAAGGACCTAAGACTTACTTTTACCATGACCTGGGACCAAGACCTGGAAAGATTTTTACAACATTTATGGTAGAACCGCCAAAAATGGCATTATCGATTATGTATGTATAAGTAAAAAACCAGCCTACCTCATCAAGGGACAGGCTGGTTTTTGTCTGACAGCTAACTTTTTTCTTCTCCTTCTCCGGAATACTCCATTCTATGCAAAAGGATTTTCTCGATGCGGTGTCCATCCATCTGCTGCACCGTTAAGTTTACACCTTCTAAGCGAACTGTATCACCTGTCAAAGGCACCCGGCCCAATTCGGTAAAGACTAAACCGCCAACGGTGTCAGCCTCTTCACAAACCAGGTTTAAGCCCAGTTTTTCGTTTAGTTCATCTATACGCAAGCTTGCGTTCACCAGGAAGGTATTTTCATCTATCTGCTGGAGATCAGGTTCTTCGCTGTCATGTTCATCCTGGATGTCTCCCATAATCTCCTCTATAAGGTCCTCCAGGGAGACAAGCCCCGCCGTACTGCCATATTCATCCAGGACAATGGCCATATGAATTTTTTCTTTTTTCATGGTCTTAAACAGTTCATTAACCTTTTTCGTTTCCGGCACAAAAAGTGTAGAACGCAGGTAATCACAGACATTAAAATCCTTATGGGTCTCAAGGGCCAGAAAAATCAGGTCTTTAATGTGTACTACACCCAGGATATTATCTATAGAATTTTCGTAAACAGGGATCCGTGAAAACTGTTCTTCCTGAAAAATTTTAATGAGCTCCGCAAAAGAGATGTTTTTCTCCACAGCCACAATGTCTGGACGTGGAACCATGACATCCCGTACTACCGTATCGGTAAATTCAAAGACACCATGAATCATGGTTTTTTCTTCCTGGTGGATAATTCCATCCTCCTGACCTGCCGCCACCAGGCTGATGATCTCTTCTTCCGTGATACCATTGCTCTGCTGGGAATCTTTTACCCCGAGAACACCGGTGATCAGATCAGTGAAGAGTGTAAGTATTTTGACCACCGGGTAAAGGATAATCATAAAGAGTTTAACAAACCTAAACAAGGTAAAGGCTACACGTTCTGCATAATGTACAGCTATGGTTTTGGGGGTTATCTCACCAAAAACCAGGATAACTGCCGTAAGCAGCAAGGTAGCAAGAACAATACCTTTTTTTGGTCCCCAAAGCTGGATAGCCAAAGCGGCACCAAGGACAGATGCCGTAATATTGATAATATTGTTGCCAATTAGAATTGTCCCTAAAAGCCGGGCAGGATCATCTAAGAGTTTATTGAGCCCAACAGCTTTAGGATGCAGTTCGGAAACCAGATGACGTAAACGGTATTTGTTCAGGGAAGTCAGGGCAGTTTCCGCCGCAGAAAAAAGGGCCGACATAAAAACCAGGACTACCAGTAAGATTAGCTGATAGCTACTATCAGGGTCCAACCTAAGACCATCTCCTCATAACATAATATATTGGCTGTAATTTTCAGCCTGTATCTAATAATTGATTATACTAGATTACCCGTAATTTATGAACCACACTTTTCCTCTAACCCAGGTATCTTCCCAAAGCAATGGATAGTTTTAGCGAGTTAAACAACAATAATGACCTTATTTACCACAATATCGGCAAACAAGGTCCAAAAAGCATATATCTTAATACAGTCTTAAATTGGGCACAGCATTAAGATGTAAGTCCGCCCGTTCCCCCATTTTATACCGGTAATACCCGGCGCAGGCAATCATAGCGGCATTATCCGTACAATAAGGGAGGGGAGGATAAAGTAGTTCCAGGTTTTCCTCACTACAACGCTTATGTAAGTATTTTCGCAAGGAACTGTTGGCAGCTACTCCACCGGCCAGTAAAACCGTCTTCACCTTTTGCCCTTTGGCGGCTCTAACAGTCTTTTCCACCAAAACCTCTACAACACTGGCCTGGAAACTGGCAGCCAGGTTAGCCTTATTCACTTCCTCCCCTTTCTGGGCAGCCCGGTTCAAATAATTTAACACGGCCGATTTTAAGCCACTGAAACTAAAGTCATAGTTATCGTCCCCCAGCCAGGCCCGGGGCAAAGCTATAGCCTTTTCGTCTCCTTCCTTGGCCAGGGAATCCAGCAGGGGGCCGCCCGGATAGCCTAAACCCATAGCCCGGGCTACCTTGTCATAAGCTTCCCCGGCAGCATCATCCAGGGTCTGTCCCAATAAACGATAGCGACCATGCCCTTGCATCTCCACCAGGGCTGTATGTCCGCCGGAAACTACCAAACAGACTACAGGAAAAAGGATAGAATCATGGCCTAACCAGTTGGCGTAAATATGTCCTTCAATATGATTAACACCGACTAAAGGCAGTTTTAAGGCGTAGGCCAGGGCTTTGGCCGTACTCACACCCACCAGAAGCGCACCTACCAGCCCAGGCCCGTAGGTAACGGCAATGGAGGTAAGATCGTCAAAAGTTATGCCAGCTTCTTGCAAAGCCAGATCAATAATCAGATTAACCTGTTCCAGGTGATGACGGGAGGCAATCTCCGGCACAACCCCGCCGTATTTTTGGTGAATCTTGATCTGAGAGGCCACCACATTGGCCAGTATTACCCGCCCATCAACCA
Source organism: uncultured Peptococcaceae bacterium (assembly GCA_964637385.1). Classification (GTDB taxonomy): domain Bacteria; phylum Bacillota; class Peptococcia; order DRI-13; family DRI-13; genus Thermanaerosceptrum. Next base: position 33,021 of record CAZWTM010000005.1, read on the forward strand.
AAACAGCTGCCGCAGTTTCGTCGCAGCTGGTCTCGATGGCCAGGATGATTTCTCGTTTCTGCATGTTATCATTCCCTCGAATAGTTGTCAGTTGATAGTTGATAGTTGGTAGTAATTTTTAACGTGAACCGTTAACAGTTAACCGTGAACCGTAAATATGAACCCGCTATGAAATTTTTAAAAACGGTTCACTGTTCACGGTTTACGGTTTACGGTCTACGAATAAGGTTATCTGGACGCCACACACTGGGCTCCGGTCATCAATAAATCGGATGTCGGAAGTCGGAAAGCGGACGTCGTCACTTAGTGATGTCCTTCCACATAATAATGGCATCTTCGTTAGTATCTGTATAATATCCCGGGCGAATACCGGCGGCAACAAACCCCATCCTGTGATAAAGATTTTTGGCAGGTTCGTTAGAAACCCGCACCTCTAAAGTCATGCGGGTAACCTTTTTTTCCCGGGCCAACTGGATCATTCCATTAATCAGGAACTCCCCCAGGGCCTTTCCACGGAAAGCCGGAGCAATGGCAATATTCGTAATATGCGCTTCATCAATAATGATCCACATGCCTCCATAGCCCAGAACAGTGGAAGGATTTTCTTCCGCAGCTACCACCAGGTAATAGGCAAACTGGTTATCTGCCAGTTCACATGTAAAAGCGTAAGGGGACCAGGGAGTAGGAAAAGACTTTTTCTCAATGGCAATAACCTGAGGTATATCATCTAAGGTCATGGGTCGCAGAATATATTTCATGCTCACCTCAAACTGCACGCCCGGTTCAGCAATCTTGCTTCCGCTTCCGCCGGGCGGATATAAACCGGTTTCAAACTATATAAATTAGCAAATTCTTTGGCCATCAATTTCTTCCTGCCTAACCAGGCCACCTGGGAAGCACGGATTTGCCAGTGGATAGGTGGAGGAATGAAGACCTGATCCCCCAGTATTCCCTGCCACAGTCCCCGGTACGCGGGAACACCATCGCCTAATAAAATCACCGGCTCCTGAAAAGTTAAAAGCTCCTGGGCCCAAGTTTTAGGCTCAACGGCCCGGGGGGGGACCAGTTCCTCTTCCTCTTGACCTGTAAAACGAAATAAAGCTGTGTAAACCTCGTGCTTCCTGGCATTCATGACGGGAGCCACCAAGGCTGACTGTGTCTCCATATTACCTGCCAGAACACGTAAAGTAGAAATACTCACCAGGGGAATTTTACGCCCCTGGGCTAATCCTTTGGCCGTTGCCATACCTATGCGCAGCCCGGTAAAAGAACCCGGCCCCCCTCCCACAGCAATCCCTTCTATTTGTTCCATACCAATTCTAGCCTGCTTTAACAGGTCATCGATCAGAGGTAATAACTGCTCCGAGTGGGTAAGGCCAATATTTAAGATGATTTCCCCCATAATTCCTTGATCTGTAACCAGGGCTACAGAAGCAACTGGTGTAGAACTCTCAATGCCTAATACAAGCATATTCCTTCATCTCCTTTACCAGTGCTTCTATGGCGGCGCCATGAGGCTCCAGCCTGATACTTCTCCCTTCTCCTTTATCCGGATGATAAATACGCCGGATGGAGATAAGGAGATAATCCTGGGGTAAATATGACCTGATCAAGTCACTCCATTCCACTGCGGTTACCCCAGACCCGTAAAAAAACTCCTCAAAACCCAGTTCCTCCAGGGATTCAGGGCTGGGCAAACGATATACATCGAAATGCGAAAGGGGTATCTTACCTTGATACTGGTGAATAAGTGTAAAAGTTGGGCTAGTCACGGGCTCTTCCACACCCAGCCCCTGGGCTAATCCCTTGACGAAAAGGGTTTTGCCCGCTCCCAGTTCACCCTCCAAAGCAATGACTTCTCCACCTTTTAATTTACTTCCCAGGATACTTGCGAAAGCTATTGTTTCTTCCGGTGAAAAAGTTTCAATTTCCAGCAAATTCAACACTCCAAACAGCAAATTACTTTTCCCGATTTCCGTTTACCGACCTCTGAAGTCCGACATGAATTACTATTAACTAGCAACTAGTAACTGGTAACTAATAACTATTATAACCTAATTGCGGCAACAATAGGAAAGTAGGGGAAAAGAAAAAACTCCCCAAGGAGTTTTATAACCCGCTTATACCCGGTATGTTACAAGGCCCATTATTCAACAGGCTGCCAAGGTATTCTTTTAATTTAATGACATCAAAAGGTTTCAGGATATATCCTGTACACCCGTATTTAATCAAATTTTTCACAGTATTGGCCTCCCCATAGGCAGTCATGATTACGACCTTCACATTTTGGTCAAAAGAACGTATTCTTTTCAGGGCCTCAATGCCATCCATCACGGGCATTTTGATATCCATCAGCACTAATTTAGGCCTTAGGTCGAAAGCGAGCCTGACGCCTTCTTCCCCGTTAGTGGCCGTAGCAATCTTATAATTGTCTTCTTCAAGTACCACGGTCAATAAGTTTCTGATTCCCACCTGGTCATCAACAATTAAGATGTCTACATTAGCAGTCAAGAGTGGCTCACCTACAGTCCACGAATAATTTCGCTGGATAACATATATTAATAATTTCTCACAAATATTGGCTATTTCCTGCGAAGAATTATGTAATATTCATGGATGTTTTGTCGGAATAGACATTTTTACCGTTAATATAGACAGCTTCCACTCTTGTCCGCCAATCTAAGGGATCCCCTGACATAATGACCAGGTCGGCATCTTTCCCTTTTTCCAGGCTGCCGATGCGTTTCTCAAGTTTTAAAATTTTCGCCGGGTTAATGGTAATGGCTTTCAGGGCCTCCTCTTCCGGCATCCCATACTTTACGGCGAAGGCAGCACATAAGGACAAATATTGAATAGGTGTCACGGAATGGTCCGTGGTCAGAGCCACCAATGTCCCCGCTTTCTGTAGCACCACCGCTGTCCGCCAGGTAATTTCCGCCAGCTCAACCTTAGCCCGGTTGGAAAAAGAAGGACCTACCACTACCGGGATCTGTCGTCTCACAATTTCTTCGACAATTTTATGGGCTTCTGTCCCATGTTCAATGACAATTTCTACCCCGAATTCTTCGGCTATGCGGATAGCGGTCATAATATCATCAGCCCGGTGGGCATGGGCCCTTAAGGGCATTTGCCCGGTTAAAACCAGGCTTACGTTTTCCAGACCCAGATCCCGTTCAAAAACATCATCTTCTTTCTGAGCCTTGGCCTTTTTCGCAAGATAATCCTGGCCATCCATCAAGGTCTGGCGTAGAAGAGCAGCAATAGCCATGCGGGTGGAGGGCATTTTTTTCTGCTCACTATATACCCGTTTGGGATTTTCCCCAAAGGCCACCTTCAAACCAGCCTGGGGAACAAGCACCATCTCCTCAAGCTTTGTTCCGTGGGTCTTCAAAACCAGGGATGTACCCCCAATGACATTGGCACTGCCGGGGCCAGTCATTACCGTAGTAACCCCGCCCTGCACAGCATCCTGAAACCCAAGGTCAAAAGGATTCACTGCATCTAGAGCCCTTAATTCAGGGGTAACAGGTTCCGTCATTTCGTTAAGATCATCGCCCTCAAAGGCATAGACTTCTTCCAGGATACCCAGATGGGTATGGGCATCAATAAACCCGGGTAAAATCGTTTTTCCCCTTACATCGATAACCTTAGTATCTGCAGGAATATTTAAATTGGGGCCAACGTCCAGAATTTTTCCTTTTTCCCAGAGAATAACTCCCTTTTCCCAAATGTTTCCTGCCATCGTATAAATACGACCGTTTATTAAAGCAGTTTTCTCCAACGCTGCCACACTCCTATCTGGGATCGATCACACCTGAAAAACGTATTACCTCCAGTCCCGCTTTTTCCAGTTCCTCAATAATTTGATTGATTCCCACCGAATCACTGGCCATATGCCCGGCCACAATCACGTTCCCGATATTTTGTTCTTTAACTTCTTTTACTACATCATCCGGTACGTGCATTACTACCAGGGTCCCTACACCTGCTTCAAAATAAGCTTTAAAGACCTTAGCACCACCACTGGTACCTCCGGCAAAAGTGACAAAAACTTTTCCGGCATAGCTTTCCTCACTGCCTACCCTGATTTTTGGCTGGGCATGAGTCTTCTGGTACTCGGGTAATTCCATCAGGGCATTTACGACATCTTTTAAAGTGGCTTTGGGATAAGGACCTATTTTCTCATCCAGGTGTTTTTGCACCACGCTTTGGGCCAGAAAATCGGCCGGGGAATGAATAGCTACAAAGGACATTCCTAAAAGACGTGCTGCCGAAACGGCCCGGTTATAATTGGAAACATGCAGGTTGCGTTCTACCTGCTCCTTTCTTTCGGCCAGGACTTTTTGGGCCTTATTAATGGGCACGCCTGCTTCCACCATCCTGTCTATCTGGTTTTCCATGACCTTAAAAAGATTAACCAAATGTTCACCTTCGGGATGATGGGTGATGAGGCAGTCTACCCCCAGCTCTTTAGCCAAAAGAACTTCCCCCACCTCAATGTCTACACCGAAAGCTACTTTTTTAATATTCTCTCCCGGTACGAGTACACCGCTGTCAGCAGGTACACACTCCAAACAGGCTTTTTTTATGGCGATATCCAGGATTTGTTCCGTGGTAAACATCATTGTACCTCCTCATCATACCGCTTCACTACTTCCAGCATATGCTTGTTTTCTGCTTCCCGCCACTTTGCTCAGTAACCGGTGACCAGAGTCCGGAGTCCAGATAACTCTATTTGTAAACCGTGAACAGTGAACCGTTTTTTACAGCTTCTTGAGTTCCGACATCCGACATCCGCTATCCGACGTACCATATACGTATTTTTAATTTATGCTTATTAATTTACAGTTAACGGAATTCGGAATTCGGAAATCGGTAGTCTGAATTCGGTTCGCGTTTAACTGTTAACGGTTCACGTTAAAAATTACTGCCAACTATCAGCTACCAACTACCAACTACCAACTAACAACTACCAACTAATCAATCCCCCTCATGGTAAGACTGATTCTGCCCCGTACTTTATCCACACTTAAAACGGCCACTTTGACAATATCGCCCACCGCTAACACTTCCAAAGGGTGCCTGATGTATTTATCACTCATCTGTGACAGGTGGATTAATCCATCCTGTTTTACACCAATATCCACAAAGGCCCCAAAATCTACAACATTACGGACAGTCCCCTGGAGAACCATTCCTTCCTGCAAATCCTCCAAAGATAAGACGTCCTGTCTCAATAAAACAGGCGGCAGGTCTTCACGGGGATCGCGTCCCGGGCGCTTTAAGGCCTCAATGATATCCCGAACGGTGGGGACCCCTGCCCCCAGCTTCTCAGCAATAGCCTGGGGATCAACCTTTTCTAAGGCTGCCCTTATTCTTTCACCCTTTGTCCGTAAATCATCCAGAGCAAAACCTATCTCCGCCAACAAAAGACTGGCCAATTCATAAGATTCCGGATGAACCGGGGTATTTTCCAGGGGATTATCACCTTCGGCAATACGGATAAAACCGGCACACTGCTGAAAGGTCTGGGGCCCTAAACGCGGAATCTTCAGCAGCTCTTCCCTCAGCCGGAATTTGCCTTCTTTTTCCCTGCGGGCCACAATGGTCTTGGCTACAGAAGCACTTAAACCGGCCACATATTGTAATAAGGAAGCCGACGCAGTATTTAGTTCTACCCCAACTGTATTGACACAGGACTCAACCACACCGGCTAAAGCCTGGTTTAGGTCTTTGGGATTCACATCATGCTGGTACTGCCCTACACCTACCGATTTAGGATCAATCTTAACCAGTTCAGCCAAAGGATCCTGGAGGCGCCGGGCAATAGAAATCCCACTGCGGTATGACAAGTCCAGCTCGGGGAATTCTTGGGCAGCCAGAGGAGAAGCGGAATATACAGAAGCACCCGCTTCGCTAACAATGGTGTATTTTACCGGTAAGCCTGTCTCCCGGATAAGCTCAGCTACCACCGCTTCCGTTTCCCGGGAAGCGGTACCATTGCCTATGGCGATAACGTTTACATGCCATTTCTGTAGCAGGGATTTTAGAAGTTCCTGGGCTTCCTGTTTTTTATTTTGGGGCGGATGAGGATAAATCACACCTACCTCCAATAACTTGCCTGTTTCATCCACCACGGCCAGTTTGCAGCCGGTACGAAAACCGGGATCAATCCCCATCACAATCTGATTACGCAGGGGAGGCTGCAGTAAAAGATTACGCAGGTTGTGTGAAAAGACTCTAATGGCCTGCTCCTCGCCTTTAGCCGTCAGCTCATTTCTTATCTCTCGCTCTAAACTGGGAAATAAAAGCCTCTTACAGCCGTCTTCGACCGCTTCCTGCATAGCCCCGGCCCCTACACTCCTGGGGTTTGTAACAAGCCTGTGATAAAGGAGATGAATAATCTCTTCTTCGGGTATTTCGATTTTGACCTTCAGGACATCCTCTTTTTCTCCCCGGTTAATGGCAAGAATACGATGGGGCGGAATAGAACGTACGGACTCCCTGTAAGTATAGTACATTTCATAAGGTGTAGGTTCTGCACTTTCCCCTCTTGTCACTAATTCCCCTTTGCTCCAAAAAATTTTTCTCGCCAATTCCCGGAGCTGTGGGTCGTCGGCCACCTGTTCGGCAATGATATCCCTTGCCCCGGCTAAGGCTAATTCGGGAGAATCAATTCCTGCTTCCGGATTCAGATAAGTACGGGCTATCTCCAGTAAATCTCCATCCTCCAGGGATTGATCGGCGATCATGAGGGCCAGAGGTTCCAGGCCCTGTTCTCTGGCAATACTGGCCCTGGTACGGCGTTTAGGACGGTAGGGACGATATAAATCTTCTAATTGCTGCAGTGTCGTTGCCGCATTGATCTCAGCGGTTAATTCAGGAGTAAGTTTCCCCAACTCATGAATGAGCCGTAGGATTTCCTCTTTACGTTTAGTTAAATTCTTTAAATACTCCAGTCTTTCCGCCAGTTTTCTTAAGGTATCCTCGTCCATTTCCCCTGTGGCTTCTTTACGGTAGCGGGCGATAAAGGGAATAGTATTTCCTTCTTCCAGTAATTTAATAGCCTGTGCAGTACCACTGTACGACCAGCTTAGTTCCTGGCTGAGTATCTTCGTAAAATCCATCTCATCTCTCCCCTTACTTTAACGTGAATGCTGGCCGGATTTCACCGATAACTTCTTTGCGAAAATTCTTTAGCTCTGTACGGGCATGAATAGCAAGGAGTTCCTTTTCTTCATCGGTCATTAGTCCTAGCTGGTCCAGTACTGCAATGACGGCAGGCCCCACAGCTCGCATGTTTCCATCCTCTATCTTCAGGGCAATACCCCATCCCCTGGCAGGTACACTGATGCAAAAAACACCCTCGGCTCCGTCTTTCGCTATTAACTTATTTCCTGTTACTTTCATCAAATCCGTAGCCAGTCTTCCCGTTCCTGCCACTAAAGAAGGATAGCTGGTCATCGCCTCTCTAAGTTTTAACACAGCCTCTTTCCTTTCGGGAGCAAAACTTTCCGGCCGGGCGAAACGGGCATAGGCAAAGGCCATCTTTTCCACAGTCATGGCAAAGACAGGTACGCCACAGCCATCAATACCAATAGGGATTTCTTCCGGTGCAAGACCGGCAAAATCCGCCATACACTGAAGCATTAACTGCTGGACAGGGTGTTCCAATTTATAATACTCATCTATATTCCATTCCTTAAATCGTGTCAAAATCAACATTCCCGCATGCTTACCGGAGCAACTGCAGTGGAGAACAGTAGGTTCTAATCCCTTGGCAATAAGGACTTTGGCACTGGCCCTGTGGAGAGGCGGATGTGTACCGCACTGTAAATAGGCAGCCGTTAAGCCAATTTTACTCAGGATCTGCATGACCACCCGGACATGTTCTTCTTCACCACTGTGGGAAGCCGTTAGAATCGCCATTTCCTCCAGGCTTAAAGCATAATGGTCGGCTGCCCCACTTTCCAGAACGGGAATAGCCTGCATGGGTTTGGCCGCTGAACGTATGTAAGTTACATAGCGGTGGTCTCCCGCAGCAGCCACCAGTTTTCCTTCACTATCCACAACAGCCACTACGCCACGATGGACACTTTCCACCACTTCCCCGCGTGTAGCTTCAACCAGTTTTACTACCTCCATTTATTTCACCCTTTCGTTTCGCCGCTCTCCGGCGGCGAGTTACTTAGTTACTAGTTACTAGTTACTAGTTGTTAGTTGGTAGTTGGTAGTTGTTAATTGTTAATTGTTAATTGTTAGTTATTAGTATCTTTTACATTATTCACCCGAAGATCAAAAATCCAGCTTCTACTTTTTCAGTAACATGAAGAAAGACGAGCTTCCCCCGCCTTACCACGTAAGTAATATACCATATTTGGGAAATAGTTACCACTTATTTTGTTAAACACACTAAACCCACGTTGTTCTACAAATGCAAAAAACGTGGCCTTTACCACGTCTCTATTATGTATTCCAACTTACTAACAACTAACAACTAAATTACAGTTCCACCAGCCCAAGGCTGATCTCCAGGGCATGGTTTACTTTATCCATGGTTTCTTCGTCCAGGCTGGAAACCTTTTCTTGGAGACGCCTTTTATCAATTGTACGAATCTGTTCCGTTAAGATGACAGAGTCCTTGGATAAACCACAGCTTTCACAAGATATTTCCACATGGGTAGGAAGCTTGGCCTTATCAAGCTGGCTGGTTATGGCAGCAACAATCGTTGTAGGGCTGTATTGGTTGCCTATGTCATTTTGAATAATTAATACGGGCCGTGTACCCCCTTGCTCCGAACCTACCACAGGACTGAGGTCGGCATAGAAGATATCCCCTCTTTTTACCGTAACCATATCAGAGACACTCCACTAATTTGTTTTGGTAAAGAATATCTACCTCTAGTTCGGAATAAAATGCCTCCTGAGCTAAAGTGAGATTTATTTGGGCCATTTCCTGATAACCTCTGCGCATCTGTTCCCGCAGATTCTTTCTCTTGGTTTCCGCTAAATAAAACCGCATTGCTTCTCTTATGAATTCACTGCGGTTCTTTTTTTCTATGGTCATGATCCCGTCAACCTCCTCTAAGAGAGCTGCGGGGAGACAAATCATGATGCGCTTAGTTTCTGACACGAAAAGCACCTCCCAATGGAAATACAAAACCCAGCTTAAAGCATAGGTGCTATACCATTATATATATTATGCGTATATATCGTCAATAATTAAGTTATTTAATATATATTCTGGGGACACGGGCAGAAATCATACAGGCAATTTCATAATTTATAGTGCCCAATTTTTGCGCCAATTCATCAACAGAGATAAATTTGTCGCCATCATGACCAATAAGGGTTACCATATCCCCCTGTTTTACCTGGGGCTCTAAACCTGTGGCATCAAACATACATTGATCCATGCAAATCCTGCCAACCACCGGCGCCAACTGGCCCCGGTAAATTACTTGAGCCTGGCCCGAAAGCAAACGGGAATAACCGTCAGCATAGCCTAGTGGCAGCGTGGCAATAAGGGAGTTATCTTTGGTAATAAAACGGCCTCCGTAACTAATGGGCGTACCTGGAGGCACTTCTTTCACATGGGAAACCCTGGCCCGCAAGGAAATGGCTTGTTTGAGGGAAACCTTTTCCAGTTCTACTTCCCCCGAAGGCTCTAGTCCGTAAAGCATAATACCGGGACGCACCATATCAAAATAAGCTTCCGGATGGTCAATGATGGCAGCACTGTTCGCTGCATGTTTTATTTTAAACTTGAAACCCGTTTTATCTTCTATCTCCTTAACAAATTGTTCAAATAAAGCCAGCTGCTGCCGGGTAAAAGATTTATCTTTCTCGTCAGCCTTGGCCATATGAGTAAAGATACCTTCCACCTCTAAAGCCGGTAATGATAGAATTTTCTCTATCTCTTTTAGGCTAAGTTCATTGGGGCGTAAGCCAATACGACCCATTCCCGTGTCAATTTTCAGATGGATAACAGCTTTCTTTGCCATTTCTCTAGATATTCGTGATAATTCTTGAGCTTCCTCCAGGGAAAACATGGTAAGTGTGATTCCGTTTAAAAGAGCCCTCCTGTAATCCTCCTTAGGCGTCCAGCCCAAGATGAGGATGGGTTTTTCAATGCCGTTTTCCCTCAACTGGACAGCTTCATTCATGATAGCCACACCAAAACGGTCAGCACCGGCTTTGTCCAGGCTTTTGGCTACTTCTACCGCCCCATGTCCATAAGCATTGGCCTTGACAATGGCCATCACCTGGACGGCCGGGCCTACCAGACGCCTTACTTCCCGGTAATTGTGAATAATGTTTGGCAAGCTTATTTCTGCCCACACCGGACGTTCTAGCATCACAGCTATACACCCCGCTTCCTTTAGTTGATAGTTGGTAGTTGGTAGTTTTTAGTAGTACCGGTGAGAATGAGGGATTTGCCATAACCGTTCCATATCGGAGCATAGCAAACAAACTTAGCGCAGTGAGGTTGAAAAATCAGAGGGGCTGACACGAGGTCAGACCCAACCCGAGGCCAGTCCACGGATGGATTGTTGAGGGTGGTCTGATTTTTCCCGAAACAAGCTCTAGTCTGTTCTATGCGGAGATTCTGGAACGAGGTGGCAGGGCCCTATTCTGATACCACTGTACCAGCTTCCAATGTCTTCAGCGCTAAAGGCAGTGTCTCCACAATGTCCCCAGCCATAACTCCCCGCATTCCCTTACTTTCTGCCAAAAGATCTCCGGCCAATCCATGGACATAAACACCCAGCATGGCAGCGCAGGCGGGTTCTAATCCTTGCGCCAGAAGACTCGCGATCACACCGGCCAGAACATCGCCGGAACCGGCTGTGGCTAAGGACGGACCGCCGGTGGAATTAATAAAGATATGACCCTCAGGCACAGCCGTTATCGTAGCTGGACCTTTTAAAACAATAACCGACTGCAAAAGTAGAGCAGCCTGGCGGGCCGCTTCCACCCTGTTGGCCTGAACTTCCTGTGCGGAAACTCTTAACAGTCTTCCCATCTCCCCCGGATGTGGTGTGAGAATAACAGGACCTTTAGCCGCCCTTAGCATGTCCCTATTCTGGGCCAAAACATTAAGACCATCGGCATCGATCACTAAAGGAACGAGGGATTCAGCCAACAGTTTTTCCAAAAGGCTCCCGATTTCCGGACTAACACCCAAGCCAGGTCCAAAAACCACTGCTTTCTTATTGGCGAGAAGGGAACTGATCTCCCCCCAGGCGGCGGCAGATAGAGTACGTTCCCGGGTTTCCGCCACGCCCCTGGTAAGTCCTTCGGGAAAAGCCATGTCAAACAAATCGGCCAGAGAAACGGGTAAACACGTGGTTACCAAACCTGCACCTGCTCGCAATACAGCTTTACTGGTCAAGAAAGCCGCACCGGTCATCCCTCCGGATCCGGCAATAACCAGAACATGGCCGAAAGAGTTTTTATGTCCTTCCCAGTCACGTGGAGGTAAAAGCTTTTTAGCCAGTTCACCGTCTATGTAATGTTCCTCCTTATCCAGCAGGGCAAGGGCGCCATGGGGCAAAGAAATATCGGCAACCTCCAGGCTGCCTACAAAATGTTTTCCCGGATACAATAATAAACCTCGTTTAGCCCAGGCAAAAGTTATCGTATAATTGGCCTTCATACAGGGGTTACCGACCCTTCCCGTATCTGCATCCAGCCCGGAAGGAACATCTATGGCTAAAACCGGGCGGGAACTTTCATTCACAACCTGGATGGCACGGCCAATATGTCCCTGGGGATTTCCCTTAAAACCGGTGCCGAATATCCCATCAATGACCAGGTCACAATGGTTAAGGCTTAATTTCAATAAATAAAAACTGTGGTCGTCCTGAAGCTGATGCCATTTTAACTCTAACCCCTCAATCAAGCGCCAGTTGGTTCTCACGGCTCCCCGAAATTCCTCAGGTGAAAAGAGCAAAAACAGCTTTACCTCTGCTCCCAGCTGATGAAGGTGCCGGGCTGCCACCAGGGCATCCCCGCCGTTATTACCCTTGCCCACCAGGATAATGATATAGCGGCCAGAGATAGGGGAAAGAGTCTTTTTTACACTTTGCACGACGGCATTACCAGCATTCTCCATTAATAACATCGTGGGAATGCCATATTCTTCTACTGCCCACTTATCTAATAATTTCATTTCACTACCCGTTACGACCCGCATCCACATTCACCTTCCCCAATGGCTACAGCCATAGCATAATTGCGGCTGTGGGAAATACTGAGATTTATTTTTCTTATCCCTAATTCCTGAGTGCGCTTCATGAGTTTTCCATAAATACGGACCTGAGGCTGACCCTGCTCGTCAGGCAGAATCTCCATATCCTGCCAGGAAACACCGCGCAAACCTAAGCCTAACGCTTTAAGGACGGCTTCTTTGGCCGCAAACCGTCCTGCCAGACACTGGTAGGAATTGCTTCTTGCCTGACAGTAACTTTTTTCCTGCGGTGTCAGGATTCTTTCCCATATGGCGGGATGCCGGAGGGCTGCCGCCTTAACCCGGCTTATTTCGATAATATCCGTACCGACGTATAACATGTGAAACCTCCAAAAAACGCTTACCGGCTTCCGACATCCGACTACCGAACCTAAGGTTCCCTAATATCTGCGAATGAGGGATAGCGATAAGCGACTAATGGTACGTGACTTAACCTAACTCTTGCTCTATCACATCAGCAATAGTTTTTACAATTTTTTCTAACCGGGTCTTGTCTTTTCCTTCGGCCATTACCCTTATGAAGGGCTCGGTACCTGAAGGGCGCACAAGTATCCTGCCTGAACCCCCAAGCATATTTTCTCCCTGGGCTATTGTCTCCTGAATCGCCGCGTTTTTTTCCCAGTCCTGCTTACTTTTTACCTTAACATTGCGCAAGACCTGAGGGTACTTTTTCATAGCTTGAGCCAGGCTACTCAGGGGTGCCCCCTCTTCCTTCAGTACCTGGAGGAGCTGAAGAGATGTTAAGAGACCGTCCCCTGTTGTGTTATGTTTGAAGAAAATGATATGACCCGACTGTTCTCCACCCAGTACAGCACCGGATGCCAGCATTTTTTCCAGAACAAAACGGTCTCCCACTTTGGTTTCCAAAACCTCCACCTGTTCCTGATAAAAAGCCTCTTTCAGTCCCCAGTTGCTCATCACCGTAACAACAATCTTTTTTCCTAATTCATTTTTCCGGTGCAGGTTCAAACCACAGATAACCAGGATTTTGTCGCCATCCACCAGCTCTCCCTTTTCATCCACGGCAATAACCCTGTCGGCATCACCATCATAAGCTACCCCCAACTGGGCTTTATACTTTAGTACAGCCTCCTGTAATGCCTCTGGATGGGTAGAACCACATTCATCATTAATATTAAGACCATCAGGTTCATTATTGAGGACAATGACCTCCGCACCCAGCCGGCAGAAGAGGATGGGAGCTGCCTTGTAGGCGGCGCCGTTGGCACAATCTACCACAATTTTTAATCCCGCAAGATCACAATTTATAGTAGTTTGCAGAAAATTTACATACCTCTCTACAGCATCGGGTAAAGGGATTACTTTACCCAGATCTTTTCCCGTGGGACGGGGTAATCCTTCCATATCCCCCAGGACCAGCTTTTCAATTTCTTCCTCCAGGTGGTCATCCAGTTTGAAACCTTTACTGTTAAAAAATTTTATGCCATTATCAGGGGCAGGATTGTGGGACGCCGAAATAACTGCCCCCGCACAGGCTTTTAATTCCCGGGTGAGAAAAGCAATGGCCGGAGTTGGTATGATTCCGGTTAAATATACATCCACTCCTGCAGAACAAATGCCGGCAAGCAAGGCCCCTTCCAGCATAGGGCCTGAATGGCGGGTATCCCTGCCAATAACGATTGCACCTCTGCCTCCTGGGGGTTTAAGGAGACTGGCTGCAGCTCTTCCTAATTTAAAGGCCAGTTCCGGTGTCAACTCCCCATTCGCAACACCTCTTACGCCATCTGTTCCGAACATAACTGCCATGACGAATATAACTCCTTCCTTTTAACCTTCCCTACTGATAGTTGCTTCGATTTTACTGGGATCCACCTTTAAAACCTGAAGATTACTGGAGATGTCCACTTTTACCTCCAGCTGGTGGGTTCCCGGGGCCAGGCCCGCCAGATCAACCAGGGCCTTTATATCTTCGGCTTTAAGCTTGGCTATTTCCTCCTTGGACCCCCGTACCATTAAACTTATCTTTCCTGGATTTAAGGTCACTTTCGTTCCTGCCTGCTGGTTTTGCTTATCTACTGTAATTTCATGAAACTGTTTACTGACAGGCGCTGTTTCTACCTGGATTAACACTTTTACGGTGGGATCATAAAGGAGGCTGATCCCTTCCGGTGAGCTCAGACTTACCTGGGTAACCAGATTTTGCTGGATCCCGGAAATATCAATGGGCTGGGTGGAAACCTGGTCAACCAGATTCAATTTATCATAAGGTCCAGTAATCTTGACTGTTTCAGGCTCTAAAATAATTCTCGCCACCTGAAAACCCTCGGCGGGTTTACCGCTTAAAACAGGCTTAACGGGTACCGTCTTGGTAGGACTGTTTTTGATGACGGGGATAAAGACCTGGATACTTTTTGGATTGATGTCAAGGGAATGACTCTGTACAAGGTTTCCCCCTTTGTCTACAATATTAACCGGTACATTTAAGTTCAGGTTTCCTGTAGCCTGGTTCAGATCCACCGTCACCCGGGCAGAATCAAGATTGGCTAGAAGCTGCTGAGGTCCTTTCACCACGACCCTGGAAGGCGTAAGGACCGGCTCAAAACTCGAATAACCCTGGGCCACCGTATTCTCTATCTTGACCTGTACACCCAGCTGTCTTTCCTGGATAGCATCGACACGCAGATTAATACTGCGCGGGTTATAACTCACGAGCTCTACCCCTGCGGGAAGAGTAACCTGAACAAGGAAATTTCCCTCCCCCATTTTAGCCTGGGTAAGGTCAACGCTGGCTTTGATGTCCTTTGAGACCAGAGGATTAATGAGTGAATGGGGACCTTTGACTCTCACTTCTATATTCTGAGGCCTATCACCAATCACGAGCCCTTCTTTTAAACCATAATAAGAAACAGGCACACCCGTAAGACTTTTCTCAATAGTGGGATTCTGCAAGTTGGTAACATAAAACCACAGAAGTACAGCAAGCAAAACGGCCACCGCTTTATAAGCGATGTCTCTTTTGATCAGTTCATGCATATTATGACCTCCAGCTAAACAATGACATTGTGTGATTATGCTTGTTCTGGAGACGTTTACTTAAGATCTCTTTCAATGTATTCTCATCAAGATACCTGGTTAAACGTCCTTCTTCGGCAATAGAGATGACACCGGTTTCTTCCGAGACAATGATGCCTAAGGCATCAGACTGCTCGGTAAGGCCAAGACCGGCCCGGTGGCGGGTTCCCAGTTCTTTACTCAGGTTAGGATTTTCAGAAAGGGGCAGGAAGCACCCTGCGGCCATCACTCTATCACCGCGGATAATGACAGCACCGTCGTGCAAAGGACTTTTGGGAATAAAGATATTAACCAAGAATTCGGCGGAAACGAGCCCGTCAATTTTAATCCCTGTTTCGATAAAATCGTTGATCCCTGTTTCTCTTTCAATAATAATGAGGGCTCCAACATTGTTGCTAGATAAAATTTTGACCGCTCTGACCACTTCTTCCACCAGATGACCCAGGGCTTCTTCATTTAACATGGCCATGGGACGGGCAAAAAACCGGCCCCTTCCCAGCTGTTCCAAAGCACGGCGCAGTTCAGGCTGGAAGACAACGGGCAAGGCCACTACCAGTACTGTCTGGACTTGGCCCAGGATCCAGGCAAAAGTACGAAAACCCAGCCAGTTGCTTAAGAGGGAGGCCATAATCAAGACCACAAGCCCTTTAATTAACTGCACAGCCCGGGTACCCTTAATGATCATCATGGCCTTATAGATGACAAAAGCTACAATGGCAATGTCGATTATACTGATAATGTTAAACATTTCCAGTTCCTGTTTTAACACCAGGCACCCCTCCTTCTGTACAGCTTATATCTTTATCTTACTATAATCTAGTTTCTACAATTTAAAGGTAGATTCCTTTTAAAATCTACCTTATCTTTAGTATTTTTACCACACTTTAAGCTTAAAAAGACTATAAAATTATTTTTTATTACCAGGCGGAAACTATTTGTCCGTTAGTTCGTCAGTCAAATACCAGAAATATATCCCTTTAAAAAGGATACCAGTGTGGTATAATGTGATGTAATGTAAAGGGGGGATCTACATGCGTAAATGGCTCATTCCAATAACCTTAGTCTGTATTTTTTCTGGTTTTTTTCTTGCTTTCCAACTTAAGATACAGGCAAGCAACACAACCATCAATCCCCTTAGTCAAAAAAATACAAACCTGGTCACCATTATTAAAGATTTGGAAAAAGAAATAAAGGCCCAGGAAGACCAGATTGAGAGAACCCGTAACGACCTTAATGCCCTGCAGAACCAGCAAAGCAGCAGAAAGTTGCAAGACCTGAAAAATCAGCTGGATAAGTTAAAAATAATGGCAGGACTCACACCCGTAGTGGGTAACGGCATTATTATTGTAATTGACGATAATAAGGCTGGGCTCCAGGCTAATCCCAATGATGATCCTAATAAATATATCGTCCACTACGAACACATTCTCAATCTCGTCAGTGAATTAAAAGTTGGGGGAGCGGAAGCCATTTCCGTTAATGGTCAGAGACTGATCACAACCTCGGAAATTCGTTGTGTAGGCAACGTAATTCTCGTAAATACCACCAGAATTGCTCCGCCTTTTGAAATTCGTGCCATCGGTAGTCCTAAACTATTAGCTGAAATTGTAACCAACGGTGAACTGGAACTTTTAAAATCTTCTCATTATCCCGTAAGTTTACAGGAACAAACTGAACTAGTCATCCCCGCCTATAAAGGGGAGCTTCAGTTCAACTATTCCCAGCCGGCAAAGGAGGGTTAAACAATGTGGCTTTTACCTGTATTAGGATTAATCATAGGGGCTGTGATCGGTTCTGCTATTACTTTTCAGGTGCCTCTTATCTATGTTAAATATATGTCTATTGCTGTTTTAGCCTCCTTTGACTCCGTTTTCGGCGGGATAAGGGCGGTATTAGAAGATCATTTCGATGGAACCATTCTCTTAACAGGGTTTTTTACCAACGCCCTGCTGGCAGCTCTCCTGGCTTATATGGGAGACCGCCTGGGTGTGGATTTGTATTATGCTGCTGTTTTTGCTTTTGGCGTACGTCTTTTTCAGAACCTGGCTATCATCAGACATCATTTATTAACCAGGTATCGTAAAAAAAGAAAACTGGAACCGAGGTGAGGAACCCATGAAAAAAAACCACTGGCAGCTACCGATAACCTTGGTTTTCCTGCTTTTAGGCATTTTACTTTCCGTACAATTTCATGCCCAAAGTCGCGTTACCAGCGACCTTACCATGCAGAGAACCGAAGACCTCATTGCCATGGTACGTGGTCTTTCTGATAAGAGACAAAAACTAGCTCTGGAAATAAGTGATCTTAGTACCCAGCTATATTCCCAGCTGCAAAACGACCAGGATGAGAAAAAGTTGATGGCCAGCCTGAAAAGTGAGCTGGAAAAGCTGCAGATTGTTACTGGAAGTACCACCCTAAAAGGGCCAGGGTTGGAAGTGACTATTGACCAAAACGCCCCCATCCTCTATATCGATTTGATTAACATGGTCAACGAATTATGGGCTGCCGGAGCTGAAGCTGTGGAAATAAATGGGCACCGCATCACCGCCCATTCCGTAATTTTTTATGCGGAAGATGAACAGTCTATGTATATTACCGTAAATAACTACCGCTTAGAGTTTCCCATTGTCATTAAAGCCCTCGGCAATCCTAACAACCTGGAGAAAGGCCTGACTATTCCAGGGGGTATTATAGATAATTTAGCCCTCTTTAAAGCCTTTCCCCGGCTGAAACAAGTTGATGCCCTTACCATTGCCCCGTTAAACAACCCTCCTGTTTTTCATTTCTTAAGAGAATATAAACCTCCGGAAACACCGGCTAACACAGTTTCTCCCAGTAAACCTGCAGCATAATTCGTCACCCGCTCCCCGACTTCCGCCTCCCGATGTCCATTCAACAGGGCCGAGTGACGAGTATTCTAATTCATAAATCACCGCCAGTTACTCGCTACCAGCTACCCGAACTCAAATAATAAATGGTAATAAAGCGGTAAGCGGATTCGGGAAACAGTAAGCGAAAAATGCGCCTTCGGCGCATTTTTAATTTGTGATCACTGAACCCAGTTTTTGTGCAACCTCTCTTAACTCCGGAATTAAGCCCATCCGGCCTAAAATACTTTCTTTATGTATTCGGTGTAAACCCTGGTATATTTCCCATTTTCTTTCCTCGGACACGGGTGGTGTAAAGAGGTCATAATAATTATCCAATTCGTCGCCATAATAAATCTCTTTTATTGATATATTATCCAGCTCTTGCATTTCTTCTTCTAAGGTAGCGTTAAAAACGTTGACTTTTACCCAATGCCCGGTAAGATAGTACTCAACCTGTTTTGCCATTGGTTTGTCTTTTATCCAGAAGTACCAGGTATTGCTATCCAACCGCAAGAGGTTTACCGTTCTTTGCTGGAGCCCGGAGAAAAATTTTTTATCATCTTCCACATAAAACACAGCCCAATTGGCACGCATTTTTCTTAATGAACCTTCGCTATAGTTTTCTAGAAGAACTCTGTGCAAAGAACTGTAATAAACCACTGTGCGGTAAACATCGTGAACCTGTAGATAATACTTGTTTTGTAAGGTGAGATGAGGGCCTAAATCGGCCTTTATCCTTTTCTCCACCTGGACCAATTCCACAGGATTTTTTGCATAGATAAGGAATTCCCCTTCTTTTAGGATAAATTCAACTATGATACCATCCGTTATATCATAACTGTTAACAGCACTCCTCTCCCCCGTCAACCATTTGTAGCAGCATCCACCTTCAAATTCACCGGTTAACACGATATCTTTCTGGCTGTCTAACCATTTCTGGATCCTTTTTACACCAGCAGTTTTGTACGCGGAACAAAAAACACGATAATTCAGAGGATTGTCAGGATCACTGTAACAGAGCTCTTGTCTCTTTTCTTCCTCAAAACCATCAATATAATAATACTCCTTCACTTTTACTAAGGTTATACGATAAAAAATCTTTACGATCTCATCCTGGGGTGTATTGACAATAACATAGGCAGAGAGCAATATCTTTCCTTGCTCTTTTTCCAGTCCTGTAACCTGGGTCCTTAAGAATGTGTAGTTCTTTAATTCTTCACCGTAATTAAAAATAAATTCACTTCTTTCCCCTAAGGCAGCCTGCCTCTCCTGACTGGATAAATCGTAAAGAAGAGCAGCATCCATGTTCTTAAAAGCCCTCAAATAGATGTTTCCCAACATCCGGGCTGTCAAGTATGAGGAATAAAATTTATTAATGAGTTCATGCCGTATAAGGCTACCTGTCTCGAACTGCAACAGGGCACCGTAATCGTTAATGCCCGAAGCCGGCTGGGTATTAAAGCGGATGTTCTGCCCGTAGGCGTCCTGGAGCAAGGCTACAGCCTCCACCAGGCTAAGCTCTTGGAAATGGTGAGGGGTGTCACAAGTCCTGAATGTGGGGTGTTTTTTACAGTAATACTCTTTAACGCCTACATGATTAAAATTTAAAATAAAGCGCTGTGCTTCCATCACCGGTTTTATTTCCCCACTGGTCCAAACAATGGTCAGTGTACACTTTCCTTCGAACCTGTCCCGAGAAGCAAAGGCCTTAAGAAAACGTCTCTCTGTATTGGTACTTCCCCATCCCCAGGACCTCTCCGGAGTTAACCGCATGAGCGCGTATTCAGCACAGTCTTTAAGGGAACCCTCACATTCCCGCACAACTTCCATAAAAAAAGGAACCAATCTTCTATCCCTGGTTTGCGACAGTTCAGAGAGAAAAAGAGACTGGTACTCCTCCGGCAACTCTCCCAGAGTTTTAAGACATGCTCCCACAGCATCGTTAGGTTTGAGTTTTACCAATTTTTGGATAATGTCGTGAAGAAAATCCTGTGGTAACTGAAGACAGGTTCTTGTTTGCGTCACTATTCCACACTCCTTCTGTTGTATATAAATTTCTTCGCCATAACCACCCCCACTCCTGCAATTTTTTTCCGCCTTTTTCCAGCACGATTCGCAAGACAACTAAGTTTTTGTCGGTAAATGACATAATTATTGATAGTACCGACTACCAACTACCAACTAACAACTAACAACTATCAACCACCAACTACCAACTAAAAAGAGCTGAACCCCCCCTTTAAGCAAGTTCAACTCTTTGCTGATTCATATCATTAACCTGAAAGTTTAAGGAACTGGCCACTGGTACTTCCGGTAACCTGTTTATCACTCCAGGCCAGGATACCGTTAACCCAAACCTTTTCTATCCCTTCAGAGAAGGCAACGGGTTTCTCATAAGTAGCCCTGTCCATAACCCGCTCCTCGTCAAATAATACCAGATCGGCTTTATATCCCGGACTGATTAAACCCCGGTCCTGCAATTTCAGACGCCGGGCAGGCTCATGGGTCATTTTGGCCACAGCCTTTTCCAGGGGCAGTAACCCCTTCTCCCTTACCATATGACCTAAAAAACGCGGGTACGTTCCATAAGCCCGGGGGTGTGTGGCCCTTCCCCCTGCATAAATTCCTGAATCACTGGCATAGAAAACTTGTGGATGGACAAGAGCTGCCTCAAGATTTTCCACACTGATGGAATGGCGCAGGGGTTTTGTGCCAATATCGTTGCCAGAAAAGGTATAAGGATAAACATCGGCCCTAATGTCTACCCCCGATTTATTGGCCTCTTCCAGCATGTCCAGAACTTTAGCAAATTTTGGCCAGTTTTGGGGATAACCGGCCTTAATATGGCTGTATTGTACGGCTACCCCTGATTTAAGGCCTATTTCCACCGTCTCTTCCACAGCTTCCAGCACCTTATCATATTCACTGCGGATATGGGCGGCATAAAACCCGCCATGCTCCTTTACTACTTCACAAAGATTTAGTAAGTCCCCAGTGGTGGCAAAATTTTGCGGCCAGTATTCAAGTCCTACCGATAGTCCCAAGGCTCCGGCTGATAATCCTTTATGTAAATACTCCTGCATCTGGCCGAGTTCGGAAGGAGTCACTCTTCCTGCCCGATTCATTCCCCGTACTAATTCCAGCAAGGCCCGATATCCCACTAACAGCCCGTAATTAATCGCTTTTCCCCGGCTGGTTTCGAAAAAACCTGCAATATCAAGGGGTGAACGACCACAGTTTCCGCCAACCTGTGTTGTTATTCCCTGTGATAAAAAAGGGGCCATGCTCTCTCCACTGTAGAAATAAGATTCTGTGTGGGTATGGATATCAATAAAACCCGGTGCCAGCACATAATTGTTACCATCTATAATTTTTGTGCCTTCAGGATAAATAAAATCACCTACGGCAACAATTCTGTCACCCTTTACTGCCACTTTACCCCTAAAGGCGGGAGTCCCTGTCCCATCAATTATTCTCACATGATCAATAATCCAATCACAATCCACAGGCTCTAAAAAAGCTGGGGATAAACCAGACTCCTGGGTAATAGCCTCATCACTGTCCCAGCCTAACGTTAAAACTACAGCAGCCGCCATAGCTCCGAGACCTAACAAAAATTGGCGTCTAGTCATTTCTTTCATTTTTGTACCTCTTCGACACGTTGTTAACTTAATGAATGTTACTTCGGCATAAAAAGCCAAAAACCTTCTTACTATTCTTACAGTAAATGTTAATTAATGTCTTGGGATTTCTTATAAGTATAGAATCCAGCAATTTTGTTATTATTTTCACAAAGAAGGATTTATTTTATTATTAAGTGAACAATATACTATAAATCCTATCAACAAGGTTTATTTATCATTGAAAGGGTGCATTTTAATGCGTAAGTTCTCCCTTAAAATGGAACCCGCTCTTCCCCGGGCGGAAATGGAGCTTTTAGCCATCGTCAAAGAACAAGGCGATAAGACCCCCGTCAGGAAAGGACTCTTACAGTCGATTTTGGATAATCTACCCTTTAACATTCTGGTTTTTGACGAAAACGGCTTTATTGCCTATGCCAATCTTAATTTTTGTAATTTAGTAGGTTATGAGCGTGAAGAAATTCTCGGGCTCCATATCAGCGAATACGCGGAAATACTGGTACCCACCATGCCCTACGATTTTTCCCGGTTACCAAGGATCCTCCAGGGTGAAATAATCACCGGCTATTACTATAATCTCACCCATTTAGATGGTACGAACATTCCGGTGGAGTTTAACTCCTATCCCTTACGTACTGATCCGGACGCTAAGCCTATTGGCTGTTTGGTCATCATTAACCCAATAAAACAAAAATAACGAGGTGGCCCGATGGGCCACCTCTGCTCTTCTGCATTTCTAACAACCGGCACACCCGCTGCAGCCGCCGGTCCTGGAACAGGCCGATTTTCCGGCGGTAAACTCACCGGAATTTGAAGCTGTTCCTCCCAAAACATTGCACCGTTTAAAAAGCTGTTCTACTTCCTTGCCGCCGCATTTTTCACAGGCGGCATTTCTTCTCTCGCTAAAGGACAGCTTTTGTGAAAATACATGGTTACAGGAGAGACAACGAAAATCATAAGTAGGCATGATCATTACCTCCTATTCCATCGATTTTCCGACTTCCGACTACCGAATTCCGATAATGATAACAAAAAACCGTATTGATAATACGAGTTAGTCGGATATCAGATGTCGAAAATTACTACCTACTACCAACTATCAACTATCAATTAACCTAGTTCTATTATAGCAACTTGTTGATATATTTTTAATATGATTAGCTGTCTGAACCGGAGAATAAAGAAATGCTGCACCGCAGAAAAACACGACTCAAAAAATTATTACTGGGTATTATAGGGATTGTGAGTTTAGTCAGTTTGACTGTTATTTTTAATCCCCTCTCTCCGCCCGATTATCATGCTGTATCTTGTTTGGATGGGAAATTTGTCGCCCGTGCCCAGGAAGTAGAAAAAGTAACAGGTACAGAATGGACCTGGCTTGCTGCCTATTATTATGTTAAGAGAGAAAACAAGACAGGTGATCCCGCCCCTACCCTTTCCGAGCTAATAAATTCCGCCCAACTCCTAAAGAATAGTGGCAACTGGAAAAGTATGGGGCTCACCAGAGAACAATGGAAATTAGTAGAAGATTATCGTAAAAACTTTAAAAGAACAGGTTATTTGTTCTCCCATACTTATTTCTTTCCTCTGGGAGACTATCAACCCCGCTATGAAGATACCTGGCAGGCTGCTAGAGAAGGAGGCAAACGGGTCCATGAAGGAACAGACCTCTTTGCGCCCCAGGGAACGGAGGTCTTTGCCGTTACCAATGGCCACATAGAAAAAATGGGGTTTAATCCTCTCGGAGGGGAACGGATCGGCCTCAGGGGTGAAGATGGATTTTACTACTATTACGCTCATCTCTCAGGGTATGCACCCCAACTGAAGAGCGGCATGAAAGTTAACCGCGGGGAGCTTTTGGGTTATGTGGGCCACACAGGGAATGCCCAAAATACCCCCGACCACCTGCATTTTGGTATGTGTACCCCCTACGGCCAGTGGATAAACCCTTATAATTTTCTTGTTTACTGGTCCCAAAAATAGAGAGAATAATTTATGGTTAACCCGGCACCCTGCAGGAAAGTATAGCGAAAATGTAGAATTTATGCAAAAGCCTGTTAGGAGGTGTCGTGGTTTTGCTGGGTAACCGTCCATTACAAAAAGGAGATTTACTGCAGTTAAAAGTTATTTCCCCCATCTACCGTGATATTTACCAAACAAAGATATTAGCTATTGAAGGACAATCCGTTACTATTTCTATGCCTATGGTACAAGGTAAGATGGTGCTTTTAAGTGCCGGTACCCCTATGCACCTCACCTGCCCCCGCAGCAATATAACCTTTAGCTCCGAGGTAATTGCCCGGGGTTTTAAACCAGAGCCCCACCTGGTAATTCAATTACCGTTCCACCTGGCTGAAAAAAGCAATAATCGTCCCCGTGTTATTACGGTAACCAGTGGTAAAGGTGGTGTAGGCAAAACCAGTACTACCATTAATTTAGCTATCACCCTGGCTCAAATGGGGCAAAGGGTATTTATCATCGATGCTGATTTGGGCACAGCGAATGTGGACGTCCTGTTAAATCTGCAACCCAAATATAACCTTACCCATATCATTAATAAAGAAAAAGAATTACTGGACATTATTGTCGAGGGCCCGGGCGGGATATGCCTTGTCCCGGGAGGTTCAGGTCTCCAGAACCTGGCTAATATTGAAGAATGGCAGTTTAACCGCTTGATTGCCAGCCTCCAAACACTGGAACAGTATGCCGATATTATCCTGATTGATACAGGGGCGGGGTTAGGAAAAAACGTTATTAATTTTGCCCTGGCCGCTGATGATATCATTATCATTACTACCCCCGAACCCCACTCTATTACCGATGCCTATGCCATTATCAAAGTTTTGGATGAACAGCAGCATAAAACCTCACCTCTTTTGGTAATTAACAGGGTAGAGTCCCTTCAAGAATACCAGGAAGTTTCCGGCCGCCTGGTCAACGTGGTTAACCGTTTCTTAACCTTAAAAATGTCCAGCCTTGGTTACATTTTGGAAGACCCCACTGTTCCCAGGGCCAATCGCCGCCTGCAACCTTTTGTTCTCGCTTATCCGAATTGCCCTGCGGCCCATTGTATTAAAAACATTGCACAACAGCTCTTAAATCCGGGTAATGAACACATCCCCCCTCTCCCCACAAATCAAAGCTTTTTCAGCAAAATCAAACAACTCTTCTCACGATAAGATCTACTATTCGTAAACCGTAAACCGTGAACAGTGAACCGTTTTTTATAAAATTTCCTAGACACTCATGCCGCTTTTATTCAGGCTTACCCCCCCGTATACGCTTCCCGCTTCCAGCTTCTCGACATCCAATATCTGTATTTTCTAACTCAATTGCATTTTCGGGTAGTAGGGATCGGGTAATCACGGTTCACGGTTAACTGTTAACGGTTCACGTTAAAAATTACTACCAACTATCAACTACCAACTATCAACTACCAACTATCAACTACCAACTATCAACTAATTCACTGCCCACTGCAAACTATTGCGTGGAGGTATAGAGCCATGAAAGAACGAAGAGAACCATGTCTCTCTCCTTTGGCCCTGAAAATTTTAGAGGAACGTTACCTGTTACGGGATGAGGAGAGACATGTCATTGAAACCCCCTATGATATGTACAGGCGAGTAGCCAAAACCATGGGCAGACAAGAAAAAACACCCGGGGAACAAAAATACTGGACAAATCGCTTTCTCGAAGGCCTCCTCAAACTTGAATGGTCCCCTGCCAGTCCGTGTTTGATGAATGCGGGCACTCCCTTACAGCAGTTGAGCGCCTGCTTCGTTCTCGATATTGATGATAGTATGGAAGATATCTTTACTACCTTGAGGGATGCAGCGCTTATCTATAAGACAGGCGGCGGTGTGGGCTTTAACTTTGGTAAACTCCGGGAAAAAGGCGCCCTGGTCAGCACAACCAAAGGCTATTCCAGTGGTACTGTAGCCTGGCTCAAAGTGTATGATACGGCAGTAGAAGCCATCGCCCAGGGAGGAAAGAGACGCGGCGCAGCCCTGGGTGTCCTTCCCATCAATCATCCGGACATCCTGGCCTGGATTAAAGCTAAGGCTGTAGACAGAGAGATTACAAATTTTAATTTGTCGGTATCCATTACCGATGAATTTATCAGTGCTGTAGACAGGGATGAATATTTTACACTTACCAGTCCCCTGGGCTATCCTGTAAGACAGATACCGGCCAGGGAATTGTGGAACGAATTATGTTACCAGGCATGGTCTACGGGTGAACCGGGCCTATTTTTTATCGATCGGGCCAACAGGGATAATCCCAACCCCCATTTGGGACGAATCTATGGGGGTAACCCCTGTAGCGAATTTCTCGCTGTACCCAACAGCTCCTGTAATTTAGCCTCTATCAATTTGGAAAAACATCTTAAAAAGACTAACAACCGCTGGGAATTTGACTGGGAAAAATTCCGCACCACCATCCATACCGTGGTTCGTTTTCTTGATAATATGATTGACGCCAACGTCCTGCCTCTTCCTAAACTCCAGGAAATAGCCCGGGCTACGCGTCCCATTGGATTGGGATTTATGGGCCTGGCCCGTGTCTTAAAAGCTCTGGAACTCGGCTATCATACCGGGGAAGGGCGTAGCTTTGCCCAGGCTATGGCCCGCTTCCTCCGCAAGGAAGCGGAAGCAGCTTCCCAGGCCTTAGCTGAGGAAAGGGGGGTCTACCCCGCCTGGACCGGCTCCTTATGGCAGAAAAAAGGTGTGCGTCTCCGTCACTCTAATCTTTTGTCCATTGCTCCCACCGGAACCATCGCAACCCTGACCAATACATCCTGGAGTTTGGAACCCGAATTTGCCCCTGTCTATCAACGCCGTATCCTGGGCGGAAAAGTCTTCTGGGAAATGGACCCCCAGCTGGAAGCAAAACTCAAGGAATTAAACCTGGACACGCCGGAGCTGCGCGAGGAACTAAAAAAGAAAGGCAGCCTCCAGGAGATAAAAGAAATTCCCCAGGAAATAAAAAATGTTTTCGTTTATGCCCTGGATATTAAACCTGCTGACCATCTGAAAATGCAGGCTGTCATCCAGGAATATGTGGATGGTGCCATCAGCAAAACCATCAACCTCCCGGCCAGCACCACTGTGGCCGATGTAGCCGAAGCTTACCGGCTGGCTTATGACCTGGGGCTTAAAGGCTGTACCGTCTATCGCCAGGGCACCCGCCTGGACCAGGTGCTTTCTTTGACTAAAACTAAATAAACCATACTGATACGGCTTGTCTACCAAGTTGTATCTAATCATTTAGAGAAATATATATATATGGATCCTTGAGTGAACACAGAAAATTTATAAAAGGTAAGATAAGAAAGCCCACTATCATAATGATAATGGGCTTTTGCACTTGGCATACTTTGTTCTAAATAAATTATTCGGAAATACCCGCTATTTTTTTGGCTAATTCCTTTTTGGCGTTGAAGTAGCAAGCTGCATACCAGCTTCGATGGCTTTTTGGTTGAGAGGTAATAAATCATGGCGATGGGCAGGCAATATTTCTTTTAAGCTTTCCAGGACCGATTCCGCTTTCAGACATTTGGTGGCAGAAATCAGGGTTCCCAGAAGGATCATATTGGCAATCCGTTCATTACCCAGTTCTTTGGCCATTTCATTGGCAGGTACTTTAATAACATTAACATCCTGTCTTAACGGTTCGCGTGTAACTGTAGATGAATTAACGATAACCAGGCCGTTTTCACAGATACGTGTTTCGAATTTATCAAAAGAGGGTGCATTCATTACAACCAGCCCTGAGGGCTTACTAACTACAGGAGCATCTATTTCTTCCTCAGAGAGGATAACAGAGCAGTTGGCAGTCCCACCGCGCATTTCGGACCCATAGGAAGGTATGTACATCACTTGTTTTTGCTCTTTCATGCCAGCATAGGCAAGAATCCTCCCCATCAGCATTACCCCTTGACCGCCGAATCCTGCCAGGAGAAACTGGTGCATCATGTTATTCTACCTCCTTGGGTGCCTTAATTACTCCAACCGGATAATAGGCTTCCAAATTATTTTCCATCCATTTGATTGCTTCCACTGGCTCAATACCCCAGTTAGTCGGACAAGTTGATAATATTTCCACAACGCTAAATCCTTTACCGTCCATTTGCAATTCAAAGGCCTTTCTTATAGCCTTCTTTGTCTTGTTAATAGAAGCCACGCTGCTGATCTTGGTTCTTTCCGCATATACACACCCATCCTGCAGGGCCAGCATTTCCGTCATCTTAATGGGATATCCCGTTAAAGCCGTATTACGACCGTAGGGTGAGGTTGTAGCCTTCATCTCCGGTAATGTCGTCGGAGCCATTTGCCCACCTGTCATCCCATAGATACCGTTATTTACAAAGATAACACTTATCTTTTCCCCGCGTACTGCGGCATGAATTATTTCAGCAGTACCAATGGCTGCCAGGTCGCCGTCACCTTGATAGGTAAAGACTAAACAATTGGGATGAACACGCTTAACTCCGGTGGCAGTTGCTGGAGCCCTGCCATGGGCCGTGGCCACCATATCAAAATTGAAATAATCGTAATTGAAGCAGGAACAGCCTACGGAGGCCACACCTATGGTTTTGGACATGACTCCCATTTCATCAATAACCTCGGCTACCAAACGGTGAATAATACCGTGAGTACAACCGGGACAATAGTGCATCGGCACATCCACAAGGGCTTCAGGATATGAACAAATCTTATTCACCTATTTTTCCTCCTTAACCAGCTCTTTTAATTTACCCAATACTTCCTCAGGTAACGGTATAACCCCACCCAAGCGTCCATAATGGTGAACAGGTCTTACATTGCCAATGGCTAACCTTACATCATCAATCATTTGTCCGGTACACATTTCCAAAGCAAGGAAAGCTTTAACCTGGGGAAGAATATCCTGGAAGGGCTTTACTGGGAAAGGCCAGACACTGACAGGTCGCAAAAGGCCAGCTTTAATACCTTCTGCACGTGCCATTTTCACTGCAGCTTTAGCAATTCTGGCAGCAGAGCCATAGGCAACAACTACGTATTCAGCATCATCAAGGAGATATGAATCCCACCGGACTTCATTGTTTTTTATCTCGTTATACCTCTTGTGCAGACGCAAATTGATTTGTTCTAATACATCTACTTGAGGATAGGAGGAACTTACGATATTACGGGGGCGATTGTGGTTTTCACATACTGCCCATGTTTTTTCCGGTTGTTCTTTATTCTCTTCCGGCAGCTCGACAGGTTCCATGATTTGGGCCAGTATACCGTCACCAAGTATCATTACCGGATTGCGATATTTATCGGCCAAGTCAAAAGCCTCATAAGTCAAATTAACAGCTTCCTGGACAGTAGCAGGAGCCAACACCAGCAAACGATAATCACCATGTCCCCCGCCCCTGGTTGCTTGCCAGTAATCAGGCTGCGCTCCCTGAATTGCCCCCAGACCAGGGCCGCCGCGCATGATATTTACTATGACACATGGCACCTCTGCACCAGCCATGTAAGAAATTCCCTCTTGTTTTAAACTAATACCGGGACTGGACGAAGATGTCATAACTCTGGCACCAGCGGCACCTGCCCCTAATACCATGTAGATAGCGGCTACTTCACTCTCCGCCTGTAAGAATGTTCCTCCTACTTCAGGCAGACGTTTTGCCAGATATTCAGGAATTTCATTTTGCGGCGTTATAGGGTAGCCAAAAAAGTAACGACAGCCGTTACGAATGGCAGCCTCAGCAATAGCTTCGCTCCCTTTCATTAAAATCTTTTCAGCCAATTTAACTCCTCCTCTTTCCTTAGGCATTATATAACTCTTTACTTTTAACGATAAACTTCTATACATACATCGGGACAGAATGCATAACAAGAGCCACAACCGGTGCATGCCTCTTCATTTGTTAAAGTGGCAGGGTTATAACCTTTGCTGTTAGTATAAGGAGCTAATGAAATTATTTTTTTAGGACAAGCGTTAATACATAAAGTACATCCTTTGCAACGTTCCTCCCGTATTTTAATGTAACCCATTAATTAAACCTCCTTTAGATTAAGTTCAGTTGGTCAAAATAAACAAACCTAGTGGCTAAACCGAGTAACAATAAATTTAATATGCAATAAACATGCCAACGGGAAATCCCTTAATTTTAGCCTATAATAAAGCAAAATGAGTCAATATTGACTCGCTAATGAACCAATTTT
>CAZWTM010000006.1:0-61802 GCA_964637385.1 uncultured Peptococcaceae bacterium
AACCTTATTTAACAGAGAAAAGTTTTATCCTTGAAATTATAAAAAATAGCAATAGAGTGAGATAATAAAACTTAAATAAAGGTAATCTAAGAAATCATTATATCTTGATTAAATTTGACCTTTGCTTCAAAAATCCAAAAATAGGATAATTTAATTAAGGTCAGATTTAGTCAAAATGATAATAATTATTAATATAACCCAAAAGGAGGTTTTTGTTATGGGAAAAGCAGTAGGTATTGACTTGGGTACAACCAACTCAGTTGTGGCAGTATTAGAAGGCGGTAAACCTACAGTGATCGTCAATGCAGAAGGGTCCAGAACAACTCCCTCTGTGGTTGCCTTCAGGGAAGGAGGGGAAAGACTGGTGGGCCAGGTGGCCAAACGCCAAGCTGCCCTCAATCCTGACAAGACCCTTTATTCCGTTAAACGCTTTATCGGCCGCCGCTATTCGGAGGTTGCCGAGGAAAGGAACCTTGTCCCTTACAAGGTAGTACCCGGTCCCAATGATACCGTACGTTTCGATATCGGCGGTAAACTTTATGCCCCGGAAGAAATTTCCGCCATGGTCTTAAAGAAACTGGTTGATGATGCTTCCAAGTATCTGGGTGAAAAAATCACCGATGCTGTCATTACCGTGCCCGCTTATTTCAACGATGCCCAGCGGCAGGCTACCAAGGACGCCGGTAAAATTGCCGGCCTCAATGTCCTGCGTATTATTAACGAACCTACGGCAGCGGCCCTGGCTTATGGCCTGGACAAGAAAAAGAATGAAACCATCCTGGTCTATGACCTGGGCGGCGGTACTTTCGACGTATCCATCCTGGAAGTGGGCGACGGCGTTTTTGAAGTAAAAGCCACCAACGGCGATACCCATCTGGGAGGCGACAACTTCGACAAAGCCATTGTCGACTGGCTGGCTGAGGAATTCAAGAAAGACTATGGCATTGATTTGCGTAAAGACCGTCAAGCCCTGCAGCGTCTGACAGAAGCGGCGGAAAAGGCCAAAATCGAGCTTTCCACCATTACGGAAACCCAGATCAGCCTGCCCTTTATTACAGCCGACGCCACCGGTCCCAAGCACCTGGATATGAAACTTACCCGGGCCAAATTTGAAGACCTGACCCATCACTTGGTGGAACGTACCCGCGGCCCTGTACTGGCGGCCCTGGCTGATGCCAAACTGACAGCTAAAGATATTGACCAGGTTATCCTGGTAGGTGGTTCCACACGGATTCCTGCAGTACAGCGGCTGGTACGGGAACTGACGGGAGGACGGGATCCCCATCAGGGAGTAAACCCTGATGAAGTCGTGGCTGTGGGGGCTGCTATTCAGTCAGGTGTACTCAGCGGTGAAGTGAAAGATGTCCTGCTCCTGGACGTCACTCCCCTCTCCCTGGGAGTAGAAACCCTGGGCGGCGTAATGTCCAAAATCATTGAGCGGAATACGACCATTCCTGTGCGACGTAGTCAGATTTTTACCACGGCAGAGGACAATCAACCTGCCGTAGACATCCATGTTCTGCAGGGTGAACGGGAAATGGCCAGAGACAACCGGACCCTTGGCCAGTTTAAACTGGAAGGTATTACTCCCGCTCCTCGCGGCGTACCCCAGATTGAAGTTACCTTTGACATTGACGCCAATGGCATCTTAAAGGTAAGCGCCAAAGATAAGGCTACGGGCAAAGAGCAAACTGTGACCATTACCGGCTCCTCCACCCTCTCCAAAGAAGAAATAGACAGGATGGTCAGAGAAGCTGAAGCCAACGCAGCCGAAGATAAAAGACGCCGTCAGGAAGTAGAGATTCGCAATGAAGCTGACAGCCTGGTCTATCAGGTTGAAAGAAAACTCAGAGAACAGGGAGCCCAGCTGCCTGTCCACGAAAAAGCCCGGATTGAGCAGCTTGTCAATGATCTGAAGACTGCCCTCAAAGAACATGCGGCCATCGACCGTATTCGTTCCCTTACCGGCGACCTGCAGCAGGCTGCCGCAGCCTTCGCCTATACGGGCAGTAATCCCCAGCCAGGAAACTACGCCGGCAATACCAGCACGGCGGGACCAGATGATGTCATTGATGCCGAATACCGTGAAAAATAAGGTTTTCCTTTACTCGCTTAAGGTTGCCGGTCTATCCGGCAGCCTTAAGTCATAAGGTGGTGAGAACGATAAATGACGACATATAAAGACTATTATAAAATCCTGGGCGTGGAACGCACGGCCACGGAACAGGAGATTAAAAGCGCCTACCGTAAATTAGCCCGCCAGTATCACCCCGACCTGAAAACAGGGAGCGAGAAAGAAGCCGCCGAAGAAAAATTCAAAGAAATTAACGAAGCTTACGAGGTTCTCAGTGATCCCGAAAAACGGGCCAAGTATGACCGTCTGGGCGCCAACTGGCAGCATGGTCAGGAATGGCAGCCG
This sequence comes from uncultured Peptococcaceae bacterium, assembly GCA_964637385.1. Taxonomy (GTDB): domain Bacteria; phylum Bacillota; class Peptococcia; order DRI-13; family DRI-13; genus Thermanaerosceptrum. Next base: position 2,420 of record CAZWTM010000006.1, read on the forward strand.
CCACCGGATATGGATGGATTCCATTTTTACACCTGGAACGATGGGGATCTGGGTGCAACAGGTTTCAGTGACTTCTTTGAACTGCTTTTTGGCAGGACTAAGGCTAACCGTACCGGCGCCGGCTTTCGCTGGGAGCCCCAGATGCGCGGCCAAGATATAGAAAGCGAACTTCAACTTACCCTGGAAGAAGCTTACCGGGGCGGTGAAAAGACCATTCAACTGACCTCCAGGGAAATCTGTGCCGCCTGCCAGGGCAGCGGGCACCTGGACAGGGGTATTTGTGCCTATTGCGGCGGCACGGGAAACACAACGGGGAGAAAGACCCTGGAAGTAAAGATCCCCCCAGGTATCCAGAACGGAAGCAAGATCCGCCTCAGGAATCAGGGAGGCGAAGGTTTAGGAGGTGGCCAGCGAGGTGACCTTTATCTCAAAGTCAATATCCAGCCCCATCCCCTCTTTACCCTGAAAGGAAACGACATCGAGTCTAAAGTCATTATTACCCCCGAGCAGGCTGCCCTGGGTGACAAAGTAACCACTGCCACCCTGGATGGGGATATCATCCTCACCATTCCTCCCCAGACCCACAGCGGAAAAAAGCTGCGCCTGCGCGGTAAAGGCTGGCCCTTAAAAGGGGGCGGACGGGGAGACCATTATGTGGAAGTAGTCATTGACCTTCCCTCCCTTTTAAGCGAGGCAGAACTTGATCTATACAGGAAACTGGCCCAGATAAGGAAAGGGGTGGGATAAACAATGGTCCGTAAATATTATGTACAATTATATCACCATACCCTTTACCACCAGGAAGAACCTTCCTGGATAGATATGGAAAATTCAGGGTACCACCCTGGGTTTTTGGAGCGTTTAGCTGAATTTGGTATTATCGAGATTCAAAACAACAGGCTACGGGCAGATCAACTCCCAAGAATCCAGAAGATTATACGTCTCCGTCAGTCTCTGGGAATCAATTTGCCCGGTGCCTGTGTCATCCTTGATCTCTTAGAACGTATCGAAGAACTTGAGCAAGAATTAGACCTGTTACGAAGGAGGTGAATACCCCGCTTTTAGGGGTAAATCTATGGATTTAAACCGTTATACCCTGAAATCACGGGAAGCCATTTCCTCCGCCCAGGATCTGGCTGCCGCACGGCATCACCAGGAGGTTACCGGTAAACATTTGCTGGCAGCCCTGTTAGCCCAGGAAGGAGGCCTGGTCCCCCGTTTCCTGGAGTATGCCGGTGTTCATGTGGCTACTCTGCAGAGACTCCTGGAAGATTTGTTAGCCCGTACCCCTGCTGTCCATGGCTACGAGGGGTCTTTACGGCTGGGCAGCGGTTTGGCCAGGGTATTCCCCAGGGCTGAAAAAGAAGCCCGGGACATGAAAGATCAGTATGTCAGTGTGGAACACCTGCTCCTGGCCCTGCTGGAAGAAGGAGAAAGCGAAATCCGGGATCTTTTCCGCCAGACAGGTTTGCGAAGGGAAACGTTGCTGGTTGCTTTACAGGCGATCAGAGGTAACCAGCAGGTAACCAGCGAAAATCCCGAAGAGACCTATGAAGCCCTGGAAAAATACGGCCGTGATCTCACGAAATTAGCCCGGGAAGGTAAACTGGACCCCGTTATCGGCCGTGATGACGAGATTCGCCGGGTCATTGAAATTCTTTCCCGCCGTACCAAAAACAATCCGGTCCTCATTGGCGAACCGGGCGTGGGTAAAACAGCCATCGTGGAAGGATTGGCCCGCAGAATCGTGGCCGGTGACGTCCCCGAAGGGCTGAAAAATAAATTAGTTATTGCCCTGGATATGGGTGCTCTGATTGCCGGCGCCAAATACCGCGGTGAATTTGAGGAAAGACTGAAAGCAGTCTTAAAAGAAGTGCAAAAGTCTGAAGGCCGGATCATTCTTTTTATCGACGAACTCCATACGGTAGTAGGCGCGGGAGCGGCCGAAGGAGCCATGGATGCCGGCAACCTATTGAAACCCATGCTGGCCAGGGGTGAACTGCGGGCCATTGGTGCCACCACTCTGGACGAATACCGGAAGCATGTGGAGAAAGATGCCGCCCTGGAACGGCGTTTCCAGCCCGTTATGGTTAATCCGCCCTCCGTGGAAGACACCATTTCCATCCTGCGGGGCTTAAAAGAACGGTACGAGGTCCATCACGGGGTACGTATCCAAGACAGTGCCCTGGTGGCAGCAGCCACACTATCTGACCGGTATATTACTGACCGCTTCCTGCCCGATAAAGCCATCGACCTCATGGATGAAGCGGCTGCCCGCCTGCGGACAGAGATTGACAGCATGCCTACGGCTTTAGATGAAATCACCCGTCGTATTATGCAGCTGGAAATCGAAGAAGCTGCTTTGAAAAAAGAAAAAGATGCCGTATCCCAGGAGCGGCTGCAGAAAATCCAGGAACAACTGGCTGAATTAAAAGCAGAAGCCGATGTGATGCGTACCCAGTGGCAGGTGGAAAAACAGGCCATTGCCCGGGTACGCCAGCTGAAGAAAGAAATAGAAGAAACCCGCCTGGAAATCGAGAAAGCTGAACGGGAATATGACTTAAACCGCATGGCCGAACTAAGATACGGCAAGATGAATGACCTGGAAAGAAAACTAAAAGCGGAAGAAGAACTGCTGGCCAACAAGCAAAAGCACAATATGCTCCTAAAAGAAGAAGTAGATGAAGAGGATATTGCCCGCGTTGTCAGCCGTTGGACAGGAATCCCCCTAAATAAACTCATGGAAGGTGAAAAAGAAAAGCTTATCCACCTGGATGAATTTCTCCACCAGCGGGTGATCGGCCAGGATCAGGCCGTACGCGCCGTAGCCGATGCAGTCTTAAGGGCACGGGCCGGCATCAAGGATCCTAATAAGCCTATCGGCAGCTTTATCTTCCTGGGGCCCACAGGGGTAGGCAAAACAGAACTGGCCCGGGCTCTGGCTCAAGCCCTCTTTGATGATGAAAGGAACATAATCCGCATCGACATGTCCGAATATATGGAGAAACACACGGTAGCCCGTCTCATTGGTGCCCCTCCCGGTTATGTGGGCTACGATGAAGGTGGCCAGTTAACAGAAGCCGTCCGCCGCCGTCCTTATTCTGTCATTCTCTTTGATGAAATTGAAAAAGCCCACAACGACGTCTTTAATGTCATGCTGCAGATCCTGGACGACGGACGTCTTACCGATGGTAAAGGCCGTACCGTAAACTTCAAAAACACTGTCATCATCATGACCTCCAACATCGGCAGCCAGGAAATCCTGGAATTCCAGCGCCAGGGCATTCATGATTATGACAGGATGAAGAATGCCGTCATGAATTTAATGCAGCGCTACTTCCGTCCAGAATTCCTCAACAGGGTAGATGAGACGGTGGTCTTCCACGCCCTGGAACCCAAACACATGCAGGAAATTACTACCTTAATGCTGGAGCGTTTGGCCAAACGCCTGAAAGAAACGGCCCGTCTTACCCTGACCTGGTCCCAGGAAGCCCTGGTATACCTGGCCAACAAGGGTTATGACCCCAGCTTCGGGGCCCGTCCCTTAAAAAGGCTGATCCAGCAGGAGGTGGAAACGCCCCTGAGCCGGTTGCTGGTAAAAGGGGAAGCTTCACCAGGCTCTACTATCAGCCTTGAGGCAAAAAACGGTGAACTGCAGTTGACAGTAAAGTAAAATGGCGCGGTATTGCCCTCTGACTTCCCACATCCCACAAATTTCCGGGTTAGTGCGCTAACGAGTTTGGTAAAGAACCTTTTCAAAATATATTTACAAGAACAGAGAAAACCCGTCACGGGGGCTTTCTCTGTTTTTTTTTGCGGGGAAAGATCAAATTCTTTCTAAAATTTTAAAGGTATTATCCCAAAAATGAAGAAACTTATTTACGTAGAGATCTATTGTTAGGGAGATGAAAAACAGTGTTTACCTGTGCAGAATGTGAAAAACTCAGCTGCCGGGAAGGGCGAACAGACCAGTTACCCAAAAACTGTCCCGGTCGTCTGACAACTTTGCAAGAAGAAATACGAAAAGAATATCGTGATGAAATATTACTTTTCGCCCGTCAGGCAGCCCTCACGGAAAGCAAGGGCTATTGCCAGTGGACGCGGGTACAGGAAATCATCTATTTCTGTAAAGAAATGGGGTATCACAAGCTGGGTATTGCCTTTTGCATTGGTTTAAAACAGGAAGCCAGGATTCTGGCAAAAATCTTGCGTTCCCACGGTTTTGAAGTTGTCTCCGTAGTGTGCAAGAACGGCAGGACACCAAAGTCTTTCCTGGGCATTTCTGAAGAAGATAAAGTGCGCCCCGGCCAGTTTGAAGCCATGTGTAATCCCATCAGCCAGGCCAAACTCCTCAATCATGCCGGAGTAGATTTTAATATTGTGGTTGGACTCTGTGTGGGCCATGACAGCCTCTTCTTTAAATATGCAGATGCGCCTACCACAGTCCTTGTTGCCAAAGACCGCATCCTGGCTCACAATCCGGCAGGGGCCCTTTATTGTGCAGATGGGTATTTTAAAACAAGGATGTTTCCCTAAGAAATGAGTGCATGTGGAGACACAGACTCCACAACCCATGCATTTCTTAAACCATTGATTTAACCTAGTTCCATTCTTCCATGCAATTCAATAGTCCCAAACTATAACAGCCCATATCAGGAGCTTGATATATCTATGGCCACGGCAGGCGGTACGCTTGCCTTCTTTCTTATCTTACTAAAGTATATACTATTACCCCGTCCTTCTCCCCCTGGGTAACCTGCCCCTTTTCCACCAGATACTTAATGTGGGCGATGGCCTCACCTGTGGCAAACCATTTCTGAGGTGTGGGGAACTCCTCCCAGGTTTTGTAGGTTAAGTCCCAGGTCATGCGGGACGCTACTTGGTAAGCATTCATGGTCCCGGCTTTAAGTATGTCCAAAACCTCATCCAATCTTGCCTGATGGTGGGCTTTTAGTTCGGCAATACGCTCCCGGGGGCTGCCCATCAGGCTGCGGTGACCGGGTAAGGTGAGGTTTATCTCCAGCTTATCAATTTTATCCAGGTTCTGGAAATACTCTTCCAGGGGGTTCTCCTCATCTGACCAGAGGGCGATGTTAGGGGTAATGTCATAGAGGATATGGTCGCCGGAAAAAAGTATCTTCTTTTCCGGTTCATAGAGGCAGAGGTGACCCCCTGTATGTCCGGGCGTTTCCACAATCTCAAGATTGTAGTCCCCTATCCGAAGCCTGTCTCCCTCAGCCATATAGGTGATCTCATGATTTCCTTCCGTACCGAATCTATAGCCGGGGTGTTTCTCAATGGCCCCCTCCAGTTCCATGGGGACAAAACCACTCTTTCCCGCATAGACCCGCATCTCCTCCCAGTGGCTGCTTTCACGCCCCGCGTTAATTATTATGGCATCTGCCTTACTGGCATAAATACGGGTACTGGCTGTGGCCAGATAAGAGATATTGCCGGAATGATCCGCATGCAAATGGGTAATAAACAAATCAGTCTGATGCAGATCAATACCCAGTTCCTTTAAACCCTCGTCCAGGGCCTTGCGGCATTCTTCCCGAGCAAAGCCGGTATCTATAATCAGGGTGCGTTCAGGTCCCTTAATAATATAGCAGTTCAGGGCTTTTAAAGGATTGTTGGGCAGGGGTATATCCAGCTTATAAAGTTGGGGAGAAATCTCTTGAATCATCTACAGGCACTCCTTACATCATTTAATAAGACATTTTTAGTTATTCAACATCTAAGGCGTTGTTTCCTTTAAGGAGACCAAAGAAAAGCCCGTATCCTCTTCAGGTACGGGCCGTGTCATTGTTCCTTGGTGCCAAGGTTATTATGATAAAGCCCAGGGCAGGCACTTCATTCGTCGGGTTGGGAATTTTTATCCTTTTTTCGACAAATTCGCATCTTGGCGCAGGTTTATTACCCCCCGACAGCGAATAAGGAAAAAAGATAAGCATTAGTTAAAAAGAAGGGTGGTGCAGTAGTGGAGTAAATGTTAAACATAGTACTTTTTATCATAGCCTTAATCAGCGGCTCAATTATCACCAGTTTTTATCTGACAAGAAAGTCCCTTTTACTAGATTTAAAAAAGATTCAAAAAAAAGGCTATCTTACTTATAGCGAAACCGGCAAACTCTCCATCGAACTCCGCCAGTCTCTGAGCGCAGAACTCAACAGCCTTAAGTCAACCTTAACGGATTTACAAAATATGCTGAATGCTCATCCCAACATCAGTACGCTGCAAAACAGTCTTGCTGAGTACTCACAGCAAATTGAAACTATTCGTAACAAAATCAAAGAAGCAGAAAAGGTCTGGGAACAGTACACTACTTTTAAGAACGATATCAATTACTGTGAAATGAATATCACCAGCAGGATTTATAAGATAAAAGAAAAGAGCCAGGTGTTAATCAACCTGGAACCCAAATACGAAGAAATAATCAATGAAAAGGTCCAGCAGGTCCTTCCCCTCCTGGAGGAACTTCTGGAAAAGTATAAAGTATGGGAAACGGTTACCTTTTTAGAATTTGACTATTTGCTGGCCGTAGATTTGGGAAAGGAATACGAGAAGATAATAAATTCGGCCGATATGCTAATTAAAGATTTAGAACTATTCCGCCAGCCCATTCAGGTGTATATCACGATTTTGCGCAGGAAAACGGTCTATTACATAACTTTAAGGGAAGTAATTGAAGGCTCCCTTGTGGGGAAAACCTCTGCCGGCAAGAATCCTTCCATTAAAAGCAAAAGACTGGGAGAGGTGACCGTCTCCTACAACACCTTTAAAAATGCCTATATCGGCAAGAAATACAAAGGGGAAGTTTTCGTCTCCGGCAAACGCAGTTTTAGTACCCAGTCTATTGAACTTAAAATCATTAGCGGTAAAGATACCTATAACGCCATACGCCTGTTAAATGATGACCAGTTTGTCCAGATCTTTAAGGCCCTGCCTATTAAAAGGCAATTTGAGGAAGTGGACGACAATGGAATTCCCCTTGAATTAAATTTAACTGATTTAAATATTGCCGTCTGTGAGAAAAAAGCCAAAGACTTTGAAGTCTTTTATCACCTGGATATTTTTAAGAAAGTGAGCATTTATGATTTCCTTAACCCTGCCACTACGGAGTTGAATCAGTTAGACGATAATTCAGATGCGGAAGAAATTTCCTCAATACCTGCTAACGCCGAAGAAATAGTGAATAGTTGACCCCTCTTCAAAACAAGGAGAGTTATTTTTTGCATGATTCTTTTTAATTATTGATTTTTCAACATTTCTAAAAAGGGATAATTATCCTCATGTCGAATAGTAATTCCTGGCATTGTTCTTCTCAGCATGCTAAAACTTTGCAATATACTTATTAGACACTGGGAAACATAATTTTTGTTGGCAGGGGGATTCTTATGGAAACCTATACATCTCTATACAGCAAGAAGGAGGAACTTGCCCATACACTGGAAATTAACCTGGCCAGTTCCCTGGTACACCTTTCCCGCAGTCTTGATTTTTCATCGCAAGGATTGCTGCAACACCACCAACGTGTAGCCCTACTATCATTATACCTTGGTAAAGCTGCAGGTCTTAAAGAACAGGATCTTTTCAATTTGTTCACAGCCGCAATTATCCATGATGTAGGTGCTGTCACTTGGAACGAAAAGAGAAGCCTGCATCATTTTGAGGTCAAAAACCCCTGGGAACATTGTCAAAAAGGTTACGAATTCCTTTCCGGTATTCCTTTTCTGGATAAAGCTGCTGATATTGTCCTCTCCCATCATGACACCTGGGCCGGAAATAATCCCTCCGGGCGTTCCGGGACCCAGATCCCTCTGCCCAGCCGTATCATCTATGTCGCCGACCGTGTTGATGTTTTGATTAATGACAAGATTTTTATTTTACAGCAGTCCAATGATATTATTAAACAACTGCAAAAATACGCGGGTTCCCTTTTCGATCCCGACCTGGTGGCTGTTGTAGCTGATCTGACAAAGGTAGAAAGCCTCTGGATGGACCTAACTTCTTCCTGGGTCTCCCAGCGTCTCCTTGATGAATTGCCTGAAAACCGCCGGAGTATCAAACTGGAAGACCTTTCCCACATGGCCAGGCTTTATGCGAGAGTCGTTGACGCCAAGAGTCCTTTTACCCACAGGCATTCCCAGGGTGTAGCCCTCATCGCCCGTTCCCTAGCTGAACTTGCCGGCCTCCCCCCGCAGGAAATTTCTTTACTCTATACAGCCGGACTCCTCCATGATATCGGGAAATTGTCAGTTCCCGAAGAAATCATCCAAAAGCCCGGTTCGTTAACTGCTGCAGAATTCAGCATCATGAAACAACATACATACTATACATACTGGTGGTTAAAGCCTCTTTTCCCCTCATTTCCTGTAGCCGAGTGGGCAGCCTATCACCATGAGCGACTTGACGGGCAAGGATATCCCTTCCACAAAGGGGCACACGAACTGGATACAAAAGCCAGGATTGTAGCTGTGGCGGATATATTCACAGCGTTACGGGAAGAACGCCCGTATCGCAGCTCTCTCACCTGGGCAGAGATAGAGAGAATCATTTATAACCAGGTAAGGGGCGGTGCCTTAGATGGGGAAATAGCCGACATCCTTTTTGAAAACCGGGGCCTGATTGACGACCGGTGGACCTCTTTATCAAGTTAAGTATAAAGAAATAGTTATATTCTAAGCAATAGGTAAAACCGAAAACTAAGACGAGACACCGCATAGAGAGAGCAGCTTATTTACCTGTTCATCGGTACCAAAAACAAGCAGCCTGTCACCTGCCCGGAAAGCCAAATCACCCGGAGGATTAAGATATTCCTTATCACCGGAGAAAACACCCAGAAGGGTAAGCCCTGTCCTGCTTCTGATATCTGCCTCCCGCAAAGTTTGCCCAATGAGACAGGAACCGGCAGCCACCTCTACTTCCTGTATCGTTACAGTCAAGTCTTCACCACCACGGTTTACAATCTCTAAAAAGCTTATAATTGCCGGTTTAAGCACGAGGGCAGCCATACGCTGTCCTCCAATTTCATTGGGAGAGACGGTAACATCCGCTCCCGCTTTCATCAGTTTGGCCTCACTGCTGGCTTCAATAGACCGCGAGACAATATAGAGACGGGGATTAAGCTGTCGGCAGCTGAGAACAGTAAAAACATTATCCGCATCATTGTTTAAAGTTGAGACCACACCTTTAGCCCGTCTAATCTGAGCCCTTTCCAGGTCTGCATCATGGGTGGCATCTCCGTGAATGACGGGAATATTTTGTGCAAATAATTCCTCTACTGTTTCAGGATTCTTCTCAATAACCACAAAAGGTACTTTCGCTTTTTGTAATTCTTTAATCACATTCCGGCCCGTTTGCCCTGCGCCACAAACAATATAATGCTGATTTAATTCCGAAATATGTTTTTCCATACGCTTCTCCTTTAATAAAATTCTAAATCGTCCTTCCAGGACAAAAATAATTAGACTGCCAAAACTATAAGCCACTGTACCCACACTGGAAAAAATTAAAAAGACAGTAAAAAGACGCCCTGCCCGGGAAAGTTCGCCTACCTCTTTAAACCCCACTGTAGAGATAGTAATCACCGTCATGTAGAAGGCGTCAAGGGCATTCCATCCTTCCAGGAAAACATACCCCAGAGTCCCCAGTAGAAACAACAAACCAATTATGATAATACTGAGGATTAATTTCCTATAAACTGACATACCTTTCTCCTTAAAGACATAGATTATGAAATAACTGCGGAAATAATGGAAAAACCAGGCATTCTTTTCTATTCTATTATATAAAGAAAACCAGGTTTTCAACAAGCCAACGAAGTTGTAAGTCCTCTGGCACTTATACCTCCCAAATAGCAAATTTTATAACTTGTATATCTGCCGACCATTAAAAACCATACTCCGCCCTTCCTTTAAACCTGCCAAATAGCCACCCAAAACAGGTATAATAGAAACAGAAATTTTATATAAAGAAAGGCTGATACAATTTGTCATCTCAACCCGTTATCATCCGTGGGGGTGGTGATTTAGCCACAGGAATTGCTTATCGCCTATTTCAGAGCGGTTTTTCCGTTATCATCCTCGAAATACCCCAACCTACTGTAATCCGCCGCACGGTAGCCTTTGCCCAGGCCGTTTATGATGGGGAAACAACCATTGAGGGCGTAACGGCCCTCCTTGTTTCCACACCTGGTGAAGCCCTGCAAAAAATGGCGGAAGGATTTATTCCTGTTTTAATTGACCCTTCCGGGCAACATATCCCACAGCTTCATCCCCTGGCTCTGGTTGATGCCATTATCGCCAAGCGTAATTTAGGTACCTACAGAGGACAGGCCCCCATTGTTATCGGTGTGGGACCGGGTTTCGCTGCAGGTAAGGATGTGGACGCCGTCATCGAAACAAGCCGGGGCCATGATCTGGGAAGAGTTATCTACCAGGGTGAAGCTTTACCGGATACCGGCATTCCCGGAGATATCGGAGGCTTTACGGTAGAACGCATTATCAGGGCCCCTGGGACAGGAATATTTCAGGGACAGGTTGAAATAGGCTCCTTTGTAGAAAAAGGCCAAGTCATAGGTGAAGTAAACAACTGCCAGGTGCTGGCACCCCTTACCGGGATGCTCAGAGGCATTATTGCCCAGGGCACTCACGTCAAACAGGGGATGAAAATCGGCGACGTAGACCCACGGGGCAAAAAGGAGTACTGTTATACTATTTCCGATAAAGCCAGAGCCATCGGCGGCGGGGTTTTGGAAGCTCTCCTTCATCTGATGCACAAAAAAAATTTATGGGAGTAGAATAGAAAAAAGGCACCCTCAAGGTGCCTTTTGTATTGAGCCGTTTTAAACGCGCCTGTTTTTTCCGTGTTTTTTTAACCATTTTCCTTTTATGCTTGATCTGCTTCGCCATCACTTTAGACGATCCCTTTTTAGACTCAACAGGGTTAGTTATACTAAATTCCCCTGTTAATTTCTTCATGTCTAAAGCAATCTACCGTGTGGTCATTCACCATGCCTACGGCCTGCATAAAGGCGTAACAGATGGTTGGCCCCACAAATTTGAACCCCCTCTTCCTCAAGTCCCGGCTCATGGCCTGGGATTCTGACGTTTGAGCGGGAATCTCTCCATGACTGGTCCAGTGATTTACTCTGGGTTTTCCTCCTATAAATCCCCAGATATATTGGCTAAAGCTCCCGAACTCCTCCTGGACTTTAAGAAAAGCCCGGGCATTGGCAATAGCTCCTTCAATTTTCCGCCGGTTTCTAATAATACCTGGATCCTGCAGCAATTCCTCTATCTTTCTTGCGTCGTAGTTGGCTATTTTTGAGGGATCAAAGTTATCAAAGGCCCGGCGGTAGTTTTCTCTCTTTTTGAGAATGGTGATCCAGCTTAGTCCTGCCTGGGCTCCCTCCAGGATAAGAAATTCAAAGAGGATACAGTCATCATAAACGGGAACACCCCACTCATAATCATGATAATCAAGATAAATCTGCTCAGGTCCCGCCCACTTACACCTGCGTTTCATCATACTCATCTTATAACTTTAGCTCCTTCAACTCTTCCACCAGATTGGGGGGCTCTTCCCCCTGTTATAATAACAGAGAAAGCCTTTACCTTTTTGGAAGTACCTTCATATCATCATGAATATTCCTGTCTCCAAGAATCTATAGGGGACATCCCCGCCCCTCAAGAATAAGCTAGCTCTGGCGGGTAAGTCCCCTTTCCTTTCCCGAATTAGACAGGTTTTTTGATAACGGTCAGCAGCATCTTAAATCTTTCCCGGGCCTCTAAACCATGGGGAACATCAGCAGGCATTATCACCGTTTCCCCTGCCTTAACTGTAACCACTTTTTCACCAATGGTGATTTCCGCCTCTCCGTCCAGTACCTGTACCATAGCATCCCCTGAAGTGGTATGAGTACTGATACCCTCCCCTTTAGCCAGGGAAAACAAAGTGACACTGACACCAGGCAACTGGGCAATGGTTTTACTGACGATCTGTCCTTCCTGGTAATCGATTAGATCCTCCAGACGCAAGGCTTTGGAAAACTCTATATTCTTCATGATTTGGGTATTGGTCATAAATCTTTGACCTCCTTCATATCTCTTTGCTCATATTATACCCAAATAATTTCCAGGCCAGCTATGATTTAAGTCACACTATTGGTTAATGGAGATCAATTTTCTCAGCATGTTTTTCAGGTCCTCTTCTGTAGGAATACGGGGATTAAACTGGATGCTTTTAGACTCCAGGGTTTTCTTCGCATATAGGGCCAATTGCTCCTCCGACAGGTTAATGGAGGTTGGGGATAAGAGGAGGGAAAGCATTTTCCCCACCTGCCAGGAGTAATCTAACCCCAGAGCTGCAAGGATGTTAGCTGTTTTAGCCGGTACGTCCTGATCAATGAAAGCGAGAAAAGCCTCCATCAGGTAACCGTTAGCAGCCCCGTGTGGAATATCATGGTAATATGTAAGGTTATAACCCAGGGCATGTACCAGGCAGGTACCTGTTTGGGCTATTACTAAACCTGCCAGCAAAGAACCGTAAAGGAGTTTTTCTCTTTCCTCCAGGGCGATGTTTCCTGAAACCAAAGCGGGGAAAGTTACCCGGAAACACTTTATGGCCTCCAGGGCCAGATGGTCTGTTAAAGGAGTGGCCCTCCGGGAAACATAACCCTCTATGGCATGGGAAAGGGCATCAATGGCCGTATGGCGTGTAATGTCCAAGGGTAAGCTTTCCGTATACCGGGGATCCAGAAAAGCTACCACGGGAAAAGAAAAAGCTGTAGAAAGATTGCGTTTTGTTTCCATCGCGGGATCGGTAAGAATAGCATAGGGAGTAACCTCACTGCCCGTACCCGCCGTGAGGGGTATGGCAATGTACGGCAACATAGCTCCGGGATTCTCTAATTGAAAAATATCCTGGTTAATTTTTTCCTGAGCAGACAGGAGAGCTACGGCTTTCCCCGCATCTAAAGGCGAGCCGCCGCCACAGCCGATGATAAAATCAGCTCCCCACTCCTTTGCTTCCCTGCACCCCTGTAAAACCGTAGCCAGGGAAGGATTCTCTTCCACCCCGTCAAAAATACGATAGGCGATACCGTCCTGCTCCAGGATAGCAGTAATATCCTGTAAAGCCCCGCTCTTCTTGGCCGAACTGGCTCCGGTAACGATGAGCGCTTTCTTTCCCCAGGAGGTTAACTGGGCCTTATTTTTTTCCAGGACCCTTGTGCCAAAACAAACCTGTGTTGGTACATAAAACCGAAAGTCCATAATTTTCCACCTCTACATGCTATTTACTGTAATCTTTTTTGGGGACATTTCTGTCTTATAAAATGACCTAAGCTTCAGCGGGTGTATCCCCTTTCCTTTTATACCAAAACTCATGACTCTTTTGCCAGATTTCTTCTTTCGAAAGCTCTTTAGGCCATAATTGAATATTGCGTCCCTGGCGCATGGCAGCCGCAAGGTGGGCAAAAATATTTTCGTTTTCTTTTCTAAGGCTCTTAATCATTTCTTTCACCACAGCCCTTTTGGTTTCTCCGTCCCGGGGACAAGGGCTGGGCAGAGGAGTGATTCCCAGTTTTTTAACAGTTCCTTTTATTTCGGCTTCCCGTAAGTATACTAAAGGCCTGATCACAGTTATACCTGTTTTATCCAGGTACGTCTTGGGTAAAAAGGTAGAAAGCTGCCCAGAGTATAAAATCCCCATCAGGAAGGTCTCTACTGCGTCATCATAGTGGTGAGCAAAAGCGACTTTGTTAAATCCCTTATCCTTGGCAAAATTGTGGATAATGGCCCGACGAAAATAAGAACAGCGGGCACAGGGATTCTGTTGGGGATTATTAAGAATGTCATCTGCCAGTTCCGCCCTGATCGTATGAAAAGGAACTTCCAGCTGGTTACACATTTTCTGCAGAGGACTTAAATCCATTTCTTCCCGCTCTTTAAAGCCTAAGTCAATGGTTAAAGCTTCTACCTGTATGGGAAAAGGAAGGTGTTTCTTGAGGATCATCAAAGCATACAGCAGGAGAGTGCTGTCCTTTCCTCCCGACAATCCCACTAAAATTTTATCATTGGTTTCCAGCAGTTCAAATTCAACAACGGCCCTTTGTATTTTTCTGATAATCGTCCTAGGAAGTGATATACGCATTTTTCCTACTCCTTACCCATGATGAACTCAAAAATATATTCTACAACTTCCCCTGTTTTGTCAAGATTAAACCTGGTGGAAAGCCCTCCAATTCCGCAATATATTCCTATGTTGACCATCCATAATCATAATTAAAAGCCCCCAGGCAAATGGGGGCTTTTAACCTGCTAATTCGCTTACACATCTTCTTTTCTTTCACGGGGCAGTACAGGTGGGGGACCGAAACCAGGGCCATAAGGACCGGGACCAAAGCCAGGGCCATAAGGACCGGGACCAAAGCCGGGGCCAACAGGGCCAGGACCAAAGCCGGGGCCGTAGGGGAAAACTTTGCCACAGTAAGGGCATTTTACTGATGAAGGTCTATTTCTCTCATTATTCATGCCTAAGGGCTCCTCCTTCCAGACGTAATCAGATGTCCATTACATCTTATGAGACAGGCAAGAAAAGGGTTAATTATTCTTTTCTGGATTTTACACTATTTACAGAACAAAAAGCCGTAGATAAACATCCACGGCTCAATTCCTGGCAAGGATTATAAGGTTTAGACTTCTTGAGGAAGAATTTGATTTAATATCAGTCCAACCAAGGCTGCCAGACTCATTCCGGCCAATTTTAGGTTGGGGGTAAGCTGGAAAACAGCACCGCCAATGCCAAGGACCAGGATTACGCTGGCTATGATCAGATTGCGTGATTTTTGGAAGTCAACCTGATTCTCAACTACAGTCCTGACACCAATGCTGGCAATCATTCCGAAGAGCAGGATCGTAACACCACCCATAACAGCAACGGGGATACTTTGCAGCAGGGCACCCACTTTTTGCACGAAAGCAATCATGATTGCAAAAACGGCCGCAATACGCATAATTTGGGGTTCCCATACTTTGGTCAGAGCTAAAACGCCTGTATTTTCCGAGTAAGTTGTACCAGGAGGTCCCCCGATCAAGCCAGCCAGCATGACAGCTGCGCCATCGGCAAAAAGGGTGCGGTGGATACCCGGATCACTGACGAAGTCTTCTTCAACGGTAGCCTGAACGGCCAGAACGTCACCCACATGTTCCACCATTACGACAAGGGCCAAGGGGGCAATTACCAGTATCGCTTCCAAGCTAAAGGCAGGAGCAGTAAATTGGGGAATGCCGAACCAGGGAGTCTCAGCCAGTTTTGAGAAATCCACCAGGCCCATGGCAACAGATACTACATAGCCTACGGCCAGACCGGTAATTACGGGAATAAGTCTTAAAAATCCTTTGGCAAAGGTCGTGGTAGCCGCTGCCACAGCCAGCACAATAAAGGCTATTAGCCAGTTCTTGCTGGCCATATCAATGGATACAGGGGCCAGGTTCAGACCTATGACCATTATTATTGGACCGGTAACAACAGGAGGAAACAAACGATGGATCAGTTCCGGCCCGCCAATTTTAATAATTCCGGCTAGTATCATAAACAGGATACCGGCCACAATCACACCACCCTGGGCATATTGCAATCCGCCAAATTCTTTCCCTACCAAAATAATGGGAGCAATGAAGGCAAAGGAAGAACCCATAAAGATAGGTACTTTCATTTTTGTCAATACATGGAAGAGTAATGTAGCTACACCGGCAGTAAAAAGGGCTACGTTAACATTAAGACCGGTAAGCAAAGGAACAAGTACAGTGGCCCCGAACATGGTAAAGGTATGCTGCGCCCCCAATAATAATTTCTGGGGCAAAGGAATAAAGTCTCCGCGACGGATAGGTCCCCGGGGAACAGTGGGCTTAGTCTCCATCAATAAACATAACCACCTTTCCATTTTAATTGATTTAGTGTAAAATCAGTTCTTTTCCTTGCCAGTACAATTATACTCTGCTTTATGCATAGTAATTAGGCAAGATCTTTTTCACCTTTTTCCTTAATGGCTTTCAGTACTTTTTCCGCTGTCATGGGCAGAGACTTCACCCTGATCCCTAAAGCATCATATAAGGCATTGGCTATCGCTGGAGCTGTGGGAACCATGACGTGTTCGCCAAAACCCCTGGCGCCATAGGGACCATCTTCAAGAGGAGTTTCAACAAAATGGATGGACATTTTTGGCATTTCCATGGCGTTAATCAATTTATAATCTACAAAAGAAGGATTCTTCAACTTACCGTTTTCATCAAAAATCATTTGCTCGTGGAAGGCTACACCCTGTCCCTGGACAATACCTCCTTGGGTTTGGCCTTCGGCCATACAGGGGTTAATTACTTTGCCAATATCATAAACGGCAGCCACATTGACCAGGTCAATCTTACCTGTTTCCACGTCCACATCGATTTCCACGGCCTGGCAGCCAAAGGTCCAGTGGGCAACAGCTTTGGTCCCCTGTCCTGTTTCTGGATCAAGTCCACCTAATCCTTGAGGCACCCAGGAACCCCGTCCTATGATAGGTCCGCCTACTCCTCCTCCGTTGGGTAAAACCAATCCCAGGGACAGTTCAGCAATGGTATAGTATTTTTGGGGATTGGCGATCAAAAATACTTTGTCATTGGCCACGTCTATCTCTTCGGGAGTAACCCCGAAACCAATAGCGGCAAGTTCTTTCAACTGGCGTTTGGCGTCTTGAGCCGCTCTTATCACGGCATTACCTGCCGAATAGGTAATACGGCTGGCCACTGTTTGCCATTCGTAAGGAGTATACTCGGTATCGGGTAAAGCCACTTCGATTTTATCCACAGACATGCCCAGTTCCTCTGCAGCAATCTGGGCCAATGCTGTCATGGAACCCTGACCGATTTCCGTAGCCGTGATGAGTAAATTAGCAGAACCGTCTTCATTGATTTTTAATACTGCCGAAGAACCTGCATTAGGCGGCATAGCGGGACCTTTTACCATACACGCAATACCACGGCCCCTTACTTTACCTGGAGTGGGTTCTTTTGGCTTATCCCAGCCGATCATCTCCGCAGCCTTTTCAATACACTTAGTAAGTCCGATATCTTTGAGCTTTTCGCCGCAAGCATTGATGGATCCGTCACGACAGGCGTTAATCATGCGAATCTGCACGGGGTCTATACCCAGTTTATAAGCAATCTGGTCCAGCTGCTGTTCCAGGGCCCAATGTAATTCACCCATACCAAAGCCCCGGAAAGGTCCACCTACGGGTTTATTGGTATAAATACAGTAAGAATCCGTTTTCATATGAGGGATTTCATAGGGTCCACCCGAAGTATAACCTGCCGCCCTGGTGATATTGGCACCGTATTCCGTGTAAGCACCACCATCCCAGATCATCTTCAATTCCTGGGCCATAATTTTTCCTTCCCGGGTAACCCCTGTCTTCACATAGGCCTTCATTCCCTGCCTGACAAAGGTATCACGGAATTCTTCTTCCCGGTTATAGATTAATTTAATATAATAGCCAGGTGCTTTCATGGCCAAAGGCACAACCAGGGTCTCGATGGTAGCCCCCGCTTTACCGCCAAAGCCGCCGCCCACATAAGGCGCAATCACCCGTATCTTGTTGACAGGGTAATTTAAAGCGGCGGAAAGCAGTTTTCTGGTGGCATTGGGGGATTGACAGCTGTTATATACGGTAATCTTCCCCTTCTGGTCCATATGGGCTATGGTGCCGTGGGGTTCGATAGGGCAATGCTGCATGTGGGGGACATAGTATTCATCTTCAAAGATATAATCTGACTGCTTAAAACCTTCTTCCACATTCCCTTTCCGGATCTTAAAATGATTAGAGATATTGGTATGGGGTACCGGGAAAATAAAAGGAACACATTTATATTCATGGAGTTTTTCATGAATAAGAGGAGCATCGGGTTTCATAGCCTCCTCGGGATCTAATACCACAGGGAGGGGCTCATATTCAACTTTAATAAGCTTAACAGCTTCCTCGGCAATTTCGGGGCTCGTCGCAGCCACACCCGCTACCGCCTCCCCGATATACCTGACCTTTTCATAGGCATAGAGGGTTCTATCTACCAGGTATAAACCCACATACTGGTGGAAATCCTCCCCCGTTACCACTGCTTTAACACCAGGGAGTTTCTTAGCTTCTGAGGTATCTATAGAGACAATCTTGGCATGGGCATAGGGACTGCGTAAGATTTTGGCATGGAGCATGGGACTAAACTTTAAATCACCTACATATTTAGCCGCCCCGGTGACTTTTTCCAAAGCATCCTTACGAATTACACTTTTACCGATTACGTTTCCTGCCATCAAACTCTACCTCCCTTCAGGCCTGTTTTTCGGTAACATTTAGAATAGCCTCAATAATTTTCTCGTATCCCGTACAACGGCAGAGATTTCCGCTAATGGCCTCTCTAATTTCCATTTCCGAGGGATGGGGATTTTTCTTTAACAAGGCCTTAGCCGACATGATCATTCCCGGTATACAGAAACCACACTGGAGGGCACCATGCTCTACAAAAGATTCCTGGATGGGATCAAGAACAACACCTTCGGCCAGCCCTTCAACGGTTAATATCTCTTTACCATCAGCCTCTACCGCCAACATCAGGCAGGAATTAATAGCCTTGCCATCAACGATAACAGTACAGGCGCCACACTCTCCTCCGGCACAGCCTTCTTTAGTACCCGTCAGGTCCAGGTCATTACGAATCAGATCAAGGAGTCGTTGATTGGCTTTAACCTCCATCTCTCTTACTTCTCCGTTAATCGTAAAACGAATTCTATGTTTCACCATAGTCCTTACTCCCCCCTCAGAAATTTTTGCATTTCACAGAGGCCGCGTCTGACCAGTACGCTTATAATTTCCCGCCGGTATTCTTCCGAAGCACGAATATCAGTAATGGGAGAGACCTCTTCCTGCACCAGAACTGTAGCATCATGGATTACCTGGGCGGTTAACTCTTTACCATTTAAAAAATCCTCCGTCTTTTTGGCTCTGACGGGAGTGGGAGCAACAGCTCCCAAAGCAATGCGAATTTCTCCAGGCTTAAGGGCCAATACGGCTACACCAACGGAGGCCAGGTCAACAGCTTTAGTCCTGGCGTGCTTGTAATAAATCCCTCTGTTTTCACTGGATAAATAGGGAATGCGAATTTCTTTTAACAATTCGCCTCTGGCCAGTGTAGTCTTCCCTGGACCAGCAAAAAATTCCACCATGGGTATCAGTCTTTCTTCTTCTCCCTGTACAACTGCCACTGCGTCCAGGACTAAAAGGGCAGGCGCCGTATCAGCCAGAGGTGAAGCATTGCACAGGTTTCCACCCAGCGTAGCGCGATTCCGAATCTGGCACGAACCTATTTCATGGGCTCCTTCCGCTAAGATAGGAAAATACCGCTGAATCAAGGGATGTCCGATAATCTCATTAAGGGATGTGGCCGCCCCAATCGCCACACCATAATTATCTATTTCCCTGATACCCGAGAGTTCCGTCAATCCTTTAATATCAATCACAACTTCAGGCTTCCAGATTTTATCGACCATACGAACAATTAAATCAGTTCCGCCAGCCAGCACCCTGGCTTTTTCTCCATTTTCCGCCAGTATCCTCACTGCTTCAGTGATATCCCTGGGCTTAACATACATAAATTGATGCATAATCCCACCTCCTGACATTTGTCAACACAGTTACCTTTTTTACCCCAATTGCGAATTGTCAGATAATTGTAGGTCCACTTTTCCTTTGCTTACTTGGTACAATATGCATTCTGCACAATTATTTTTCGTTGCTTTTATAAATTATAGATTTTATAATTCTTTACCCAAAATTTAAATTCCTTTGTTGATTTTAACCAAATCGTTAATGTTATTTTTATAAACTACTGCCAACAAGGCAGGGAAACAGCAAAAAAGCAGGGCAAACAACACCCTGCTGCCGGACAAGTTCACCCGGTACTACCCCTTGACCATGACGCCGTCAATATCCAGGATATTTATTTTTGTCTGCAAAACAAGTAAAACTAAATTCATGGTCAAGACATTAAGGAAAAATGAGACAAGTCGGGGCAAGAAAGTGGCCTGATAAGGAATACCAAACAGAATTTTAAGAAAATAAGGCACCGAAAAAAGGCTGACCGTAAAGTGGGTACAGGCTACAGCAAAAATAATCCGCAAATACGAGATTTTTTCCTTTTCACCAGCAAGCAAGGGAGGCAGTACGCCAAAACCTATACGTACACCCTCTACGCCATACAATGTAATTTTAATTGACAGAAAACGGGTCAGTATTACACTAAAAGCAGTAAAAGGACCCCTTCTGTTAATTTCTTTATATTCAACATTGTTCACTTCCTTTCCCGTAACACCCATAGTTGATGTATATTTTAACACAAAAAGCCTTCAACTTTGGATAAAAAAAATTATAGACACAAACAAAGGTCAAAACAGCTCAAAGACCGCGGGCTCAGCTGCGGTCTTCGTGCTGTTTTCTTTTTAAATTACAGTAGTGACACGATCAGACTCAATTCTACTTGACAGCGTTTTAATTTGCTGTACTATTGCTATAGTAGGTAATTTGGTAAATAGGTACCAAAAGGAGGTGTCGCCGCGCCTTTTATCTGTATGTAAATTTCAAGGCTATGGGGCGCGGGAGTAAGAGTGGGGGTTTCACCAAAAAAGCTTTTTGAAGTACCTGTGAACGACCTTTTAGGGTTTCTATTCGCGTTAGTGTCTACGACGGCTATTTGGCTTTTTTTATTTAAGCTCCATACCTTCCAGAAGCTTGATATCCAAGACATATTCATTGAGGGTGTCACGCTGTTAATTCTTATTGGCGGATTTGCGTACATAGCGAGGTTACATATCAGGCATTTAAAGAGGGGCTGGTTATTAATGGCGCTGGCCCAGCTGGTTAATTTTCTTGATGAATTCACCTCGGAGCCTGAGTTTTTTAGTACCACGCTAGAAGGTATAGTACTGGCAACTGGTCTGGCCCTTGTGGTGAAGGGATTTTCTGTGGCTTACCGGAGTTTACAAGAGGAAAACGGATTGCTGAAAAACTTGCGCCAGGAGCTCATGCTCACATTCGATGCCAGCCCTGTAGGCTTGATAAAAATCGACGATAAATTCCGTATTGAATACATGAATCTCGCCATGAAAAAAATCCTTGGGTTAAAAGAAGGCGAAGAACCGGTAACAGTAAGGAGGGATATACGGGAAATCCCCTCTGTTAAGGAGCTTGGGCTGGATGCCCTGTTTGACTGCAAAGGAGAATGTAAAACGCTCTCCATAGAAACACCTTTCCGGTCGCTTTATGGGAGGGAGTGCTATATATCTGTTGCAGCCAATCATCTAGTTGAAAAAGGCAGGTTTTTAGGGGGAATTATTGCAGTTACAGATATCACGGAACGCATAAAAGATGAACAGCGGATATTGTACCTTGAAGGTATTCGACGCTGCATACTGGAGGTTTTACAGACTATAGTTGTTGAAAAGGATCGAAAGAAGTTGTTGGAAAAAGTTTGCGAGACTTTAACCAAAAGCAGGGGTTATATTTTTGCCTGGTTCGGAACTATTGAAGAAGATAATCGCAGGGTAATGCCGGCAGCATGGTCCGGGGAAGAGAACGGGTACCTCAAGGCTGTAACAATAACATGGGATGAGACACAAACAGGCCAGGGTCCCACTGGCAGGGCCATAAAAACCCGGAAACCAGCGGTGGTGAGAAATATTGCTGAAGACCCTTCGTACGAACCATGGCGCAGTGAGGCAAAAAAGCGGGGCTATGCTTCCGCAGCGGCGGTACCCATAATTTACGAAAACAGGTCTTTCGGGGTTTTGAATATCTATTCTGCCCACCCGGACGCATTTCACGAAGAAGAAATTGAGCTCCTGGAAATGCTGGCCAAGAGTTTGGCCTACGGGCTGTATAGCCTGGATACGGAAGAGAAGCGCCGTGAAATAGCCAGGGCGTTGAAAAGGTCGGAAAAACATTACCGGACTTTAGTACAAACTCTTGGTGAAGGTGTGATACTGACGGACTTTGACTTAAATATTAAATACGCAAATCCTGCCTTTTGTTCTCTTATCGATTGTAAAGAAGAAAACCTGGTTGGCAAAAACCTGCTGAAATTTATAATTGTTTCAGACCAGCCTAAAGTAAAAAGCCAGGTCAGGGAAGAGGAAAGAGAGAAGGCATCGTGCTGTGAACTGCAAGTTGAAACCTCAAATGGAGAACTTAAATCCGTTAGAGCTACCTGCACCCTGATGACGGATGGCGAACAAGAAGAGCCGAAAATACTGTATATATTTGTGGATATAACCGAACTTAAACAGTTGGAAGAAAAACTTAGGAAACGTGCAATAATAGATGGGCTTACGGGCCTGTACAACCGCACTTATTTTAATGAGAGAATAAAGGAGGAAGTTGAGCGGGCCAGGCGTTATAATCATCCCCTCTCTTTTGTGATGGTGGACGTAGATAAATTTAAAGAAATCAATGATTGCTATTCTCATATTGAGGGAGACGAAGTGCTTAAGGAAGTGGCCCGGCAATTGCTGGCATCAATCCGCAAGAGCGATATAGCCTTCCGTTACGGTGGCGACGAGTTCCTGCTTGTCCTACCAGAAACTGATGAAAAAGGAGCCCAAATGGTGGTGCAAAGGATTTACCAGGAGATTGAAGCTGTTAACGGCGTAAGGGAGAAGGCGCAAAGACCCGGTATATCGCTGAGTATCGGTTGGGCCACGTGGGAAGCGCAGGGGAATAGTAAATGGCAAGATACCCTTAAGGAAAGCGACATGAAGATGTACCAAGATAAGATGAGAAAGTATAGTACGCCCCGAATTCCTGTGGAGTAAGGCAGCCTAAGGCTGAATGAACCCGAGCTGTGTTGCGAAACTGGAGGTAACCCGCTATCGCCTGTTTTGCCTCTTCCACAGTGTCATAGATATGCAGTTAAAGATAATGTTATCCAATTGCTCGCGGTATTGCGCAACAACCCTTTTCAAAACCCGCCGCCGTACGAAAAACTGGTCGGCGACCTGGAAGGGGCGTATTCCCGGCGGATAAACATAAAACACCGCCATGTTTATTCGGTGGACAAGGAAAGACATTGCGTCAGGGTCTTGCGGCTTTGGACCCATTATGAGTGATGGTTCAATATAAAGACGTATATCATAATTTAGCAGGAAGCTTCAAAGGAGGCTTCCTTTTTTGCTGCCATCAACACGGAGAGGAGGTGAACGCGATGGCCACAAGAGGAAGAAAAACCAAGCCGACAGCCCTTAAGGTTCTTGAAGGCAAAACAGGTAAGCGGCCGCTCAACAAAAACGAACCGCAGCCGGAAAAAAGCGCCCAAGTGGCCCTTATCAACATAGTATAGGATAGATTTTTCATTAAAAAAAGGAGATTGAGCAGAAAAAAGCGAATTACATTAAATTATTTTCAGATTCGGATACCCCTGTGGGAGGATAAGTGATGAAGATTCTTGTCGCGGAGGACAGTAAATATTATCGAAAGATTCTGG
Source organism: uncultured Peptococcaceae bacterium (assembly GCA_964637385.1). Taxonomy (GTDB): domain Bacteria; phylum Bacillota; class Peptococcia; order DRI-13; family DRI-13; genus Thermanaerosceptrum. Next base: position 25,985 of record CAZWTM010000006.1, read on the forward strand.
TTGATACCCTGCGTGCCTGGAAGTATGATGTTGTTATAGCTTCTGACGGTATTGAAGCTTTGGAAATCATTAAGCAGGAAGACGGGCCCAGGCTGGCCATTATCAACTGGATTATGCCGGGGCTGGATGGTTTGGAATTATGCAGAAAAGTCAGGGCTTGGGAGAAAGAAGGCTATGTCTATTTAATTCTTTTAACGGCCAAGGCCGGCAAAGAGAATATTGTTAAGGGTCTGGAAGCAGGAGCCGATGATTATATCATCAAGCCTTTTGACGAAGAGGTTTTAAAATGCCGCCTGAAGATAGGTGAAAGGATAATAAACCTTGAGAACGAGATCAGGCGGTTGGCAAATTTGGACCATCTCACAGGAGTCCTTAACCGGCGTGCTTTTATGGAGAGGCTGGACAGTGAGATAGCAAGGTGCCAGAGGACCAAAATACCACTGGCTTTAATTATGAGTGACATAGATAATTTTAAGAGCATCAATGACAATTATGGACACCAGACAGGAGACGAGGTTCTTCGTATGGTGGCTGGTAAGACAAAAAAATTGGTAAGAAAATATGATTTTATAGGCCGCTATGGCGGGGAGGAGTTTATCATCTGCACTCCGGGAGCATCTTTATTGACAGCTAAGGAGATAGCAGAAAGGCTGCGGCGGGAAATTGAGGAATCGGTTATCCCTGTTGAGAAGGGTGCATGTTATATAAAGGTTACGGCCAGTTTCGGGATTAGTTTTCTGGAGGAAGATTCTTCCACCGATATTGATTCGCTGATTAAAAGGGCCGATGATGCCCTGTACTTGGCTAAAAAGCAGGGTAAGAACCAAATCGTTATCAAGTGATGGGGGATAACATATTTTTGGCCCTCACCGGGGTTGGGACTACAGCTCCCAGGACTATGCGTATCTCCCCTGACTTGAGAGCAAAAAGGGCTACCCCTACAGCTGCTAAGTCCACAGCTTTAGTCCTGGCATGCTTGTAGTATATTTCTTTTCCTTCCGCAGCAGGATAAGGTATATAATCTTCTTTCAGCAATTCCCCTCTGGTAAGCATAGTCTTTCCTGGCCCTGCAAAAAATTCCTGGATGGGTATGAGTCTTTCCTTTTCTCCCTGGGCAACCATGACAGCGTCGTTTGCCGATTTTTATCGAATTTTGTCGTTTAAATTGATATGACTATAATTTAGTCTTTTGGTAAGGTATCCGTCTGGCAGGTTCAAAAGCACTTTTGGCCGGTGTAAGTATTTCCCGGTACACACCAATGTTTCTATCTTCCAAATGGTCAAAGATTTGCGGTGATAAGGTCCCATAACTCACATATTTTAAAGGTTCAGGGTCTAATTTTGCCGAAATAATTTCTTCCGTTCCCCTACCCTGGGCTAATTTCTGGGCTATAGGGCTGACAATCATGCTATGGCCAAAATAGTAATTATTACCTGCATCGGGCCCAATAGCGTTAACGGCGATGACATAAACATGATTATCATAAGCCCGGGCGTGATTGGTCAAAGACCAGATATCAAAACTTCTTAATAAGGCCGAGGACCGGGTGATGATTTCAGCACCTTTGATGGCCAGAACCCTGGATAATTCAGGAAAATCCCCGTCGTAGCAGATAATCATACCGATACGACCAAGCTTGGTCTCATAGACATTAGCCTCATTTCCGGGCGTGGTCCATCCTCCCCCTTCCAGCCTTTCTGTGGGGAAGGGATGAGTTTTACGGTATACCCCGACAATCCTTCCCATATCATCGATTAATACCGAAGAGTTATAAATAATAGAAGGCTCAGGACCTTTTTCATACATGGGCAGAACCACATGAACACCCAACTTTTTAGCCTCTCTGGCAATCTGATCAGTAATTTTGCCCGGGATTGTATCGGCCAAATGGTAGAAATCACCAACAGCCATGCAAGGTGTAAAACCAGTCGTAATACTTTCCGGAAAAACAACCAGCTGGGCCCTGTGTTCTTTAGCCGCCTTCCCTAACCATATAAGCATTTTGGCTACGTTATATTCAACATCATTGGGCTTAGCGGCAATCTGCACTCCTGCCGCAATGTGCTCGATCATGATAACTCCTCCTGATCGGGAATAATGGTAGTACCTGTCTCTCCTTTTAAGGCTGGCCCAATCTCTTCCAGGGCCGCAATAATTGACTTTTGGCCTCCCTTTTCCACAAATAAAAGAGCCGCCTCCATTTTGGGGCCCATGCTGCCAGGTGGAAAGTGACCTTCTCTTTGATATTGCCGTCCTTCACGAACGGTGATCACATCTAACTCCTTTTGTGAAGGTTTGCCAAAGTTGATGGCAACCCGGCTTACCCCTGTTAACAGGACAAAGGTGTCGGCTCCCACATCCCGGGCTAGCTGTTGACCGGCAAGGTCTTTATCTATAACTGCCTCCACACCTACATATTCTCCGGAATTATTTCGGGAAACCGGGATTCCACCACCACCGGCAGCAATCACCACAGCCCCTGCCTCGATTAAAGCACGTATGGCATCTTTTTCCAGTATTTTGTGCGGAAAAGGTGAAGGAACGACCCGACGCCAGCCGCGCCCGCTATCCTCAACCATGGCATAACCTTTCTCTTCTCTAAGCTTTTTAGCCTCTTCTTCATTATAGAAAGGTCCCACAGGCTTGTTAGGATTCTGGAAAGCGGGATCATTTTTATCTACTTCAACTCTAGTAACTACTGTAACAACTGGAATATGAATACCCTCCTGGGCCAGGGCATTGGTGAGTTCCTGCTGGAGAGCATACCCTAAAGACCCCTGGGTATTAGACACACATACATCCAAAGGCATGGCCGGTACAACGGATTTGCTTAACTCATTTTTAATTAACAGGTTACCAACCTGAGGACCATTGCCATGAGTCAATATCAGGCGATGACCCTCTTTAATCAGACCTACCAGGTGGGCACATGTTTCTTTGATATTGGCTAATTGTTCCTGAAAAGTACCTCTTTGGCCAGCCTTGGTAATGGCATTACCGCCAAAAGCTAAAACAATGGTTTTTCCCATCTAAAACTTGTCCCCCCATCAATTTATCACTACCCCGAAATTATCAAGCAGTAATGAAGGTTTTGCCACAAACGTTCCCTATCGGAGCATAGCGAAACAGACTTGGCGAAGTGAGGCAGAAAAATCAGAGGGGCTGACACGAGGTCAGACCCAACCCGAGGCCAGTCCACGGATGGACTGTCGAGGGTGGTCTGATTTTTCCCGAAACGAGCCTTAGTCTGTTCTATGCGAAGATCGGGACACGTGGTGGCAAGCCTGAATAAATATTGGTGCCGCATTAGCGGCATGAGTGTCTTTTCGGAATATACAGTATTCTCTTACTGTTACTGATTTCCCGAAATATCCGGTAGTAAAGTTGACAGGCCTTAAAGACCTGTCAACTTTACTACCTTAAAATAATTATTCTTCATCAAAGGCCACAACACGGCAAATGCTGGATTCACCGTCCACAAATCTCCAGGGGAAACAGCCAATAATAAGACGCTTGTTTAAGACTTCACGAATTTGTCCCCCTATATTTTCCACATGAATGATGTCGTGGGGGAAGAGGTCAATGTGCATTAACTGATAGTCATCAGCTGGGAACATTTCCTCCAGGGACTTGTTGTACTTCTTCCGGAAGTAAGCATCACATTCCTGGGCTTGTTTAGGCATCCAATCCCGGATTTTGGTATTCATGGGGTGGTCAGCAGAGCCGGCATCGATGCCAATCCATTTAATTTTCATTTTTTTGCACCAGGCAGAGAATTCACGGGTAGGCCCTGGGTGTTTTACCATATAGCGTACTTCGTCGGCTTCAGGTTGATCCCAGCTGTATTTTACATAGCCGGTATGGATAATGAGAATATCTCCCTCCCTGACTTTCACTCTGTCGGTAATGTCTTTCGAAGTATAGATGCCATAATCCTCAGCAATATCACTGAGATCCACTACTACACCTGGTCCAATAAGATCAGTAAGGGGAATGCTGGCAATATCACGTCCATGGGTACAGAAATGCAGTGAACCATCCAGGTGGGTTCCTACGTGGTTGCTGGTGGTAATCAGCTGTCCGTTGGCGCCGTTAGGAGCAAGGCGCTTGAAAAATTTAATCTGCAGGGGTTCGTAAGTGGGCCAGGCTGGCGTTAAATGGCTGAGGGGTTGGGTTAAATCATACATTTTTACTTTGTCCCAATTTTTAATCACGCTAATCTCTCCTTTTTTCTTTTTATTTATTTTAGAAACTCAAGCTTTTTAACAGTATTGAAATCTGTTTTCGAAAGTCAGTAGTCGGAGATCGGAAGTCGGTTAACGGTTCACAGTTTACGGTTAACGATTATGCTCATGTGGCAAAACCTCCATTCCATCTCAGAGGACACCCTTTGTCTTAAGGGAGGCTATCTTTTCTTCAGTGTAACCCAGTAAATTCCTTAAAATATCATCGGTGTGTTCACCCAAGGCAGGAGCGGGCCCCTGTATTCCACCCGGTGTGTCCGACAATTTTACCGGAACCCCAGGGGCAACAATTTCTTGGTTTTGAGGAATTCTTATTTTAACCAACATTTCGCGCACATTTATCTGGGGATGGGTAAAGAGTTTATCAACAGTATTGATGGGCCCACAGGGGATACCTGCAGCATCCAGCTCTTTCATCCATTGGGCAAAAGTCCTGGTTTTAAAGAATTCTTCCAGTATCTTTTCCAGTTCATCCACATGCTCTGTGCGCTTGGCATTGGTGGCAAACCTGCTGTCCTCAATTAAATCTTCACGACCAATAACTTTACAGAATTTGCACCACAGCTGGTCATTGCCCACAGCTACTATGATCCAGTCATCCTGGGTCTTATAGGCCTGAAAAGGAGCAATGGAAGGATGACGTGTACCCAGGGGCTCAGGAGCCTTCCCGGTAACGGCATAACGGGCAATAGCATTTTCCAGGATAGCCACCTGGCAGTCCAGCATGGCCACATCCACCATCTGCCCCAGCCCTGTCTTCTCACGGTGATACAATGCAGTCATAATGCCATAAGCAGTGAAAAGCCCCGCTGTAATATCCCCGATGGAAGCTCCTACCCGGACGGGCGGCCTGCCTGGTTCTCCCGTAATACTCATGATACCGCCCATTCCCTGTACGATCATATCATAGGCAGCTTTATGGGCATAAGGACCAGTCTGGCCAAAACCGGAGGAGGCAGCATAGATAAGCCTGGGATTAACTTTCTTGAGTTCTTCATAGCCTAAACCCAGCTTTTCCATAGTTCCAGGCCGGAAGTTTTCTACTAATACATCTACTTTTTCTACCAGATCCAGGAAAACAGCTTTACCCTCGGGTGTCTTTAATTCCAAAGTCAGTGATTTTTTTCCCCTGTTTAAACTGGCAAAATAAGCACTAAAACCATCTACAAAAGGTCCGAACTCACGGGAATCATCCCCCACCCCAGGCCGCTCTATTTTGATGACTTCCGCACCAAAATCAGCCAGCATCATGGTTGCAAAAGGGCCCGCCAGGACCCTGGTCATATCCAGCACTTTTACGCCAGCTAAAGGTAGCCTTTTGGTCACGCTCATATCTTACACCCTTTTGCAAGTTATTTTACATATTGTTCCACAAAAGCCAGAAGGGCCTTTTCAAAACATTCTCTGGGCGGATTAACCAATCCTGCTCCCACCTGTCCGATCCCTGGTTCCTTGTGGGCCATACCCGTATTGATCTGCGGTAAAATACCCAGCTCAATGACTTTTCTTAGATCAATCCCCGTAGCACTGCCGCGGAAATTAAATTGTGGAATAGTGAAGAATTTGTTTTCCCCAATCGTAATCTCATACATGCGATCGGAATAGTTAAGGGCATCATCCACAGTACCGCCTACGAACTGGACAATGGCCGGGGCCGCAGCCATAGCAAAACCTCCAATACCGGCTGTTTCCGTGATGGCACTGTCACCTATGTCAGGGTTGGCATCAGCTTCCGTGAAGCCCGGGAAAAGAAGTCCCTTTATCATCTGGGCCGGGCCGGTAAACCATCTAGTCCCCAAGCCACTGATACGTATACCGAATTCTGTACCATTTCGAGCCATGGTTGTTACCATGGTGCTGTAAGGCACACCGTTGGCCGCATCCAGGGCAGCTTTACAGTAGGGCATGGAAAGATTTAAGAAGAAATGGTCATTGCTATTAATAAAATCGAATATCTTTACTAAATCGGCGTGAGGAATTTCGGCTCTAATCAAATACGGAGCAATGACTCTGATAAAGAGGGAGGTACCTGCTTTATTACGATTATGCAGTTCATCCCCCATGTGGACGGCCTGGGCTATCATGGCTTTCAAGTCAATGCCACCGGAAAGAAGAATGGCTTTTTTCAAGGCAGGAGCCAGAACTTTCTCCATCCAGAGCAAACGTTCAAGCACCTCTTCGCTGTAGGCCCCGTAGCGCAGCACCTTACCCAGACCCTCATTAAGTGTACAAAAAGCAGTATTACCATGAGTAACATTTTTAATCACAAAAACGGGCATAGAGGCTGAGACTACGCCAGCCATAGGACCTACCCCGCCCCGCTCATGACAGGGAGCATAAGTGATTTCTCCGGAGGCGGCTAATTTTTCCGCTTCTTCTGCATTAGCAGCCAAACCCTCATAAATGAGAGCGCCCATCACAGCCCCACGCATGGGTCCGGACATTTTTTCCCAGGTAATGGGCGGTCCTGCATGCAGGATAGTCTTTTTCGTCATACCGGGTATAAAATCCAAAGCGGTCTCAATATCCACCAGCATAGGTTGGGCACTGGTATAACGGTTAAAGGCCTCCTGGTTGGCTTCATTAATTTTATCTTCTAAAGCCTTCAAAGCATCCAGGGCTTTGATCAGGCGACTGTCCCCTCCAGCAGGTGGAGTCCAATCTACCTGAACCACAGGAACACCTTGCCTGGCAAGATCATTTTTGAAGAGTTCTGTTCCTAAATTAATGGCATTGACTTTTTGTCCAAAGAGTTCATTTATCTTTGTCATATCATTACCTCCTTTCCCGACCTATTGTCTGTCTTTCACGATAGTTGCCGCCAGTTTAGCAGCTTTTACATTACTCGATGCAAGAATGACACCCGCCTCTTTCAGCTTAGCCTCTTGTTCACTGAAGTTTTGCGGGTCTTTATGGGTTCCACAAATGGATGCTACAACGGACAGATATCGTCCCTGGGCCTGGGCTAGAGCCTTAGCTTCCTTGATAACGGGCACCAGAATGCCCGCAGGATCGGGATGGGAACCATAACCTAAAACCACATCCAGGAGGATAACGGCTGTTTCAGGATCCTGGGCCTCCTGTAACAAACGGGAGAGCCTGATGGTCGGATCAATCATGGGATGTGGTCGTCCCACGGTAAACTTATCATCACCTAAATCGATAGCCGTATGTTTCTTGCTCTTCGAAGTGTGCTCCAGCATGAATTCAGGCTTGAAAGGGATATTAGAGTAGATACCACCCAGGTCCTCCTGCATGACGAGCATGGCCTCGTCGCATAGGGTGCCTCCTGTATAAAGGGCGCGAACATATTTTTGTTGAGGAGCCATTCCCCCTTGTTCCTTGGCCACCACGGCGGGGTCCTCTACACAGCATACACAATCTGTAGGAATTTCTTTACCTAAGGCCAGGGCCACCGCTTTCCGGGCAGTATCTTCCAGGTTATATCCCGCCACAGCTCCGGCCTTTTCAATGGCACTGCGGTCGCCCCCCAGGAAAAACACTACTTTGGGTTTAGGCCCATTCCCGACTGCTGCCAGAACTTTTTCTGCCACAGCAGGCGCAGGGGGCTTGGAAATTATGACAATCACAGCGGTAGCAGGATCTTCTTCTAAGGCTTTGAGGCCGTCCAACATCATCATTCCGCCTACCTCCGCCTTTAAATCCCTGCCGCCTGTGCCGATAACCTGGGAGATCCCGCCGCCAAAACGGTCAATCAAAGAAGTGACTTCCTGGGTACCTGTTCCTGAAGCAGCTACAACGCCGATATTCCCTGGACGCACTACGTTGGCAAAACAAAGGGGAACATGGTTAATAATCGCTGTCCCACAATCAGGCCCCATCATTAACAAGCCTTTTTCATGGGCCAATTGCTTTAAGGCAATTTCATCTTCCAGAGAAATGTTATCGGAAAACAACATGACGTGGAGATTATTTTCCAGGGCTTTCTTTACTTCCCTGGCCGCATAAGCACCAGGCAACGAAATTACCACTAAGTTACTTTCGGGAGCAAGATACAAGGCACCTTCCAAACTCTTAGGTGCCTGTTCGGCTCCTTTTTTGGCACCTTTACGTTGCACCAATGCTTCTTCTGCTGCCTGAATGGCTTCTGCCAAAATTGTTTCATTTTCAGCCTTTACAGCAATTAACAGGTCATTGGGCCCTGCTTTTACCACTTCCGGGGTTTCCAGACCTACATTGGCAATAAGCTCTTTATTTAAATCTGTCCCCATCCCGACAACAGCATCAAAAACTCCTGCCCTTTCTGTTATTTTTTTGGAGATGGCCATCAGGGTAACAGAATCAAAATAGGCATTAGCCTTGACAATAACTTTTACAACCAAATTTGCGCACTCCTTTCCTGATATAAAATATTTTCGGTTAACAAAAACTCCATAGCCATACCAATGCCGGCCATTAAGTCGCTGCCAGAAGTACTGCCCATTTCCAGCATCTTTTTTACGGCTTTTCTTAATTGCTCCTCATCATCACCATAGTAAAGGGCTTTAAGAAGAGAAAATATCTGTTCTGGTGTTTGACCCCGGCTGGCATACAAGATTTGGGTGTAACTGATAAGGTTGGTACGGCCTTTAGCCGCTCTGACCACCTCTCCATTGCACCGTAATACCCCTGGGGTTTCCATCCCCAAAGCTTTTGTACCCCAATAAAGACTGCTCATAAAACCGCTTAAAAAATCATCCCCTGCAGGGGTCAATCCCGGCCCCAGGCCAATCAACGAACGGGCCCCCCTGTAAACACCTACCTGATCCTGAGAGCGGATAGCTTCCCTCAGAGGAATCCATACTTTCAAAACAGCCTGGATAAGATAACTGTCCGGAGGTTTATCAGCCAGAAGCCCGCCTAATCCTTGAGGAAACCCATCCCTAACTACTTGATTTTTTAAAATTATGAGATTTTTTAGCATTTGCTGCGGTGAAACAGGGTCAAGCACATCCTCCTGGGTCCATAACTCAGCCTTGCTAAGGTCAATAACACAATGCTCCATTAACAGAATATTGGTCCCAAGGGCCTCAAATCCAGAACCTTCTTTAATCCCCCATGATAGAAAATCTTCTCCAGCCGGCAGCAACACCAGTATACCGTTAGGACTATTACCCACCCGAGGCAGTGCCAGAGAATACAATTCACCCTCAATTGTGACGAGATTACAGACCCGGTGAAACACGCTGTGCACAGTTCCCATAAAAGTGCCTTGCTTAAGCCTATGATAGAATCCTTGCCCCAGGGAAACTCCGTGTAAAATCCCCCCCATAGCATAAGCCCCTCTCTTATGCCTATCTCTAACCAAAGCATTCTTTTCGTCCAAGTATTCTCTTTTTATATGGATTATCCCTTTGTTACTATTTCACAAACATCCCTCTATTATTTTGTTAATTAATTTTATATCCAAAAAGAGACTGTGGAGAAATTCCTTTTCCCACAGCCTCTTTCATTCTCATTAAATTTTCGTCTGCATCAGTTTACAGACTTTCAAACCTACCTCAAGGTTAAACCTATCCTCAGGATCATTTAAATCCAGCCCGGTAATTTCCCGAATTCTTTCCAGCCGGTACAAAATCGTATTGTAATGGGTATAGAGTTTATCGGAAACTTTTTTAGCATTTCCCTGACACCTGAAAAACATGTCCAGCGTCTTCACCAGATCCGAATTCCTCTCAGCATCATAATGAATAAGCGGTCTTACCGTTTCGTTGAGGAACTCCTCCAGTTCTTCCCTTTTATCAATGAGAACAAGGAGGCGGTAGATCCCAAGATCGTGGAAATGAATATTCTGACCCTGGGAACCTATCTGTTTCGCAATACGCAGGGCTTTAAAGGCTTCTTTGTAACTTTTCTGAATCCCGGCAATTCCCTCATAGTAACGCCCTGCACTGATGGTAAGATCTCCATCTTTTAACAGATGAGAAAGGGCTTTCCGGATAAGTTTAGCTTCTTCCATTACTTCCCTGTATAAAAGTTTGGACTCTTTTTCCTTTACCTCCAGTAATAAAATTACCATATTACTTTTCGTACCCGCGACAATGGCTCTTACCCCATCTTTATAAAAATCACAAACACCTTTAAAAATACTGTTATTAATATCCTGACGTCTTTTTTCGCTTTCGTCGCCAGTTTTTATAGACTCATTTTCGTACTGCAAAATCAACGCCACATAGGGTTTGGCAAGGTCCCACCCAAAAAACTTGCCACGGTTAATAAATTCACTTTCCTCTTCTACTTGTGAGAATAACAGCAAATCTAAAAACTCGTTGGCATAACGTCTTTCCACTTGAATGAGGGCATGTTGATTGACTATCTCTAAAGCCGCTACTGTAGCCAATCTTTCCACAATGGGAATATCCGGAAAACTAAGGGGCCTGTTTGTTTCACAAACAATGACTTTGCCATAATATTCATTTCCGGAGTATATGGGAACCTCCAGCTTGCATAATTTACAGCCACCGGCTTCCATAGGAATTTTATTTCCCCCAACTCCGGCCATGCTTTCTTTATCCCATAAATCCCCGATTTTATCCTGGTCCCAGTTTACTGTTTCCCAGGCTACCCGTTCATGTTTAGCATCGTAAATGATCACCGTATTTTCAACAAGCTGGGCCAGGCTTTTGGCCATGTCTTTTAACCCACCCCCTTTTAGGACAATATCCATGAACAAGCGGTGAGCATTAAGGGAGCGGTTTAAATAGTTGTTCTGCTTATCTACAATGGCTGTTAAGGCGTGGTTGATCAAATCGGAAAAAGAAACTTCTCCCGGTAATTCTAACAGGGAAAAATCATACTGATCAGCCTGTTCAATCATAATGTCGGGAATACGTTCAATATAGCGGCGGGGTTTAATAGCCAGCCCGACCAGCCCTCTTTGGGCCAGTTGGGGAACAAGATTTTGCTGTGCCGTGACATTATCGCGTATGGAATAAGCTGTAGTTAAAAGAAGCTCACCCGGCTTAATCCAATCAAGGATATCAGGTACTTCCATAACATTGACATTCATTACCGTTTTATCGAGCCCTTTATGACCACCTACTACTTTTATATTATTGAATGACTCGAGTTCCAGTAGTTCTCTCAGACTCAAACCAATTTCCTTGTTCATAAAACCTCCTAGGCCTTGCCAAAACTACAAGCCGGATAGCGACATACTTCACAGTCCATACATAATCCACCATGCCCTAACTGTATTAAATCCTGTTTTTGCAGGACTTCACCGGCCAGCAAACGGGGAAACACCAGGTCAAAAACCGTCTGCTTGGCATACATCACACAGCCGGGTAAACCTAAAATGGGCGTTTCCTGCCAGTAAGCCAGTAAGAACATGGCTCCGGGCAAAACGGGTGAACCGTAGCTGACAATATCCGCCCCTAATTCCCTGATGCTTAAGGGAGTTACGTCATCAGGGTCTACCGACATGCCGCCTGTGGTTAGGATGATCTCAGCCCCCCCTTCTTTGATCTCAATAATGGCATTTTTAATCAACCTGATATCATCGGGAACAATAATCTGCTTGACAATTTCACAGCCGTAATGGCTCATTTTCCTTTCCAGAGCCGGGCCAAAACCGTCTTTGATCCTTCCTTTGAATACTTCGTTTCCCGTAGTCACAATACCAACTTTTTTCGCCTTCAGGGGTATCACCTGAATAATGGGGCCTTTTTGTCCTATGGCCTTTACCTGGTATATTTTCTCTTCCTGGATGACCAGGGGTATAACACGCGTACCGGCTACAACCTGCCCTTCTTTTACCGGCATATTGTTATGCAGGGTAGAAAGAACCACCTGATCTACGGAATTCACCCGGTACAGCCTTTCCACATCAATTTTCAGGATACCGGGAAACTGAGCCACATAATTAATTTTCCCCTCTTTGGGTTCAGAAAAGGTTAAACCTGGTCCCGCTGTGGCTTCGACAATGGCCCTGGCGGCATCATCCTCATGAAGCCAGCCCTCTTTTGCTTCCCACACATAAAGATGTTCTTTTCCCAGATCCAGGAGCCTGGGTATATCCTCTGCACGTACTATATGTCCTTTTTTAAAGGCAGCTCCTTTGAATTCACCTGGTACAATCCTGGTTATATCATGGGCTAAAACCATACCTACAGCTTCTTCCACCTTAACCTTCCGCATACGCTCACTCCTGACTGTGTATTATCAACGACATCCGCTTTCCGCTTTCCAACGTCCGACATCAGATTTCTAACTAACTTAATCGCTGCCCGCCACCCGCTACCAGCTACCCGAAAATATCCTGCTAATTCGGGTATCGGGAATCGGGAAACGGGGAGCGTCCGCCACTACCAACTAACAACTACCAACCGACATAGGCCTGGGATCCTGGCCGCCTCTCATTACCATAATAATTTCCGCTAGAATACTCACGGCTATTTCCGCCGGTGTTTCAGCTTTAATATCCAGACCGATAGGTGCATGTACAGCATCTAGTCTTTCCTTGGAGACTCCCTTTTCCTCCAGGTTCTTTTTAACCAGGGCCACCTTTCTTTGACTTCCAATCATGCCGATATAAGCGGCAGGAGAATAAATGACTTCTTCCAGGACCTGAGCATCGGCATCCTTTGTCACAATAACGATGTAAGAATTGGACGTAATCTTCGCTTTGCGCATGGCCTCCATATAGGTTTCGCCCCAAATACTATTTACCCCGGGCGGCAGTTTCCCGGGAGCAAGAAGCTCCTCCCTGTCGTCAACCACTGTAACCTGCCATTCCAAAGCATGGGCAAATTGGGCTAAAACTTGCCCGATATGTCCCGCCCCGGCAATAATCAAATGGGGAGGCGGAACGATAATTTCAAGGGATACCTGGACCTGTCCGCCGCACTGCATATTTAACCCGCCCCTTAGTTCTTTATCCAGGTTGTATTCCAGCAGTTTATTTTCCCTTTTAGCGATACACTCTTTTGCTTCCTGAATAACCCTGGCTTCCAGAGGCCCGCCGCCAATAGTACCAAAAATGGAGCCATCCTGACGCACCAGCATTTTTGCCCCCGATCCTCTGGGGGTCGATCCCTTCTGCTTAATAATATGGGCTAAAGCAATTACTTCTCCCTGCGCCAGTAATTCAACGATCTTTTGGTATATCTTCATCATCCATCCACTCCTTACATAGGGAATGATAATCTTCTACGGTATCCACATCATAAAAGGGCTTATATTTATCCCAGACAAGGGGAATCACCGCTTCAGGATGACTGCGGATGATGCTCCTGCCTCCCTCATCTCCGGTAACCCGGAACAGTTCATCCCGCCACTTAGCGCCAAAAAGCACAGGACTGCAGTACTGTCCTCTACAATAAGGGACAATGATGGCCCCAGTATTTTTTCGTAAAGCATACTCCTGGACCATAGCCTTAATTAAACCCGGAGTTATCAAGGGCTGATCCCCCAGGAGGAAGATCACCCCTTCCACTGCGGAGGGAAGCGCTTCCAAAGCTTTCCGCAAAGAAGTACTCATACCCAGGCCACGGTCAGGGTTGTAAACAAAGGGGAACTCGTAGCGGAGGCAAGTTTGGCTAAGTTCCATCTGCGGTTCACCGATAACGGCCACTTTCCCCCCCCAGGAAAAACCACTGGCTGTCCGCAGAACATGCCCCAGGATAGTATCATTCCCGAGAGGCAAAAGGAGCTTGGGTTTCCCCATCCGCCGGGCTGAGCCTGCCGCCAAAACCGCCACCCCCAGCTTTCCTGTCATAAAGCAAACACCTCAATTACCCTCATCCCTCTGCCGAATCCCGCCGTTAATACACATCGCTTAATACCGATTGTATTAAAAGTTGCCAAAGATTTCAGTATTTTTTCCACAGAAGATATACCTTCCCGGTTACCACCGGTGAGAACCAGTATTTTTTCTCCCGCTGTATTTTGAAAAACCCCCTGTTGATGACCGGCAAGTACAGCAATGTCTCTGACTTCTATGGTATCACCCGGGGATTTACCAAGTAAACGGGCAAGAATTTCCGGCCGGTGTACGTAACGGGGAGTAAGTCTACAGCCAAGGGCCCCCAGGTTAATCACACCCAGTGTGAGGTGATTGGCAAAGGGAACCACCGGCTCATGGGAAGCCGGGGCTTTAATCAATTTACGCCTGGCCCCATCTCCTTCCACAAAAATATGGGGAACAGCTTTAGTAGCCATAAACATATCCAGCCAGCGAGGGAAAACCCCATCAACTTTAGTACCACGCCATCTCATAAACCAGGAAGCGAAACCATACTTATCCAGGGATTTACAAACATAGCGTACACCGCGTTCATAATCTCTGCACATAACAGGCCGGTAGCTTTGCACTTGCCAGAAAAACATTTTTGTTGTTGTGGTAAGAAGAAATGGTGCTTTTTTTTCCTGCCACTCTGCAGCCAAAGAGAGGAGCAGAGAGGTCTTCCCTCCTGCCCCTACGGCAGTAACCATTCCCGTTTCCAGTATTCCCAAAGCTTCTCTAAGTTTCATGAGGGAGATCCTCCCGTAAAAGAAGAAGTTCTTCAGATGTCAACTCCCGGTATGCACCGGTGGCTAAGCTTTCATCCAGCACAAGAGGTCCCATCTTAATTCTCTTTAAGTAGATAACCTCCTTGCCCTGAGCTTGAAACATTCTTTTGACCTGGTGGTATTTCCCTTCGTAAATGATCAGTTCAATTTCTGACCGCAGGCCTGTCTTCAGGATGGTAAGCCGGGCAGGAAGAGTCTTATAGCCATCATCAAGGATAACCCCTTGGGAAAAGGCTTTTACGTCTGCTTCGCTAACCTCTCCCTTGATTAAAGCGTAATAGGTCTTGGGTACATGCCTGCGAGGTGCAGTCAAATGATGTCCCATCTTACCATCGTTGGTTAAAAGGAGCAGTCCTTCCGTATCCTTGTCCAGACGTCCAACAGGAAAAGGAGCAAAAATTCGGTGTTCAGGTGCCAATAGGTCAAGCACCGTTTTATCATGTTCATCGGTAGTGGCCGAGAGATAACCGGCAGGTTTATTCATCATCAGGTAGATAAATTTTTTATAGATGACGGGCTCTCCCGCCACAAAAATAGAACTTTCTTCTGGATTAATCTTAAGGGCCGGATCTTTAATGATTTCTCCATTGACACTGACCAAACCTTTTTTCATCATTTTTCTAATTTCTGTTCGTGTTCCTATACCCATATGAGACAGGATTTTATCCAAGCGTAAAAATTCTTTCACCAAAAGCCCTCCTTACTCCAAAAGGCGCCAGCCAGAGGGATAATAATTTTTTAGGTACTCACCCGTCTGTTTACCCCAACCCAAAGGGAATTCTTCCAGACAAACCAGGGTCCACCCCTTTTCGCCATCCACCAGCAGAGTTTCTCCCCTCAAATAGCGTTCCACCTCTTGATCCGCCACTCCAAAAGAAAGGGTTCTTCGCACATTGTTTTTTAAAAGACCCATGGCCAGGGCTTGGGACGGTTCGAACCTTTTATTTTTCAAAATACCGATAAACCAGCCGGGACGTACTACCTTTAGTCCCTGCATAGAGGGAAGGTCCCCGGGTATTCTATAGATATACTGACCCTGAAGCAAAAAAGGGCCAGTTAAGGGTGTAGTCAGATTTTCTTCCATAAAAATTTGCAGGGGCTCCGGGATTTTCTCTTCGCGGCAAGACTTCGGCGAAGAAAGGTTACTTACTGCTCCCGCCCCGTTTTTTTTTCAAAAGTGCGAGGAAATGGCCTTCCCCTTTCACCTTATGGGGCCACAGCCTCCGGGCATCAACCACTAATCCCGCGGCATCATCAATCCATTCAGGTCTTCCCCGGTCCCAGCCATGAGCCAGGGGAAGAGATATTATTTTAAAATCAGGATGTTTTGCCAGGAAATGGGCGATAACACCTTCATTTTCCTCAGGAGAGAATGTACAGGTGGAATATAATAAGCGTCCTCCCGGTTTTAACATGCTGGCGGCCCATTCCAGAATATCCTTTTGTAAGAGGGCACAGTTTTCTACACTGTAGTTCTCCCAGCTCTTGATGGCCCTGGGGTCCTTTCTAAACATCCCCTCTCCGGAGCAGGGAGCATCCACTAAAATTTTATCGAAATAGGCGGGGAACACACGGGCTAAACGTTCCGGGGTCTCATTTGTTACCACCGCATTAGTGGCTCCCCAGTGTTCCAGATTCCACACCAGTGCTTTAACCCTTTCCTCATTACTATCATTGGTCACAAGGAGTCCCTTCCCCTGGAGTTTGGCGGCTATCTGGGTAGATTTACCACCGGGAGCAGCACAAAGGTCCAGCACCTTTTCTCCCGGTTTAATCTCCAGGCAGACTACAGGAGCCATAGCACTGGGTTCCTGTAAATAATAAAGGCCCGCTTGGTAATAAGGATGTTTAGCCGGTCTTTCTCCCCCGGAATAATAATAGCCCTCTTCTACCCAGGGGATGGGTTCTAAATCAAAAGGAAGCTTTCTTTTTAATTCTACAGCACTTATTTTGAGGGTATTTACCCGTAAACCCTGGTAGGGTTCACTTTCCCAAGCCTTAAGGATTTCTTGCCACTCTTCTTTTAGCAATTCCTGCATACGTAATGCAAATCTTTCCGGTAAACGCATCCTTTTACTCCTTTCACCCCCATTTTCAACTTTTCCGGAAGTGATGTCAAGTTTACTTTCGATTTCCGAAATCCGACTTCCGATTTCCGAGTAAATTGAGTTACATTTTTATGACGTATAAAAACAACGCCAGTGCTGGCGTTGTTGCTTACTCCGGTGGAAGGATGGCTTCACAACGATAGATGGGCTGACCTAAATTCACAAAACGCTCTTCGTACTCAGTCATGATATTACCGCTAAAGCCGCTTTTATGCAAATCAAAGGTAATGTTACGCAAGCGGAACCCCATCTCCGAAAATTCATTAAGAGAAAATTCAAAAAATCCCTGGTTATCTGTTTTGAGGTGAATTTCCCCCTCCTTTTTAAGTACTTTTTTATAGATTTCAAGAAAACGACGGTGTGTAAGGCGCCTTTTGCTGTGCCTTTTTTTAGGCCAGGGGTCACTGAAATTCAAATAAATCCGGTCAACCTCGCCATCCTCGAAAATAAAAGGCAGGTTTTCCACATCAATATTTAAAAGACGTAAATTAGGCAAAGGCCGGACCATAGCTTTTTTAGCAGCAATATAGAGAATGTCAGGTACCCTTTCCACTCCCAGATAATTAATATCCGGACTTATTCCGGCCAGAGTGGTGATAAAAGTCCCTTTTCCTGTCCCCAGTTCTACATGGAGGGGATGGGTATTGCCAAAAACAGTATGCCACTGACCCTTATAAACTTCAGGATTACGAATAACTATTTCCTGTAACTCCTCTAATTTATTTTTGATACCGGGTTTTTTCCGAAGCCGCATAGGTATTCCTCCTACCAGAATTCACATTAGATATTATATTGTTTTACCAGGAAGTGCAAGGCCTTAAAGCATTATTTTATCTAATGTCCTATGCAGGCGTTCAAAGAGCAAACCTGCTATAAACCAGGCCGGGGCATAGTCCAGCCTGATTAAACCCCGGATATGAAAAGGAGTAGTACCACTGTAATCCCAGGGACAGTTTCCCAGGAAGATGCTCAGTAACCAGCCTGTAGTATATTCAATGGCAAAAATAACCACTACCCATACCAGCCCCCTTACATACCAGGGGAAAATACTGACTTCATCATGGAGGGGTTCCAGAAACACGGCCAGCCCATAAATGGGAAACATCCAGAGATAAGTAAATCCCGGAAGCTGCCAGTTACCTGAGAACAGGGCACCCATACCTGTCCAAAATATTTCTATTGACCAGCCTATTATCCCATATATTAGAAAACGTTTTATCATATCATTAGTTTAAGTACTTTTTCCTGGAAATATAGGAGATAATCTTTGGTAATTCTCTTTTTGTAAAATTACAAAAAAAATTGCATATTGCAGTTTCCCATAGTATAATTGAATTGGTAACACCTGCTTTTTGCTTGACCGGTTAGTCCATCTATTCTCTTTTCCCAGGGTTAGATTTGGAGGTCCCGACAAGTGAGCAGGCAAATCTAACACTAGGAGGAAGAGAAAATGGATAAGACTCTGGTATGCAAAGAATGTGGTTCGGAATTTATTTTCAGCGAGCAAGAGCAAGCTTTCTATGCTGAAAAAGGGTTCCAAAACGAACCTGCTAGATGTCTCACCTGCCGTAAAGCCCGTAAGCAGCAATCCGGTAACCGTAGCAATAGCGGACGTAGTGGCGGCGATCGTCAATACTACAGTGTAAACTGCTCCAGCTGTGGTGTCGAAACCCAGGTACCTTTTAAGCCCACGGGCGTAAGACCTGTTTACTGCCGTGATTGCTATACAAATTCCAGATAACGGATAAAATAAGCCCTGCCAAGCAGGGCTTATTTTATTTTTTTTCCATCCATTTCAGTAAAACCTGGCGCGCAATATTTTGAAAAGCTGGCGATTTGAGCATTTCCAATAAACTGTCAATCTGCTCCTCATTCAATTGCTGTATTGCTGCAGCACTCCCTCCAGTGCTTAGAATGTTTTGTTCCCGAACTTTTAGACTGCTTACAATGTTTAAAAGGGCATCAAGCTTATAAATTCCCTCATCGATTAAATTACTAAGATAATTGCTGACATCTTTCACCTGGGATAGCTCACTGGTTAATGCTAATACCTCTGCCATAACCTTGGAATTTCCATTGTTCCCATTGTTCCCCATTTGGCACACCTCCTATAAATTCGCATCTTATTCTATGTAAACCCTGGAAATAATGATACAAAAAAAGCGCAAGCCTAGCTTGCGCCTTTCACCTCTTTATGGCTTTAATAGCCATAACCCCCAAAGAAGCCCGGGAACAGTAAGAGGATGAGTATTACCAGGAACAGAATGGCAAAACCTCGTCCAAAAGGATAAGGATAGCAACCGTATCCGGTACCAGTATTTTCAGCCATACTATATACCTCCTTTAAATCCAATTATTTTAGTAGCCATAACCACCAAAGAAACCCGGGAACAGTAAGAGAATGAGGATTACCAGGAAAAGAATGGCAAAACCCCGTCCAAAAGGATAAGGATAGCAGCCGTATCCGGCACCAGCATTTTCAGCCATTATTAAATACCTCCTTAATTTAAGTTATTGTGACAGGAGTCAGTCTCCTTATCTGTTTTTATTGTATGAAGTAAAAATTTATGTGGTTACTGTTTTTTTATGATTAAAAATTCTAGTAAAAAAATTGTTTAATAAACATAGGGATATGGGAAGAATATGGGCCGGAAAATGAGGCAAATGATGATAATGGCAAAAATAAGCCAGATCAAGCCAAAACCACCATAGAACATCTCAGTTTGAGCATTTTCGTTTACCATAAAAATACCTCCTTCATATTTATTTTGCATTCTCTTGCCCATCTTTCTCTGCAGCAGTCTCCTCTTTTTTCACTTGAGATGAAGAGACTCCTATCCCAGGAAAAAACAGCAGGGCAAAAAGAACCATAAAGGCAACGCCGAAGGCTTTTGCATAGCTAATTTTCATACCAAATAGGGTGATTCCATTAGTTTTTTCTTTCTTCGGTTCTTCTTTCACTTCTTTGTTATCCTGGGGTTTTTCCCTTTTCGTTACGTCTTCTACGTTAATATGGTAAGAAAAGTATTTGTCATGACAACTGGCCATCCAATTTTTGCCTCCCTCCAGTTCCCGGGGTTTCCTATCATTATCCTATGTGTAAGATGAATTACTGGTTACTCTACGCAATTTATATTTACTGTACTGCCACAGGTAGAAAAAATTTATTTTTTATTTCCCTGGCTTAATAGAAAAGCCGGTTAAAAACCGACTTTTCTTTCATTTTTGACCAGTACGTTAATTAAAAGCTGGCGCAAGGCGTTTTGCATAACGGGGGTCTGCAGGAGTTCCAGAAATTCGTCTACGATGTCTTTGGCCGTCTTGTGGGAAGCTACCTGAATCTGAGCACGGTTAATTCTTCTTTCCTCATTGGCACGAATTATCTCTAAAATCTGCATGAAGCTGTCTAATTTAAAGTTGATTTCATTAAAAAGAAGTTTAATCATGTCCGCATGTCCTCGTAAATTGCTAAGGGTGGTTTCCACCTGATCTAATCTAGCAACAAATTTTTCACTGAGCTGAAGAGGTGTCATCTCCTCTTTTGACTCATGGTAGCTCTCCTTTTGTCCGTTGTTATCTTCCATTTCAGGAAGGGCTTCTGCTGGTTTTTCCTTACCTTCATCTTTTATAATCTTTAACTCCTCCGGCCCTCTTTCCATCACCTTTTCGGTCGAACCTTCTCGATCTCCAGGATAATTTTCTATAGGTATCAGATAAGGTCTAGGTTGTACAGGTCGTACCATAAAAGGCGGAAAGGGTTTAGGTCTTTGGGGCCGCTTTTCTCCATCAAATGTAAATCGCAAACTTGCCACCGCTATCACCCTCTTACACTATTCACTGATGCATAATATGAAACTTCTTGAGAAAAAGTGTTTAACAAATTTCACCTCATACCGTTTTATAATTAATAATAAATGGAGGCATCGCCTCCATTTATTTACTGCTTTTTCATCCCCATGCTAAGGAGAGTGGATAAATCCAAATTGTTCATTTTTAATGCTTTTTCCAAAAGCCCCTGAGCCTTCACCTGTTCTTCAGGGTTAAGGGGTTTGCTTTCCTGGAATCTTGTAATAATTGTATAAGCCGCTTCCTTTTCTTCACCCTCCAGTCCCAGGGACTGGACGAATGCGTTCTTTTCCTCAGGACTCATTTTCTTGATATTCTCTACAATTTGTGGTAGGGCAGACATAATCTGCAGTATTTGAGATAAACTCATGGTCGTTGTCACCATCCTTATCACCATATTTATTTAAATATTATGTCAAAGCATGATATCCGGTGCATGACCTTTAACTCTTTAAATGAAACGATGGCACGGTAAAATTATACATGTATGTGCTTTTGTTCTATGTTATGATATAAAAGTGTTAATATTATCGTACTATTATGGAGGAGATCCTATGTCATGTCCAGCTCTTTCACCTAAATTTCTTTTTACCCTTTTTTTCTCTTTCTTTAAGGTAGGCTGTTTCACCTTCGGCGGCGGCTTTGCTATGATTCCTGTCATCCAAAGGGAAGTTTGTGATAACAAATGCTGGATGGAACAAGAAGAATTTATCGATATGATTGCCGTGACACAATCTGCTCCAGGGCCTGTGGCTGTAAATTCTTCTGTTTTCGTGGGTTATAAATTGGCGGGAATTCCGGGAGCAGTGATTGCCCTTTTTGGTACAGTGCTTCCCTCTTTCATCATCATTCTGCTGTTTGCCGTGTTTATAGCCTCCCAAAGCGGGACCCAGTACATGACAAAATTTTTTGAAGGAGTCCGGCCTGCGGTGGTGGCTCTTATTCTTGGTGCAGGATTGGGTATGGGAAAAAAAAGTATTAAGGATTCTTTCAGTATTATCATTGGTGTTCTTGCCATCAGCGGGCTCATATTATTAAAAATTCATCCCATCGTTCTTATTATCTTCGGAGCAATAGCGGGAATCCTTCGAAGTATTATTCTTTCCAAGGGAAACAGGGAGGTATCATAATGCTGCTGGAACTTTTTCTCACGTTCACCTTTATCGGTGCTTTCAGCTTCGGCGGGGGCTATGGCATGCTTCCTTTAATTCAGCAGGAAGTGGTCTATAATCATCAATGGCTGACTGTCCAGCAGTTTGCTGATATCTTGGCCGTTGCGGAAATGACTCCTGGACCTGTGGCTGTAAATACGGCAACTTATGTCGGCTATAAAATGGCAGGAATTCTGGGGTCTGCCTTAGCCACCACAGGCGTTGTTTTACCTTCCTTTATTTTAATAACAACGCTGGCCAGTATTGTGATCAAGCATAAGGATAACCCCCGCTTCCAAGGAGCTTTTCAAGGCCTGCGCCCTGTAGTAGTCGCCCTGGTTATTGGTGCCGCTATTCTGGTAGGCAAAGATACCATAGTGAATATGTCCAGTGTTATTATGGCCTTAATTGCCTTAGGACTAATGGAATATACTAAATTACACCCTATCTTTATTCTGCTGGGCTTTGGTATCCTTGGTATCATTATTTATTAGGAAAATCTGCTGAACAAAAGAGAAAAGACCTGATGTCAAGTCTTTCCTTATCTCTATACTATTCCAGGCATGAGCAAGTCTCTACCTTGGATTTTAATACCTCTACAGCCCTATCCCGGATTCTCCATACGGCATAACCTGCCAGGATAAAGAGTACCGCACTGCCGTGAAAAGAACTGGCTGTACCGAAATGTTCACCAAGGAAGCCTCCCAGGAGAGGCCCCAAAACAGCGCCGAAAGCCGTAAGCCCGTTCAATGTACCAAAAACCCGCCCGCGCATCTCTTCTCCAGCACACTGGGTAATGAGCACATTGCCACTGACGTTAACGGCAGCATTAGCAAAACCAAAAAGGAAACGCTGAACGCCTAAAAAAAACACAGAGTAGGTTAAACCTTGCACTACACTCAAGGCAGCACAAAGGAATAGACCGAAGAGGAGAATGGTGACATAATTGGCTCTCTTAATTTTACAAACAAGAGGAGAACCTATGGCCAAAGAAATACCAATAACGGAAAAAATAATTCCTGTTATCATTTCCACATTTTCCCGGGTAAGTTCAGCGATGCGTATGGGTAAAATAGGCTGGATCATAAAAGTAGCAGCCTGCAGCATCACCATGCAAAAGAAATATACTTTAAGGGATTTGTTACCCATGATACTTTTTAAGTCTTGCCAGAGGTTCGTTTTTACGGCCTGTTTAATGATGCGTTCTTTCGTGCCAAATACGGCCAGGGCCGAAGCAATACATAACAAAACTGCGGAAACATGAAAGATCATCCTTAAGCCCAAATACTGAACCATAGCCCCACCGATAAAGGGCCCCATAATGCCGCCCAGGGCAATAAAGGTATTGATTATTCCCAAAGCATAGCCCATATCTTCCTCAGACGTATTGGAGGCAACCAGCATAATGGCTGAAGGAATAAATCCGGAAAGAAATCCGTTCAAAGCACGAAAAACAAAAAGCTGCCAGTGGTTAGCGGCTATTCCCATTAAGACGTAAGTTAGAGCAATACCAAATCCTGAGCGCCAAAACATTACCCTCTTGCCATAGCGATCGGCCAAAGACCCCCAAATAGGCGCCATAATGGCATAAGTTAAAAAATTAACGGAAATCATTATCCCAGACCATAGGGATAAATTCCTCCCAACCCCCAGTTCTTGGAGAAATCTAGGTAAAAAGGGCATATTTAAGGTAAAGGACAGGTTGGCTATAAAAACGGCGATGGATAAAAACCAGAGATTCCTTCTCCACTGCACGATAAACTCCCCGCTTCCTGTAAACAATATGTTCATTATAACAAAATAATAAAAATTACCCTATTCTTATTTTTCATGAAAACGGGGAAAAAATAAATGAGAAGATACTTCTTCTCTTTGAAGCTCTATAGTCTTAAGATTTTATACATTTTCTCCTAAAAGGAATGATGTTATGGAATCGGCAGTTTTTATAGCCGTTGTCTTAGCCAATGAGCTTAACCTTAACAAAATTGCGGTCCATTTTGGCATGAATAAAAAACTGCGCTGGGAAGACCCCCTTGTCCTCCAGGAACATAACTTACAAGGGATCCTGCGGGAGTCCCACAATAAATATGTTTTCATCTTTTATTTTGGTACTGTAGTTTTTATTAACTTTTCCCACCATGAAATGATGGATGTAGTGGTCTACCTGCAAAAAATAGAAAAAAACATTAATCAAATCTCCCCTTTTACTTTCCAAGACGATTTTAAACTTCTGATCAGACCCCATGATGAACCGTCCATCAACTATGAAGATATGGTAACTCCCACTTTTAAAGATTACTACCTGGAGATCGTTTCTACTGTGTTAGCCAAATCCGTAGCCTTGGAAAAAATCGAGCACGACATCGACGTCCTTTTTGATGACATCGAAGACATTGTAGATTACCTGGCCAAAGGCCGCTTTCAGATATCCGATAACCGGCTGGCCAAAACCTCAGCCACCATCTTACGTTTCAAATATAATACCATTGCCTATATTATGCTGCTGGATAAACCCGATATTACCTGGATCAATGAAGAAGCAGGAAACCTTTTTGACAAGCTCAGCGGTCTTTTTGAGCTGGAGGAAAGGTATGAAACCCTACGCCATAAAACGGAAACCTTGATGGATATTACCGAAGTTTTTACAGGTTTAACTCATGCCCAGAGAGGAACCCGCTTAGAGTGGATGATCATTGGTTTAATCGCCTTAGAAATTGTCCTCTCCCTCCTGGATAAGTTTCTCTAAAGCTTTTCTAAACTTTACGTCATCTCCTTTGGTACGGGTCGCAGGTCCCTTGGTACGCCCGCCCATTCTACGGAATTTGGCTTTAAGATGCCGTTCCTCCAGGAGAAAGTCCATCTTTTCTTCCCGGAAAATATAGCCATGGGGGGAAAGGGTAGAGCCCCCCTTTCCTAAAACCAGGGCGGCCAATCCCCAGTCCTGAGTAACGACGATATCGCCCCTCTTTAGCAAATTGAGAATTACCATATCAGTAGCTTGTGCTTCATCACCGGTGGTAATGTGACGGTGTGCCCCTTCTATTTGGTGATGAAAAGAGGCTACAGTAACAACCTCCCACCCATATTTCCGGGCAACCTCCAGTGTAATTTCTCTAACTCTTTTAGGTGAGGCATCTGCATCAATAATAATTATTTTTTCTTCTTTCATCATTACAATACCCCATTACGTGAATATAATTTTAGATATTGTATCAAAATAAATTAGGATTAGAAAATATTCCTATCCAAGGAGGGATTTTATGCCTGAAGTTAACTGCACCGTAAATACCTGTTACTATTGGTCATCAGGTAATCAATGCACTGCGGATCATATTGTAGTGCAATCTGATGAGGCTGGTGGTTTTTCTCCTAACGCTAAGCTTGACCAACTGCGAGCCACCCCTGCTGACACAAAAGATGCCACTTGTTGCCAAACCTTTAAAAAGCATTAAACAAAAGCAGAGACCCTTCAGGGTCTCTAATTTATTTTCATTATAGCACGGCTCCCCGTTCCGTCCTGTTTAGCCGGTATAACTTCAAGATAACGGGGCATCCTGTTTTTCATTTCCCCTACATGGGTAATAACCCCTACCATACGCTGCCCGTCATGGAGCTTTTCCAAAGCTCCCATCACCAGTTCCAGTTTCTCCTGGTCCAAAGTGCCAAACCCTTCATCGAGAAAAAAGAAACCCAGGGGATATTTACCCTTCAGTTGGATTTTAGAAGATAAAGCTAGAGCCAGGGAAAGGGAAGTAAGAAAGGTTTCTCCCCCCGACAGGGTATTTACAGGACGGCGCTGGCCGCCACTGTAATCGTCCCGCATGACAAAACCGCAGCCCTCATCTAATTCCAGAGCGAAACGCTGCCCGGTTAAAGTGCCTAATCTGATAGAAGCTTCGCCCGCCATGTCTCGCAAATGCTCCGCGGCCAGGAACTGGACAAAGCGTCGGCCTTTAAGAAGGTTTAAAAGCCTTCCTACCAATTCTTTACGCATTGTCAGTCTCTGGTTTATTGTTTGCAGTTCCCGCAAAGTCATTTGTTTCGCCTGTAAATCTTCCAGTTCCTTACGGAGGGCACCTTCCAACCTGATATCCTCGTTATATTCCTGGCTCACTTTAATTAATAACTCCCTTTGTTCCGCTATTTCCTGCAAATCAAGGGACTGATCCCTTGTTTTTATCTTTAATTCCCGGAGTTTCTGTTCCACATGGTTCAGATTTTTCTCATACTCCTGGATGCGCTGGCTTATTTGAACGCTAACCCCTGGCTCCAGTAAAGCCCCTTGAATTTCCTCCACACTGTTAAAACCCGCCTCCCTGGCCATATCTCCGAGATCGGCACGCAATTTAGCCAGATGTTCCTGGGTTGTCAAAAGACAAATTTTACTTTCGGCCAGAGCCTCAGCCATTTCCTGTTTTGTCTTAACTGCTTCCTGCCACTCTTTTTCAGCCTCATTTAATTCCTGCTGCAACTGGCTGATTCTTTTTCTCACCTTACCCTCTAATTCTGCGGCAGTAAGTTCACCAACCAACTGGCGAAGTTTAAACTTGAACTGGGCCAGGGCTTCCTCCTGTTGTTTGAGGCTTTTCTCAAGACTTTCTTTCTCAGCCTTGAGGGTAGCATATTTTTCTCTTAATGCCAAAACTTCTTTTTCTTTGTTCTTTATCTCTCCTTCTAACTGCTCTATTTCCACCGTTATATTTTTATTTTTTTCATCAATCTGCCTTATTTGTTTTTGTAAGTTACGTACCATCTCCCGTTCCGAAGCCGGCTCGAGGGGTAACAGCCTGTCAATTTTAAGCATAAGCCCTGCAGTTTCTTCTTTAAACCTGTTTTGGAGAGCGTATACCTCCTCCAATCTCTGTAAATGACTGGGCTGATAAATTCTGCTGATATCCTCCTGAAGGTGTTGGTAAGTCCGGTATGTGAGGTTCACTTCCTGGGACCAGTGCCGCAGCTCTTCCAATTTCTCTTTAAGTTGAGAGACCTTGATATTAAGCTCTGCTAATTTTTCACTGTCTACGTGGCTCCTCAGGGGTTGTGGGTGGTGGGTTGAACCACAGACAGGACAAGGTTCTCCTTCAACAAGCTTTTGGGCCAGTATGGAAGACATATTCTTATAAACCAGTTGGTTATATAGCCTTTCCGCTTCCTCAAGCTGGTTACTGGTACACTGGATGATGCCGGGTAATAATTGAATAAGGGATGAAATCTCTTCTTTATGGGGGTCTTTCCCCAGATAAGTCCTTTGGGTCATCAATAAGCTCCTAAGACTCCGGGTTGTTTTTTGCAACAGTTGCTCCTTTTCTGTTAAAACACCAAGGGCTTCTTTTTCCAATCTCTCGGCAGTTTCCAGTTCAAATAAGAGATTTACAGCCTTATCTATTGCACTGCGGTGATCTAAGATGCTTAAAATACCCTTGCGTTCCTCGCATAAACGCTCCAAATCCTTTTTCAATTGCTCAATGAACCTATTCTTACTCTGTCCCTCTTCTACAATTTTTTCCATAATCTTACTGTTAAGCTGAAGCAGGTTTTGATTTTTAGATATTTCCTGCTGGAGGCTGGAAACCTGCTTTTCAAATTCTCTGGCCATATGAATATGGGGTAACACTTCTTCTTTGATATGATTAAGTTCCACTTCCCCCTCCCGGGCTTGGTTCAATCTTTCTTGCGCTTTTTTTAACATTTCTTCTACGGCCTGATTTTTCTCGGTCCTTACAGCCAGAGTTTTTGTTTCAGCCTGTTCCCGCATGAATAAGTCTGCCAGCTGGTTTAAAAGATTACGCAGGGGTTCGGCTTTCTGCCCTCTCTCCAGGGTAACTTTATCCCCGGCTATACGGGGTTTCATTGCCTCTAAACTTTCCCTTTCTTTTTCCAGCACAGCCATTTCCTCATAGACCCTGGTTAACTGCTCAAGTTCTTTTAATTTTTCCTCAAGCTCTTTTTTGAGCAGTTCTTTTTTCTTTATCTCTTCTTTTATAGCCTGGAGCTGTTCCCGGGTTTTATGAATGGCTTCATCGGAAACATCCCCTAACTGTGTCATTAATATCATATTGGTATGGAGTTCTTGTTGAAGCTGAGCTTCCAGATTTTTGGCCCGTACCAAAAGCTCTTCCCCGAAATCCTCCAAACAAAAGATTTTTTCCAGCATTTTGGCCCGTTCCCCTTCTGTAAGCTTGAGGAACTGATCGAATTTATTTTGGGGGAGAATTACCGCCCTGGTGAAATCCTTGAAGGTCATACCCAGGAGTTTTTCTATGGTTTCATTCACATCAGTGGCTTTATCAGCCAGAACTTCCACAGTACTGCTCATTTTAACCAGGCGGGCCCCTTTATTCAGTACCGACTCCTCATCATGTTTATTTCTGACATAAACCCGTTCAACCACATACTGATCCTGGCCCAGACAGAATTCAAATGAGACAAAAAGTTTGTCCGTCAAATGGTTCATGATCCCTTTGGTTCCACCCACAGCTCTTTCCACATTCCCAAAGAGGGCTAAAGTGATGGCATCAAGAATCGTAGATTTACCACTGCCTGTGGGACCGAAAATCCCAAAGAGCCCTAAGGAACCCAGCTCGGTAAAATTAATCTCCTGTTCTTCCCGGTAACTTTGCAGCCCTGAGAACTTAAGACGGATTGGTTTCATCCTTTTCACCTCCGCTGGCCAGTTCTAAAAAGAGGGTTACAAGTTCATCGTCAGGGGCATTACCCGTTTCCCTGGCTACAAACATACGGAATTTCTCCTCCAGGGACAGTTCGGAGAGCCGCTGTCCTTCCTGGTGAACTGTGCTCCCTGGTAAAATAACCCTCCGGAAAATAATGCCGGGATGAGCTCTGTTAAGCTGGTCCAGCTCTGCTCCCGAGAGGGGCTCCGGCGACTCTATCTCCAGGTAAACCCAGGCCTGTTTGTTCTCCGGAGCTGCACACCAGTCATAAGCCTCCTGATAGGATTTAAATCTTTTTAGCAACATGGGTTTTCCGCTGGTAAGCTTCCGCGGCTGTATCCTCACATCCTGCCCTGGGATAACCTCTATGACCACAACTTCTTTCTGCTGGTCTGTTTCCGAAAAACTGTAGCAAAGGGGGGAGCCTGAGTAACGGCAGGGAGCAGGACTGCCTCCCACTTTCTGGGGACGGTGCAGGTGACCCAAAGCAACATAATGGGCATTGGCCGGCAGGGCAGCGGGTTCTACCACATAGGCTCCCCCCAGTTGGATATCCCGTTCGGATTCCGAGGTATGTCCACCCAGAACATACAAATGGCTCACCACAAGATTAACCGTGTCCTCCCGGAAAAACGCAGCACCCTGAGCCAAGGCCAGGGCTACACGTTCCGAATAGGCTTTCTGCATAGCCTGTTCCTCTAAGGAATCACTTAGCACCTGGTTTAGCCTCTGTTCCGAAGGATAGGGAAGCGTTACGAGAACGGCATGTTCCCGGCAGCCAGGCACTGCAATTTCCAGCCAGCCATGCCCTCCGCGTACCTTATAAACCTGCTGGGTTTGACATGCCCTTTCTTCCAAAGTAAGGTTCCCATTCATCCCTTGAGCCAGGTCCTCGCCTGGGAAACCCAGGAGAAAAATTCCCTGTTTGGAAGCCAGGGGTTGGGCGGCTTTCAGCCTGTCAGGGCTATCATGATTACCGGCAATAACCACTACTGCGCGCCTGCCATTGGCACTTAATCTTTCCATAGCTCTGAAGAATAACTGCTCCGCCCCAGCCGGGGGGTTATAAGTATCATAAACGTCACCGGCCACTAAAACCAAATCAATCTTCTCCTGTTCCACGATGTAACAGAGCTCATCCAGGAAGGCCATCTGTTCCGGGAGACGACTATGGCCTTCCAGGGTCCGTCCCAGGTGCCAGTCCGATGTATGTAAGATGCGCATTTAAAAAACCCCTTTGATATTGTGTATTACGCCATGAATTAGGATTCTTTATCTCCCTGGAAGAATCCTGCAGGCTTGACCAGTAAAAGGGGCAATGTTTTTACAGATGTTTTGATGGGTGGATGGCAATATTTTCTATTGGAATAAAGGAAAAACCTAAGTATTTGTCGAATTTATTTTATTTATTGAAATACAAATTACAATTAATAAAGTAAGTAAAATTAGGGGGAATGTTAGGTGAAGAATGAAGAATTGGTCTTGTTGGAAAGAAAAAACGGTATAGCTACAGTAACAATGAATAGGCCAAAGTATTACAACGCATTAAGCCCTGAATTAATTGAAGCCTTAATTAAAGTTCTGCAAGAATGTGAAAAAGACCCAGAGATTAAGGTAATCGTCTTAACTGGTGCGGGTAAAGCTTTCTGCGCTGGAGGAGATCTAAACCACCTTGAAAGCATTAATAATGTTGTGGATGGACGAAATTACATTATATCCGCAGGTAGCATAACATCGACTATTATGAACTTGGCGAAACCCGTCATAGCTATGGTTAACGGAGTGGCAGCAGGTGCAGGTTTTAATCTGGTACTAGCTTGTGATATAGTTTTTTGTACAGCATCGGTAAAGTTTGTCCAGAGTTTTGCCAAGATAGGGTTATTGCCTGATTGCGGGGGCACTTATTTATTGCCACGCCTGGTCGGACTACAGAAAGCAAAGGAACTAATGTTTTCAGCAGAACCCATTGATGCGGAGATGGCACTTCAGCTAGGGATTGTCAACCGCGTGGTAAGAGAAGAAGAATTACAAGAAATTACTTATCAATTTGCGGAAAAGCTAAGCAAAGCTGCACCTGTTGCTACAAGCTTAATGAAAAAATTACTCAATCAAAGTTACAATTTAACCCTGGAAAATGCTTTAGAGCTGGAAGCTGATTTACAGACTATATGCTTACAGACAGAAGACAATAAGGAAGGCATTGCCGCATTTAAAGAAAAACGAAATCCTGTTTTTAGAGGCGTTTAATTGTAGAGACTTTGTTTTTTTACCATCAGGCAACTGATGGTTTTTATTTAACCTTAACAATCTAAACTACAAGTAGGCAGGTAATTATGAAAAAAATATTTTTTCAGCATGTATTTTCTTTCTATGCTAGTGTATACAAATGAGATTTTTAAACTAAATGAACTTTTCTACATTCTTTTTGCTTCTTCCGGCATTCTGCTTTTCTTAATTCGTCCCTCAGTATGACAAGAGGTTTCCAGTTATATGTCTCTCTGGTTTCTCTTGCCGTTGGTCACATGATTTTATTTAAGTATAATCTTGACTTTACAATATGGTACAGCAGCATAACAAAAGGCCTTCTGGGGTTTATGGTCTCTCATACACCTCTAAAAGATAATATCGGCAATATTTTACTTTATTTAAATTCTTTTCCGTTATATTTTATCATTCAGCTTTTTATGCTCTTTACCATGCTCTTAAGTTTGTGTGGAGTTAATATGATGATTACTGTAACGGCCCTAGCCTTTACTATTACACCGGCCATTATCGCTTATCAAATACTGCCTTCACTCTAACCTTGCTGACCTGCTGGTATATGGCCATAAGTATTTCTCCTTTTGTTCCCTTTGCGGTGATTGTGGCAGACTCCATAGAAGACAAGCCTTTCAATGTTACCTTTAAGTACAATCTCACATTTTCCCTGATCATGCTTTTTATAGCACCCCTGGTTATTCTCCTGGTGAATTTCCTGGGGCAATAAAAAAGGGTCCCCTCCCCTATTCAGGGTGAGAGGCCCGCAGGATTTATCTATGTGATTGAGGTTATTTCTTAGCAGCAGGGTCAGCCAATTCAGCTTTAATACCAGCAATTCTCTTGGCATCTTTGGCAAACTCTTCCCAGGGAGTCATGGCCCTGACTACCAGTTTGGCACCATCAGGTGAACCGCCACCATGCATACAGCCGGGGATACCGCCGCCTACAGTAAGCCATTCAACTAAGCGAGCAGCACGGGCACGGGACTCGCCATCTGTACCGGCAGCCAAAGATTCAAGAAGCTTTTTGCCGTATTCGGGATGCTGGAAGTCCACATAGGGAGGCATACAACCGGTTTCGGCAATACCACCGCTGATATCCTGGCACATGACCTTGGTTTGATAGGGCAGTCTGGCTACCTGGGTCTTGTTGGTATGGGCCAAGAGCGGGTTAGGAATGAAGGTTCCGGATTCAGTCTTCTTGCCTTTCAGCATAGCGCCCAGTCCCAGACCATAAGTAATTTCATTGTTGATGGCCATTTCGTTGAGTTTGTCCTGGAAGACTTTTTGCGACAAGCCGTTGGCACGGGCCATATTGATGGCAGCGCCAATCATGACATCTCCCTGTCCGGCCACACAGGCACCGATAGCAGCCCGGTAAATAGCAGCAAAATCACCGATAATCTTGCCTGTGTACTTGTATTCGCCGGCTAAAAAGATACGTTCGTTAGGCACAAATACATCTTCGAAGATAATAAAGGCTTGTGTAATGTTGCCAACTTTAGGAGCATCCCAGCCTTCTTCCAGATCCCGTTCGTCACTGGGCCGGCGGGTTTCAACAATGGTTACGCCTTGGGCATCGCGGGGAATAGCCCCAGCCACACAGTAATCAGCATCATCGGCACCGAAACCGCTGGTGGGAATAAAGACGATTTCGTTACATGCTGCTACACCGCAGATTTGGATTTTGTAACCGCTAATAACAATACCGTCAGGACGTCTTTCCTTGATACGCAGGTAGTGGTCGGGATTGGGCTGTTGGGAAGGCTTCAGGGAACGGTTCCCTTTGGCATCGGTAATGGCACCCGACAGGGCCAGGGCGTTTTCTTCCACATAGAGCATATAATTTTTGAGTCTTTCATGATAATTAGTGCCATTTTCCTTGTCACATTTATAGGTGGCATCCCAGAGGGCAGTGAGGATGGTCCAGCCGGCACATGTAGCCCCCTGACAAGTACCTGACCAGCGGTACTGGTCTCGCTTCATATCAGAGTTACCGACAAGGTCTTCTACACTGGTCATCAGTGTGTTCCATCGATGGGCTTTCTTGCCCGTCAAGAAAGAAGTGGTGGTGTAAATGGGGGCTTTCTTCTCGTCAAAGGCCATATCATAGGAATGGGCAACAGATTCAACGTGCAGTCTGGTTGCAGGATGGGTCGTTACATCCTCGATGAGCTCACCGAACTTGTAGATGTTCGGTCTCATCTTTCTTAGGCTTTCCTTGTACTGTTCACCGGTTTTCAAGGCCATACCAAATATCCTCCTTACTAATAATATAGTAAAATATAATTGTATTTACTCTACTGATTATCAATGCAATTTATATGCCAACTCCAGACAACCCTTAAAGCCTTATTCCAGCAGGCTATTTTCTGATTAAAAAAATAAAACTGATGCGATTTCACATCAGTTTGTTTGTATCCTTTTTCTCTTTGTTAATTTTATTATATCCGCACCTGATGCACCCAAACTTCATTTTGATTCATCTGTGCATCTGTTTGACCAAGCTTATAATGCTTTATTTTTCTTACAATGGTGGATTGATTCACTTCCAAAAGCTGGGCAACCTTGCGGGTTGTCCTGTGTTCTTTGAGGGCATTCTCAATTAACTGGGCTTCCAACTCCTGAATGGCTGTTTTTAAAGGCACTATGCCATTTACTGTAATTGCTTTGGTCTTAGAGCCGTTTTCCTGTAAAAACTCAGGCAGATGCATCACTTGAATGTATGGTTCATTCACCAGGACAACCAAACGCTCTACAAGATTTTCCAGTTCTCGAATGTTCCCGGGCCAATCATACTGCAACAGTCTCTCCACAACAGGTCCAGTCAACCTTTTATCCAAACCGTATTTTGTATTGAATTTTTTCAATACCTCAAATAAAAGAGGAACAATATCCTCCCGGCGCTGTCGCAAAGGAGGAATATTAATATTGACTACATTCAGGCGATAGAACAAGTCCTCACGGAACGTCCCTTTTCTTACCATAGACGCCAAATCTTTATTCGTAGCCGCAATAATGCGAACATCTACGGGAATGGCCTTTAAACCACCTACTCTGATAATTTCTTTCTCTTGAATGGCCCGTAGTAACTTTACCTGCAGGTTGATAGGAAGTTCTCCAATCTCGTCCAAAAAGAGTGTTCCCTCAGAGGCCAGTTCAAACATACCCGGTTTGCCTTCCTTTTTCGCCCCGGTAAAAGCACCTCCCTCATAACCAAAGAGTTCAGATTCCAGGAGGTTTTCCGGAATTGCCCCACAGTTAATTTTTATCAGGGGCTTGTTTTTTCTTTTACTTAAAAGGTGTATCTTTTTCGCGATAACCTCTTTCCCGACCCCTGATTCTCCGGTAATAAGAACCGTTGATTCCACTCTGGATACCCTGGTAACCAGTTCCAAAACTCTTTGCATGGCCGGACTCTGGGCCACCAGGTCGTCCATTTGTAATTGTTGTATCTGCATCTCTTGTAATTCTGAAGCATAATGCCTGATATCATCCAGTTGTTTTTTTAGATTTTCAAGTTCGGTAATATCACGAACGTTCACTACCACCTGCTCAATCTCACCCTTCTCATCGAATACCGGAGTGCTGGTGGCCATAATTTTTTGGCTGGCCTTGGGCCCCGAGGTCATTTCCAACATCACGGTACATGTCTTTTTTGTTTCCAAGGCCTTCGTAGCAGCCGATTTGTTGTAAAGTCCCTCAGCTACCAGGTCATAGGCGCTTTTGCCCACAACCTGCTCACGGGAAACACCACAGATCCGTTCCCATGCTGTATTGACATTCGTAACAATCCCATTTTTATCACAGATATATAAACCGTCATAGGAAGATTCAATAATGGCATTAAGTTTGCGGACAAGAGCCTTATGTTTATTTAATTCCTCTGTGACAGACTCCAGGGTGGATACATCGAGGAATACACCCATCGCCCCCACAACCTGCCCATTATAGACAAGAGGCGAACGGTTGGACATGATGGTTTTCCCATTGATGACATTTTTTACCCCGATGGATACACTTCCCTTTTCCAGGGTCTCCATGAGCCCTTTGGCTGGATCCAGTTCCGAAATATGCTTACCCAGGTACTGCTTTCTGTCCCTTTCCAAAATTCTTTCCGCAGCAGGATTGAAAACAAAAATGATTCCTTCTGTGTCTATGGCAATAATACCATTGTAAGAAGAAGCCACTACCTGGCTAAATTTATCTGCAGTTGTTTTATACCACTTTAAAGCAGCCTCAACCAGGTCCCTCCTGGCGACAAACCCCATCAGCATATTTTCGTTATTTACAACGGGTATCACATCAGGATGATCCTGCTCCAGTATTGGCAACACTTTATCGTTTTCTTTTACAGGCTCACTGGGTACACATAGTCCCTCAACAGAAGATTCATAGGACATTTTCCCTAATTGAGAAAAAATATCTTGAGATTTGATTAAGCCCGTATACTTCCCCTCCCCGTCCATGACCGGTAAGGCGGAAAATGAGCACTGGGAAAATGCCTCTATGACATCCCGCAAAGAACTGTTTAATTGAAGCAAAGGACCTTTACTTATGGGCAAATTCGCTATTCTCATATCTCTCCCCCTTGAACCCTTTTAAAGAAATATTCCGCAATAGTTGCAATATTCCTCCTATTAAAAAAGCCCGCAGAATCAATAGGTTAGTTCCAATTCTTTCAATTTTGTATCAGTAGGGATACCTGTATCCTGGTTCCAGCCCCGGGCCTTATAATATTCTTCCAGTGTTTCCTGAACCTTGCAGGGATCAAGGACCCTTCCCCGGCTCGGGCCGTCAGGAAGCATCTCCTGATAAAACCGCTGGGGATAGACACTATCCTCTTTTTTCTCTCCTTCACGCAGGTTAAAAAGTTTCTGGAGATTCCAAATCCGTTCACCTGTTTTCATTAACTTCTCCCCAGTTATCTCTATTCCCGTAAGGGAGGAATAAAGCTCCGCAAGCAAAGTAGGACCAACGGCCTGAAGCACCGGAGGCCGAATACACATACCCAGGGTATTGTATAA
>CAZWTM010000007.1:0-60745 GCA_964637385.1 uncultured Peptococcaceae bacterium
AGGACTCATAATTTTTTTCCAGTTTTAAGGTCTTGACATTTTACCGTGGGTCTTATTTCAAGGTAGCGCCTGCGATAACCATGCGCTGGACTTCCGATGTTCCCTCATAAATCTCGGTTATTTTAGCATCACGCATTAAGCGTTCCACCCTGTATTCCTTTATGAAACCGTAGCCTCCGTGGATCTGCACGGCTTTGTGACTAGCTCTCATAGCTGTTTCGGAAGCAAACAGCTTTGCCATTGCGGCCTCCTTGCTGTAAGGTTTATTATTTTCTTTTAGCCAGGCAGCCCTGTATACCAGGAAACGGGCTGCATCAATTTCCGTTGCCATGTCAGCAATCATCCATTGGATGGCCTGGTTGTTGGCAATGGGTTTGTTAAACTGGATACGTTCTTTAGAATATTTGACAGCTTCTTCCAAGGCAGCCTGGGCAATGCCGAGGGCCTGCGCACCTACACCTATGCGGCCCCCATCCAGTGCCTGCATCGCAATCTTGAAACCGTCGCCTTCCTGTCCTAACAGATTTTCTTTGGGAATGCGGCAATCCTGGAAAATTAATTCAGTTTGTACCGAGCCGCGAATACCCATCTTATTTTCTTTCTTACCGAAAGTAAAGCCAGGAGTTCCTTTTTCCACGATAAAAGAACTAATGCCTTTCAGGCCCTTTCCAGGGTCGGTTACCGCCTGAACCACATAGATGTCAGCAATGCTGCCATTAGTAATAAAGATTTTGGAACCGTTAAGGACATATTCGTTACCGTCCAGGACTGCCCTGGTCTGCTGGTTGGAGGCGTCCGTACCGGCATTGGGCTCTGTTAAGCCAAAAGCGCCTAACTTCTTTCCGGAAGCAAGTGGTGTAAGATACTTTTCTTTTTGAGCTTGATTGCCAAATTTAAAAATTGGCCAACTGCATAAAGAAACGTGCACCGAAAGCGTAACGCCGTGGGATGCACAAATCCGGGAGATCTCCTCTACCGCAATAATATAAGCGAGGTCTCCGGCGCCAGCTCCGCCGTACTCCTTTGGAAATGGTATTCCCATAAAACCGAGTTCAGCCATTTTCTTTACTGTGTTGTAAGGAAATTCCATTGTTTCGTCAATTTCTGCGGCAATGGGTGCAATTTCTTTTTCGGCAAACTCCCGGAACATTGTCCTTAACATTTCATGTTTGGGCGACAATGCAAAGTCCATTTTACTTCCTCCTTTGATTTAAAGAAAAATATTTAAAAAATCAAAATGTTTACAACGAACGCCTGGGTACCACCTCCAATCAAATTTAAACCCCTTACACATGCAAGAAGTGTGCCAAAATGGCTGAAATAAAAGAATATTATGTATTATCTTGGGCCAAGGGGATATAAAAAAAGAAAAGCGATAAAATTATAGATGCCGGAAAGCATCAACAAATTATGACAAAAAGTCGTTATATAGCATAAATAAGCCAAAAAGTTGTTTTGATGCATAACTGGCTAATTATATGTAGCAGTGCATCTGGTTTTTATGAAGTGCTTTAACAATGGCCCAAATGTTTTAGATTTTTACGAAATTAAGAATACCCTGGTGGAGCCCTTGTTTTTCTTAGCGGGACATAATAAAATACCATGGTAGGTTTTTAGAGGGAGGAAATTGGTGTGCGACGTGATAATATACGGAACATTGCCATCATTGCCCACGTAGACCATGGCAAAACCACATTGGTTGATAAAATGCTGATCCAATCCGGTGTCTTCAGGGCTAATGAGCAAGTAGTAGAAAGAGTAATGGATTCCCATGACCTGGAGCGGGAAAAAGGTATTACGATCCTGGCCAAAAATACGGCCGTAAACTATGAAGGGGTGACCATCAATATCATTGATACTCCTGGTCATGCCGATTTTGGCGGTGAGGTCGAACGGATCATGAAAATGGTCAGTGGTGTGCTTCTGGTTGTCGATGCTTTTGAAGGCTGTATGCCCCAGACCAGGTTTGTACTAAGAAAAGCTCTGGAGCAAAACCTGGTCCCCGTTGTGGTCGTGAATAAAATTGACCGGGAAAATGCCAGTCCTTTGGAAGTAGTGGACCAGGTGCTCGATTTATTCATCGACCTGGGAGCCACTGAAGAACAGTTAGATTTTCCCGTTGTGTATGCCTCCGGCTTAAAAGGAACGGCCAGTTTGTCCCCCCATGAGCCGGGGGAAAATCTTGAGCCCCTTTTCCGGGCCATTATCGAACATATCCCCGCACCTGAAGGTGAATTGGAAGAACCGCTGCAGATGCAGGTTACCCTCCTGGATTATAACGATTATCTGGGTCGTATTGGTATTGGCCGGATTCACCGGGGAGTTATCAAAAATGGCAGTCAGGTTTCCGTGGTAAGAAGGGATGGCCGTGTAGAAACCTGCCGGATTAGTAAACTCTTTGGTTTTCAGGGTTTAAACCGGGTGGAAATCAACGAAGCCAGCATGGGAGATATTGTGGCAGTCGCTGGTCTGGGGGAAATTAATGTGGGCGAGACCATTTGCTCCTCCGTGGCGCCTGAGGCGTTACCCCTTTTGAAAATTGATGAACCCACCATCCAGATGAGCTTTATTGTGAACAATTCACCTTTTGCCGGAAGAGAAGGAGAGCCCGTCACTTCCCGGAAACTGGGGGCCCGTTTAATGAAAGAGATGGAGACCGATGTGTCCTTGAAGGTCCAGGAAACAGAAAGCCCAGAAATCTTTTTAGTAGCAGGACGCGGTGAACTACACCTGGCTATTCTGATAGAAACTATGCGCCGGGAAGGTATTGAGTTTCAGGTATCAAAACCTGAAGTTATTTACCGGGAAATAAACGGTACTTTATGTGAGCCTTTTGAATATCTGGTTTTAGATATTCCCGAGGAGTATGTGGGGCCTGTGATGGAAAAATTGGGTACAAGGAAGGGCGAGCTTCTAAACATGGTCAATACCAACGGCCATGTTCGCCTGGAATATTCTATCCCGGCCAGAGGGCTGGTGGGTTTCAGGACTGAATTCCTTACGGATACACGGGGTTATGGGATCATGAATCATAGTTTCGAGGAATATAAACCTTACCGTGGCGAAATAAACAGTCGTAAAAACGGGGTCCTTATTGCTTGGGAAACGGGTACGGCTACCAGCTATGGTCTATTATCCATTGAGGATAGAGGAACACTTTTTATCGTCCCGGGAACAGAGGTTTATGAAGGCATGATTGTAGGAGAAAATAACCGGGAACAAGACATCGTGGTGAATGTCTGCAAAGAAAAAGCCCTTACCAACATGAGGTCTTCTACCAAAGAGGAAACAGTGAAGTTAAAGGCACCCCGTCTTTTAACCCTGGAGCAGGCCCTGGAATACCTGGGAGATGACGAGTACCTGGAAGTAACTCCCAAATCCTTCCGCTTGCGGAAAAAAATTCTAAAGAAGGCGGAAAGGGAAAAATTCGAAAAGCAGAAGAAATCATTAGTAGGTTGACAGGGGGATATGCCCCTGTTATACTATCTTCGATACAGTAAATGATTATAAAGTAATCCTTTAAACTGTCCCTGTGAGGCCAGTAAGGAATCAAGAACCGGCAAGTAGGTTATACTCCTTATTGCGCTTTGCAGTAAGGAGTTTTTTATTTATCCTTATTTAACTATCCCTTTAAATTTTGCCCGGTGAGGCGATAAGGAGTTGTTGTTTATGGCCAAGAGAGTAATTCAAGTAGACGAAAAAGTACCATTTTTAGAGGCATTACCTTTAAGTTTGCAGCATTTGTTTGCCATGTTTGGCGCTTCCGTCCTGGTTCCCATTCTCTTTAAAGTGGACCCTGCCACCGTTCTCTTGATGAATGGTATAGGTACTCTGATTTACCTGGTCTTGTGTAAAGGAAAAATTCCTGCCTTTTTGGGTTCTAGTTTTGCCTTCCTTTCTCCCGTTTTTGCAGTCATGAGTAAATACAATTATGAAGCAGCTCTGGGCGGTTTCATCGCTTCGGGGATTATCTTTATGGCTACGGCCATGCTCATTAAATTCGCCGGTATTGAATGGATTCATAAAGTATTCCCCCCTGCGGCCATGGGTGCCATCGTCGCCATCATCGGCTTGGAACTGGCTCCCGTCGCCGCAGATATGGCCGGACTAACGGCTAAAACCCTGGATCCCAAGGCTGTATTAGTTTCCATGGTAACCTTAATTGTGGTGATTCTTGGTTCTGTGCTTTTTAGAGGTTTCCTGGCCGTCATCCCCATACTGATAGGAATTGCTGCTGGTTATATCTTGTCCCTGGCTTTAGGTATGGTCACCTTTGCTCCTGTTGCTCAAGCCAGTTTAATTAAAATGCCCACAATTTATACACCTACCTTCAACATCGGCGCCATCATCACTATTATTCCTGCGGCTCTGGTCGTCATCGCCGAGCATATCGGCCACCTCATCGTTACCGCTAATATCGTAGGTAGAGACTTAACAAGAGACCCCGGGTTGCACCGCTCCCTCATGGGGGATGGTATTTCCACCACACTCTCTGGGTTTGTGGGTTCAGTTCCTACCACTACCTACGGGGAGAATATCGGTGTCATGGCCATTACGAAAGTGTTCAGCGTCTGGGTCATTGGCGGTGCGGCTGTCATCTCCATTATCCTGGCTTTCTCCGGCAAACTGGCGGCCCTGATTCAAAGCATTCCTACGCCTGTCATGGGTGGTGTGTCCCTTTTACTGTTTGGTGTTATTGCTGCTTCCGGTATTCGTATGCTGGTAGAACAAAAAATAGATTACAGCAAACCCAAAAACCTCATTCTTACCTCTGTTGTTCTAATCATCGGTTTAAGTGGGGCCCATGTGGAGCTGGGTACTGTTTCCCTGAAAGGGATGGCGTTAGCGACCATCGTGTCTATAGTCATCAGCCTGCTCTTCAATATTTTCGAAAACACAGGATTAATGAACGATAAGGAAGAAGGGATCCACTGAAAGAAGGAAAGCGTGACCGGATAGGTCACGCTTTTTAAGTTTGGTTCACCGGGAAACCTGTCTCTGGCCTCCGCTTTTTACACGTGATAAACTGAAAGTGAATAAAAGGGCGCTATAAAAAGAGAAGGCTTATGAAGTCTATCACCCTTATTGCCAAAGGAAAAACAACCTGCCAGGCGCTGCTCCACCAGCTTTGCGAACTACTTGGAGATCGGGTCAAGTTACAGGGTACTATGTAGATGGTACGTTAAAAACTACTGTTACCGGTGACCTTGTGGTTTTTTCCAGTCAGATTGTCTATCCCCATAAAGGTTCCCTGCAGGTTGGCAGTGATACCGACATTGTCGTTCTCGACCAAGACTTAAATATTGAATACGTCTTCGCCCGGGGCCGGTGCATGGTAAATAGGGTCAAGTGCTGGTAAAAGGGACCTTTGAGAAATGAGAAATTAGAAGTTAGATAATAGAAGGGGTAAATACTATGTGGCAAACTTGAAGCTTGGCAGCAAAGCCAAGTTTTTTTGTATATATTGCTTTCTCCTAACCAATACTACAGATGTGGAAAAGGAGGAATAGCCAATGGAGTACAGGACGGAAAACAACAATGCTCAAGTTACGGGGGGAGAGGGCAGGCCGCCCGTAGTAAAATGCAGTGTGATTAATTGTTTGTATAACAAGGCTAAAGAATGTCATGCCAAGGGTATAGAAGTGACTACAGACCATGCCTGGTCTACGGCTACTACCAGTGTAGCTACTGCGTGCCAGACCTTCCGGCCCCAGGACGAGTCCATCTGGCATCCCGATACCGTCTAAGCGCCTGAAAAGAGGCGCTTTTGATTTATCCTATTCCACTACCAACTACCAACTATCAACTACCAACTAATACAGGAGGTCTTTTTGTGGAAGAAATCAGCGGCAAACTGGTGATTATCGGCGGGGCTGAGGACAAAGAAGGGCCCTGTCTGATTTTGCGAAAGTTCCTGGACCTGGTAGGTGGGGAGGAAGCCCGGGTGATTATTCTTACTGCGGCGACGGAAGCACCTGATGAAGTGGGAGCCTTGTACCAGAAAGTGTTTTCCAAACTGGGGTGTAAAAAGGTAGAGGTACTGAATGTGCCTGACCGGACAGTGGCTAATTCGGAAAAGGTAAAGGAAATGATTAAACAGGCCACAGGGGTATTTTTTACAGGAGGCGACCAGCTGCGGATTACCAGTGCCCTGGGTGGCACTGCCCTTCTTTCGGCTCTAAAAAAAGCTTATTACCGGGGCTTGGTGGTGGCTGGAACAAGCGCCGGGGCCTCAGTGATGAGTTCAACCATGATTACGGAGGGAGACAGTGATGAATCCCCTAAACTGAATACGGTGAAAATGTCTCCGGGTATCGGCTTACTTTCGGGTATCGTCATAGACCAGCATTTTGCCCAGCGGGGCCGTATCGGCAGGCTTTTGACCGCCTTGGCCCAAAATCCGGCCGTCTTAGGCCTGGGCATAGATGAAGATACTGCGGTCATTGTTGATGGGAACGAACTGCTGGTGTGGGGGAGCCAGACGGTTACTATTCTTGACGGAAGAGGTGTGACCCATACCAATGCTTCTTTCCTGGAGCCCAACCAGTATTTGGCCCTCACCCATGTTATGGTCCATATTTTGCCTCATGGATACAGATTTAACCTCCATAAGAGAGAACCCCTGGTTCCTTGAAACACTAAAAAAGATTATACCTCCTGAATATGGTAAATAATACATTTTGGGGATATTTTTTTAGGGGGTTCTATGAATGAAGATATTAGAGATACGGGAATACCGCGCGAGAAATATCTACAGCCATTATCCAGTAGTTAAGGCAATTATTGATTTGGAAGATTTGGCTAACATCTGGAGTGACCAGATTCCCGGTTTTGCGGAAAGGCTGGCCCGTAATATTCCAGAGCTGCAGGGGCATTATTGTTCCCGGGGGCGTGAAGGTGGATTTTTGGAAAGGGTCAAAGAAGGGACCATGTTCGGTCATATCGTTGAACACATTGCCCTGGAACTCCAGTACATGGCAGGTTTCTCCGTAATTTACGGTAAGACGGTAGCCACCGATAAAACGGGTATATATGAGGTCATTGTAGAAGCAGGGGTCATGGAAGCGGGTATCCAGGCTCTAAAAAGTGCCCTCCACCTTATTCAGGTACTGATAAATAACAGTGAATGCAATGTACATGTGGAAATTGAGAAAATCCGCCAGGCTGGACGGGAATACGGATTTGGGCCCAGTACACAGGCTATTATCGACGAGTGTAAGAAAAGAGATATTCCCGTGATGCCCCTGGGCAAGGGAAGCCTGCTTCAACTGGGATACGGGATTAAGCAGCGGAGAATCCAGGCTACCATTACAGGGCTGACTTCTTGTATTGGTGTGGATATTGCCGGTGACAAAAGCCTCACCAAGCAGCTTTTGGCTGAGGGAGGGATACCTGTACCCTGGGGGGATGTGGCCCGCACGGAGGATGAAGCTGTAAAGATAGCAGTCAAACTTGGGGAGAGCGTGGTGGTAAAGCCCTGTAACGGTAATCAAGGGAAAGGTGTAACCCTGAATTTGAAAAGTGAGGCAGAAATTCGCACGGCTTTTCGCATTGCTAAAGAGTACAGCGAAGAAATTATCGTAGAGAAATATATCGAGGGCAAACACTACCGGCTCCTGGTAGTAGGGGATAAAATGGTGGCAGCGGCAGAAAGAATTCCTGCCCATGTCATCGGGGATGGTATCCATACTGTAGAACAGTTAATAGAACTGGCCAATCTTGACCCTAACCGCGGGGAAGAACATGAAAAACCTCTTACCAAAATAAAAATTGACCCTGCTGCCCTCCTGGTTTTAGCCAA
Organism: uncultured Peptococcaceae bacterium; assembly: GCA_964637385.1. GTDB lineage: Bacteria > Bacillota > Peptococcia > DRI-13 > DRI-13 > Thermanaerosceptrum. Next base: position 7,802 of record CAZWTM010000007.1, read on the forward strand.
ACAAAAAATGTATCCCTCCTCCGTACCTGAATTAAATCAAGTCGTCTATTTAAGGGAAAACGCTAATTTAAGCACAGGAGGCACAGCGGTAGATGTGACGGATGAAGTTCATCCGGAAATATGTAAGCTGGCTGTACGTGCGGCCAGAATTGTTGGACTGGATGTGGCAGGGGTAGATTTAGTAACACCGGATATTACTTTGCCCTTAAAAGAGGGTGCGGTTATTGAAGTCAATGCTGCGCCTGGCATTCGTATGCATCATTTCCCCAGCCGGGGAGTAAGCCGTAATGCAGCAGGAGCCATTGTGGATTATTTATTTCCCCGGGGTCGTTCAGGCCGCATTCCTATCGTCTCCATCACAGGGACAAATGGTAAAACTACCACAGCCCGCCTGATAGGATACATTGCCGGCCTGTGGGGAAAATGTGTAGGCTTAACCACGACGGGTGGCGTTTTTGTAGGTACGGAGTGCCTGATAAAAGGTGATACCACAGGTCCGCACAGTGCCCAGGCCGTATTAAGGGACCCCAGGGTGGAAATAGCCGTTCTGGAAACAGCCAGGGGCGGGATCCTCCGGTCCGGCCTTGGCTACGACAAAGCCACGGTGGGGGTCATCACTAATATTAGTGAAGATCATCTTGGTTTAGACGGGATTAAGGATCTCAAACAGTTAGCCCATGTGAAGGCTCTGGTCATTGAGGCTTTGGTAAAGCAAGGGATGGCCGTGTTAAATGCCGATGATCCCTGGAGTATGACGCTGGCCTCCCGTGTTAAAGAAAACCTTCTCTATTTTTCCTTAGCCGAAGATAATCTGATTATTAAAAGACATCTTAGCACAGGACAGAAAGCAGTATTTTTGAAAAAAGACCAGTTTGTTTATGCCGTAGGAGATCAGTACCACAGCATTATTGCTGTGGAGGATATTCCCTTAACGATGCAAGGCCGGGCTACCTTTAATACGGCTAATGCTCTGGCCGCCGCAGCAGCCTGCATCGGTTTGGGCATACCTATCTCCATTATCAAGGAAGGACTGCAAACCTTTAATCTTACCAAATGGCACAATAGAGGGCGCTGCCAGCTTTTTCAGCTGGGTGATATCAGGGTATTGCTTGACTATGCCCATAACCCGGCGGCAATTCAAAATATCCTCCAATATGCAAAGAAACTGGAACCCCAGCGTTTATTGGGGGTCCTCGGGGTCCCGGGAGATAGAAGAGACCAGGATATCATAGAAGCGGGCCGGGTGGCAGGAAATTATCTGGATTATTGTGTCATTAAAGAGGACCAGGATTTGCGCGGCAGGAGGGCGGGTGAAGTGGCTTCCCTTTTGTGGGAAGGGTTTAAGCTGGGGGCCAATAAAAACAAGTCAGGGGAAATTATCCTGCCGGAGGTTGCTGCTGTACTGGCGGCACTCAGTAAATGTAAACCAGGAGATCTACTGGTAATCTTATATGAGAAACTTGAGCCTCTGGAGGAGTTGTTACATAAATTAGAAGCCAGGACTGCCCAGGAAGGAGACCTAACGAGGAAAGAAACCCCTTGGGGGGATATGGTAATTTCAGAAAGATATCTTTCTTGAAACTCAGGGGTGTTAGGGTAAGGATTGCCCTAAGTCGAATGCAGGAAGGCAGACATATTTTATGTAAAAAACCTCAACAACTGGCAGGATTTCATGTTAAAATAGGTTAAAATTACAAATCCTCCTATGACAGGGTTGGGGCGCAAGATGAAAGAAAGTGTTTCTGTAAAGGGATATGCTAAAATAAACTTAACTTTGGATGTCCTGGGCAAGAGGGATGACGGATATCATGAAGTGGCTATGATTATGCAGGGTATAGACTTGCATGATCTTATTACCCTAAAAAAAAGACAAGCAGGGATTATGCTGGAAAATGATTTGCCGGAATTAAGTTCGGGGCCTGATAATTTGGCTTACCAGGCAGCCCTTTTACTGCAAAAAGATTTTCCGGTTATAGAAGGGATTCATATCAAGCTAACTAAGAAAATACCCCTGGCTGCGGGATTAGCTGGTGGCAGTACTGATGCCGCTGCAGTTTTACTGGGTCTCAATTGTTTATACGATCTGGGGCTATCCCTTGATGAGCTGAGAGCCTACGGTGCCCGTCTGGGTTCAGATGTACCCTTTTGTTTACTCCCCACAACTGCCCTGGCCACAGGCAGGGGAGAAATTATCACAGAACTTCCTCCCTGTCCTCCTCTCTGGCTGTTGCTGGTCAAGCCTCCTTTTGGGATATCTACGAGAGAGGTCTATGGGCATTTAAAGGAGGTAATCATTAAGGAGCGTCCTTCTCTGGAGGGAGCTTTACAGGCCTTAAATACAGGTGATTTGGCATTTTTATATCATGCTATGGCCAATGTCTTAGAATATGCTACTTTTGATTTGTACCCGGAATTACAGCAATATCTGGAAGAATTAAGGAATTCTGGGGCGAAAAAAGCCATGATGTCTGGCAGCGGGCCCACACTTATAGCCTTTATGGAGAATGAAGGGGAAGCGAGAAAATTAGCTTCCTCTTGGACAAAACCCGGGTGGTATGTAATTGTTACACGGTCCATAGGTCCCCGGGATTTAGATAGGAGGATAGTTGTTGATGAGTGAACGGCGTTTGACCCCTGTCACCCTGGATAATTATAAGCCTTTACGTGATATTGTGTTTGAAGCTTTAAGAGATGCCATTATTAAGCAGGTCCTTAAGCCTGGTGAGCGTCTCATGGAAACCCAGCTGGCCGAGGAAATGGGAGTTAGCCGTACACCGGTACGGGAAGCCATTCGCAAGCTGGAATTGGAAGGTTTTGTCATCATGATCCCCCGTAAAGGTGCTTATGTGGCGGATATTTCCTTGAAGGATATTTCCGATGTTTATGAAATACGAGGAGCTTTGGAAGCTTTGGCCTGTGGCCTGGCTGCGGAACGGGCTACCCTGGATGAGATCGAAGAAATGGAAAGACATTTGATAAGGGAGACGGAATATTTAGAGGTCACGGATATTATGGCCACCGTGGAAATAGATACAGGTTTTCATGATCTTATCTACAAAGCCGCGCGCAATGAAAGACTGGTTACAATGTTAAACAACGTAAGGGAGCAGATTCATCGCTTGAGGGTTACTTCTATCCAATTGCCGGGGCGGATGAAAAAACCCTGGAGGAGCACCGGGCCATTGTGGAGGCCATTAGCAACCGGGATGTAGAACTTGCCCAGAAGTTAGGAGAGGAACATATCGAACATGCGCAGCAGGCCTTGCTGGAATTGCTGAAAAATAAACAATAATAACCCTTATGAAGGGAGTCTTGGTATGACATCTGGAATCATACTGGCAGGAGGAAAGAAAGGAAACCTGCTGGAGGATGGAAGCTTACCGGTTAATGAAGCGCTCATACCTATTGGCAACCGGGTAATGGTCGAGTATGTTGTGGATGCGCTCCTGGGTTCCCGGTATATAGACCGGATTATTATCGCTGGGCCCCAGGAAAAATTAAAAAATTTTTTCCAAAACAATCCCAGGATTAAACTGGTGGAAAATGGTGAATCTCCTGTACAAAGTCTATTAAAAGCTTTAGATTGTTTGTCCCCCCAGGAATATCAACAGAAAGTGCTTGTTGCCACCGGGGATATTCCCCTCCTAACTACGGAGGCTGTTAATAGCTTTCTTGAAAGTTGTTGGGGGCTGGAGGGTGATTTGTTTTATCCTATCGTCAAAAAGGAAACCAATGAAAATAAGTACCCTGGTGTACAAAGAACCTATGTAAACCTTAAAGAAGGTATTTTTACCGGGGGAAACATGTTTCTCCTGCGGCCCGAAATTATGAGAAAGTGCAGCGGGTTTGCCGAGGAACTGGTGCGTTTACGCAAAAAACCGTTATCCCTGGCTTCCTATATCGGATGGTTTTTCTTGCTGCGTTACGTAATGGGGCGGCTTTCCATAAAAGATGCCGAAGATAAAGCCAGAGAACTCTTTGGTATTAAGGGAGTGGGTATTATTTCTCCCTTTCCTGAAATTGGCATAGATGTCGATAAAACCAGCGATTTAGAGCTGGTACAAAAAATATTATGCTCATAGGGAGGGCAGCCTCCTAATTTTTTTCCTTAAAAAGGAATACTGATACTGGCTAAACCTGAATAAATCGGTTAAAATATTACTTAAATATTCGGGATTATCCTTAGCTTATTCTCCTAGCGGGGGTGATTTTTTGGAAAAATGGCGTAGAAGTGAACGAGTCGTGATAATAACCAAATACCTGTTAGAGAAACCCAATACCCTTTTTTCCTTAAGTTTTTTTGCAGAACTTTTCCAGTCTGCCAAATCCAGTATCAGCGAAGATATTAGTATTATCAGGGACGTTTTTCGGGAGTTTACTTTAGGTAAAGTGGAGACTTTAGCCGGGGCAGGAGGAGGCGTGATTTATTCTCCCCTTGTCGGGCCCAGGGAGAAAGATGAATTTTTAAAAGAAATAGCCGAAAAGCTTTCTGATCCCAGTCGTATTTTACCTGGGGGATATCTCTATATGACAGACATCATTTTTGATGCGGGAATAGCCCAAAAGGTCGGTGAGATATTTGCCCAGCATTTCATAGAATTAGAACCGGAATTTGTTGTGACCATAGAGACCAAAGGTATTCCTTTGGCCCTTATGACGGCTAAAGCCCTTAATCTTCCCCTGGTGATCATTCGTGACGGAAGCCGTGTTACCGAAGGTTCGGCAGTGAGCCTCAATTATGTTACGGGTTCTTCCCGTAATATTCGTACCATGTCCCTGTCCAGAAGGGCTTTGCCTGTAGAAAGCCGCGTTGTGATTATCGACGATTTTATGAAGGCCGGTGGGACAGCCAAAGGTATGGTGGACCTCCTGGCAGAATTTAAGGCGGAGGTTCTGGGGATTGGCGTTTTAGTGGATACAGAGCTGCCGGAACAAAAACTGGTGCCTAATTATTATTCTCTTTTAAAACTTAGCAAAGTTGATGAAATAGAAAAAAAAGTTATGCTTCATCCTCACTGCTAATATGGAAAATATATCCTGAACAAATGTATAATATAGCTAAATTATGGGAAATTTCATAAAGAGAAGAAGGAAAATCCAAAAATGTGACGAATAGGTATTAATCAGCAGGATGTGGGGAAGGTGGTGAACACTTATGAATATAACAGATGTCCGGATTAGAAAGATAAATCAAGAAGGCCGGATGAAGGCTATTGTCTCAGTTACCTTTGATAATGCTTTTGTCGTCCATGATGTTAAAGTGGTGGAAGGTACTAACGGTTTGTTCGTTGCAATGCCCAGTAGAAAAACACCGGAAGGAGAATTTAGGGATATAGCCCACCCTATTTCGGCTAATGCCCGGGAGATTATTCAGACAGCTGTCCTAAAGGCTTATCAGGAGGCAATTTAACAGTTTCACAAGACAAGCAGGGAGAGGAGCTTTCAAGGGAAGCTCCTTTTTTTAATTGTTTTAAAGAAAAAATATAGTGTATTAAAGCACGACATTTTATACATATTCTTGCATCGATACGACAGTTACCATAATTAGTGATTACTTTTGGGTAAAATTTATGATATAAATATTATGTATTATACAGGGACTAAGGGGGGGTTAGTTTGCCGCAGTCAGTTGCTGTTGTCTTGGCGGCTGGATTAGGGACCAGGATGAAGTCGAACCTGCCTAAAGTACTTCACCGCCTGGCGGGGAAGCCGATGATACAGCATGTCATAAATGCTTTAAGGTTTGCGGGTGTAGAAAACATTATCCTGGTTTTGGGTTATCAGGCAGAACGTGTGGAGTCCGTATTAGGGGCTGGCTTTCAAATCGTCTATCAAAAAGAGCAGTTGGGAACGGGACATGCAGTCTTGCAGGCGTTACCTTTATTACAGCAATATTCCAGCGGGGATTGCCTGGTGGTCTGTGGTGATACCCCTCTACTCTCAGGACAAACCCTAAAAAGACTTCGCGAAAAACACAAAGAGACTGGAGCCAAAGCTACGATTCTTACCGCTCAGCTTCCTGACCCCACAGGATATGGCCGTATTATCAAAAATGCTCAAGGTGTAGCGAAAATTGTGGAGGAAAAGGATGCAGGAGAAGAAGAAAAGGCTGTCAAGGAGATTAATACAGGTGCCTATTGCTTCAGTATTGAAAGTCTCAAGGAAAAATTAGCACTTTTGACGCCGGCTAATGCTCAGGGAGAATATTACTTAACGGATATCATCAAGTACCTGGTGGAGGATGGAGAGAAAGTGGATACCTTGTTGCTGACTGACCCCAGCGAAGCCATGGGTATCAACAACCGCCGGCAACTGGCAGAAGCCGAAGCCCAGATGCGCCGTCGTATCTTAGAAAAGCTTATGGATCAGGGTGTAACCGTAATTGACCCCCACCACACTTATGTGGAAGACGAGGTGGTCATTGGGAAAGATACCATACTCTATCCCGGTGTAATCCTGGAAGGGAAAACCCGAATCGGGGAGAACTGCGAAATCGGACCCAATACCCGTATCGTGGATTCTATTATTGAGGATGATGTGGTGATTAATCATTCTTATCTGCTTCAGGCCAAGGTGGCCAAAAACTGTACCATCGGGCCTTACAGTTACCTGCGCCCCGGTACGGTACTGGCTGAAGGCGTTAAGATTGGTGATTTTGTAGAAGTTAAGAATTCCTATATTGGTCCTGGTTCCAAGCTGCCCCATTTGAGTTATGTAGGGGACAGCACCGTAGGTAAAGGTGTTAATATTGGGGCAGGGACAATTACTTGTAACTATGATGGGGTGAATAAATATCCCACTTATATCGGTGATGGTGCTTTTATTGGTAGTAATACGAATCTGGTGGCGCCCATCACCGTAGGGGAGGGTGCCTATATTGGGGCCGGCTCCACAGTGAATAAAGATATACCGGCAGGCGCTCTGGCTGTTGCCCGGGGCAGACAGCGCAATATTGAGAATTGGAAAAGCCGGGTTAAAGATACAGGAAAAGAAGAGGTTGGGGAGGATAAGAATCATGACTAAAAAACTTAAATTATTCACAGGTAATGCTCATCCCCAATTAGCGGCTGAAATTGCCGAGTATTTGGGTGTTGAAATCAGTGCCGCCCATGTAAAAAGATTCAGTGACGGGGAAATTAACGTAGCTATTGACGAAAGTGTACGGGGAGCAGATACGTTTGTTATTCAACCTACTTCTTCCCCTGTGAATGAAAATATTATGGAACTTCTCATTTTGATTGATGCTTTACGTCGCGCATCCGCCCGCAGGATAACGGCTGTATTACCGTACTACGGTTATGCCAGGCAGGATAGAAAAGCCAAGGCCAGGGATCCTATTACGGCTAAACTGGTGGCCAACCTCCTGACTGCTGCGGGAACACGGCGTGTTTTAGCAGTAGATTTACATGCCGGGCAGATTCAGGGCTTTTTTGATATCCCTGTGGATCATTTACTGGGTGTACCTATTTTAGCCGAATACTTTCTTAATAAACAAATGGGTGACCTCGTGGTGGTTTCTCCGGATCTTGGTGGTGTTACCAGGGCCCGGGCCCTGGCCGAGAGGGTACATGCACCTTTAGCTATCATAGATAAAAGGCGCCCCATGCCTAATGTGGCTGAGGTCATGCATATTATCGGCGATGTTAAGGGAAAAACGGTGGTAATGATTGATGATATCATCGATACCGCCGGTACCATCACCCTGGGTGCCCAAGCCCTCATGGACAGGGGGGCGAAAGAAGTATATGCCTGCTGTACTCATCCTGTTTTGTCGGGACCTGCCATTGAGAGGCTGGCCAAGTCACCTATCAAAGAAGTGGTAGTGACCAACACCATTCCCCTGGGTCCCAAGAAGCTGGATAAGATTAAGGTTCTTTCTGTGGCTCCCTTGATAGGTGAAGCCATTATCCGGATTCATGAAGACCTTTCCGTCAGTAAATTATTTGACTGAGAAAAAAACCCCAGGTTGCTGGGGTTTGTCTATTATAAATCACCTTTGGCAATAATATGGGCAGAGGTGATAAAATATGAAAAAGTATGTCCTGAGAGTGGATAAACGTCCGCTCAATACAAAACATACAGTAAGGGAACTGAGGAAAAACGGTTACGTTCCTGGCGTTCTTTACGGCAGTAAAATCGGCAATATCCCTATTAAGGTAGCAGAAAAAGATTTAAGCAAAGTAGGCGGAGCCCATGTCATTGAAGTTACCCTGCCCCAGGGGACTTATCCCGTGATAATCCGTGAGATTCAAAAACACCCGGTAAGTGGAGAAATCCGTCATGTGGACCTGCAGCAGGTTGACCTTAATAAGAAAATTCGTACGGAGATACCTGTTCGGGTCACTGGTACGCCCGTGGGTGTAAAAATGGGAGGCGTCCTTCAACTGGGGGAAAGGTTTGTAGAAGTGGAGGCTTTACCTGCACAAATTCCCGACTACCTGGAAGCTGATATCACCGCTTTGGAAATAGGGGACAAGTACACCGTAGCTGATCTGCAAAAAGTAACCCCCTTAAAAATTACAGGTGATTTGGAGTCTATTATTGCCGTGGTGGTAGCGCCCAGAACGGCAGAGGCTATAGAGGAGGAGCAAATTGTACCAGAGCTTTCTCGCGGAGAGCCTGTGGTGGAAAACGGGGAGGATTAATCACCTCCTTGTTTTAGGGCATAGAGAATTGGAGGAGATAAAGTGAAGTTGATTGTTGGTTTAGGTAATCCGGGAAAGAAGTACGAAAAAACCCGCCATAATATTGGTTTTATGGTTTTAGACGAGCTGGCATCAATCCTGGGATTTACGATTGAAAAGAAACAGAACCAGGCCCTTTTAGGTCAGTGTTTTTTTGAAGGGACCAAATTACTGTTGGCTAAACCCCAAACTTATATGAATAAAAGCGGTGAGGCTGTCTTGGAGCTGTTAAATTATTACCGGGACAGCATAGATGATTTCATTGTGATCCATGATGATCTGGATATGGAATTTGGCCGCATCCGCTTTAAGCTGGGAGGGGGCTCAGGCGGCCACAACGGTCTTAAATCCATTACCCAGATGCTCAATTCCCCCGATTATGGCCGTCTAAAAATTGGCATTGGCCGTCCTCCCCAGTTCATGAAGGTGGAAAACTATGTTTTAAGTGAATTCAGCGGAGCGGAAACAAAGGTTTTACCTGAACTGATCAACGCGGCAGTATGCGGGTTAAAGACCTGGTGCCGTGCCGGGATAGCAAAAGCCATGAATGATTTTAATGGGTTACAGATTAAATTGGAAACGGAATAAAAGGGCTGACGTCCTGTCAGCCCTATGATTTTTTATCCTGCCTGGCCTGTCGATCTTGCTGTTTTTCCATAGGGAATGTTCCGTTATTTATACCGGTGCACTTTGGAAATATTTATCTAAAATTAAAATGCTTATATGCATACTCCGTCGGAAATACTATTTATTAGCCCTGCAGAATGGAGGATTACATGACGTATTTAGGAGCAGGTCTGGTGGCTGCGCTTATTGCCTGGGGCTGTAATGTACTGGTGGTCAGGGCCGGGGGAGAACGATGTATTATTTGGGTGATTCCCTGGTTGGAAGAATTCATTAAAACAGGAACTGCCCTACTTTTGAGAACATCCGTTCCTCTAACCCACGGGGTTTTTGGTTTGGTGGAAGCGGTACACGACTACCTGTCCTCCCGCCGTTTGGGGTTTTGGGCCGGTTTTGCCAGTGTTTTGAGTCACTGGTTCTTGGGGCAGATTACCCAATACGTTTTTGCCTCTACTGGTTACTGGCTTTTAGGCATGGGGGCAGCCGCTTTTATGCATATATTGTGGAATTTCTTCATGACCCGGCTTTTTTTAATTCTGCAGCGTACCAAGTGAAGGAAGGAGGGTTGTCTTTGCGGCTTATTTACATCTGTGACCGTTGTGCTAATTATATTGATGAAATTCAATTATCTACCCTGGATGAGGGGCGGTTAGGTTTCGATATCTTAACTGATGAGGAACGGGATGACCTAATACATTTAGACTGGGAACGCCAGGTAGGCACTGTAAAAGCCATTTGTGATGCTTGTTTGGCTGAAGCCAATGATAGTTATATTGTCCTGAAGAATTATTATGGACTCCACTAACGCCCCTTTCCTTATGCTTAAAATGGGTTTTTACTTTAGAAACTCTAGTCTAAAAAATGCAATATATTATATAATGTAGTGGTAACTTAACAAAACATCGTGAAGGAATGTGGGGGTCGGCAGACGCCCACTATTTGGCATTGGAGGAACATCAATGGCTTTACAATCTATTATTGCACACTTGAAAAGAATCAAGGAATTTAACTATCTTCTGGAACAGTTGAAAAAAGGCAGGGAAACTTTAGTTTATGGTGTAGCCGGTTCCCAGAAAAGCCTGCTTGCTGCTGCTTTACTGGTTGATCAGGAGAGACCGCTTCTTTATATCGTGGAAAACCCCCAGCGGGGTAAAGAAGTTTTCGATGATTTGAACAATTTATTACCCGACTGGTCGATACAATATTTTCCCGCTTTTGAGACTCTGCCTTTTGAAGTTATCGCGCAAAGCTATGAGACACAGCGCAAGCGGCTGGAAGTGCTGCAAAACCTGGTAACGAACGGCAAAAAGCATGTGGTGATCTCCACCTGGGAAGCCCTTATTAAAACCTTGATGGCCCCCGAAACTTTTAATAGGGCCATAGTACATCTTAAAGTGGGGGAAAGGGTGCAGATTGATAGCCTTTTACAGCACTTTATCCGCGTAGGCTACCAAAGGGTAGATATGGTGGAGGACAAAGGACAGGTAGCTGTACGTGGAGGAATTCTGGATATTTTTTCTGTTACAGAGGAACAACCCTATCGTATCGAATTTTTCGATGATGAACTGGATTCTATCCGGGTTTTCTCCATAGAAAGCCAGCGTTCCATTGATAAAAAGCATGAAGCAGTAATTGCTCCTGCCGCTGAATTCTTCCTTTTGGAACATGAGACCGAAGAGGCCCTCAAACACCTCCAGGCCGAAGCTCAGCAGCTTTTAAAAGCTATGGAAAAGCGGGGGAACATAGAAGGCTTTAACTATCTAACGGCCAGGATGAAAGAAATCCTGGAAAAAATCAGGGAAAAGCAGTATTTTCCCGGTTTTGAACAGCTGCAGCCCTACTTCACCCAGGGCAAATACTCCCTTTTATCATACTTTAGGGAGGAACCTTTCATCATTTTGGATGAACCCAACCGGCAGAGGGAGGCTGCCTTAGCCCGGGAGAAAGAACACCAGGAGACTTATATGGCTTTGTTAGAAAAGGGGAAAGTCCTACCAGGGCAGGCTGCTAATTATTTTTCCTGGGATGAATTATGGGAAATCGTTAAAAAGAAACGACCGCTATTTTTCTCTTTACTGCCCAAAAAACCAGTAGGTGCCGAAAACATCAACCTGGTAGGTGTTACTGCCAAGACCCCCAGTTTATTTATGGGTAAAACGAAACTTCTGGCTGATGAATTGAAGGAGTGGAAGCGACAAAAATACGGGGTTTTAATCCTGGTAAATTCGGAAGAACGGGCAGAGAGACTAAAACAAAGCCTGTGGGACAGTGGTGTGGAAGTTTCTATCACTAAAAGAGGAGTGCCCTTATCCTTGGAAAATATCACCATCAGTTTTGGGTATCTTTCCAGTGGGTTTGAGTTTACCACCTGGAAAATTGTCGTTCTCACGGAACATGAGCTGTACCACCAGCCCAAAAAACGCGCACCCCGCAAGATGTTCCAGGAGGGTAAGAAAGTCACTGTCCTGGAAGACTTGAAGCTGGGAGATTATGTTGTTCATATTAACCATGGGATTGGCCGCTATATGGGCATAGAAAAATTGGCTGTAGGTGATGCAGAAAGGGACTACCTGGTTATCAAATACCAGGGTGAGGACAAACTCTATGTACCAACAGACCAGGTAGGGCTTCTCCAGAAGTATTTCAGTCAGGAAGGACAGGTACCCAAGCTTTCTAAGCTTGGGGGCAACGAATGGAACAAGGTTAAAAGCAAGGTAAAAGCTGCGGTAAAGGATTTAGCCGAGGAATTATTAAATTTATATGCTGTACGGGAGTCGGCACGGGGTTTTGCCTTTAGTCCTGATACTCCCTGGCAGATGGAATTTGAGGATGCTTTCCCCTATGAAGAAACAGAGGACCAGTTGCGGGCCATTAGAGAGGTTAAGCGCGACATGGAAAAGCCCCGTCCTATGGACAGACTCCTTTGTGGTGATGTAGGCTATGGGAAAACCGAAGTGGCCATTCGGGCCGCCTTTAAAGCCGTCACAGATGGAAAGCAGGTAGCCGTACTGGTTCCCACTACGGTTTTAGCCCAACAGCACTATAATACTTTTAAGGAAAGATTTGAGGGTTTTGGTGTGAATGTGGCCGTCCTAAGCCGTTTCCGTTCTGCTAAAGAGCAAAAGGCCACCCTGCAAGAATTAAGCCAGGGGCGGGTAGATATTATCATTGGGACCCACCGGCTTTTATCTGCTGATGTCAAGTTTAAAGACCTGGGGCTCTTAATTATCGATGAGGAACAGCGTTTTGGGGTTGTGCATAAAGAAAAACTGAAAAAACTCCGCAAAACGGTGGATGTTTTAACTTTAACGGCTACACCTATCCCCAGGACTTTACACATGTCTTTAGTGGGAGTAAGGGATATGAGTGTGATCGAAACCCCCCCGGAAGACCGTTATCCCGTGCAAACCTTTGTGGTGGAATTTAGTCCCCAGTTGGTGCGGGAAGCTATCCGGCGGGAGTTGGGACGTGGGGGACAGGTCTATTATGTGCATAACCGCATTGAAGACATCGATAAAGCGGCCCATTTTGTACAAGAGCTGGTACCCGAGGCCCGTGTGGGGGTGGCCCACGGTAAAATGTCTGAAGACCAGTTAGAGCGTGTGATGCTGGATTTTATGGAAGGGGAACTGGACATCCTGGTTTGTACGACCATTATTGAGACCGGGCTGGATATTCCTAATGTGAATACCTTAATTGTCGATGAAGCCGACAGGCTAGGGTTATCCCAGCTTTACCAGCTGCGAGGAAGGGTTGGGCGCTCTAACCGGGTGGCTTATGCCTATTTAACATACAACAAGGATAAGATTCTTTCAGAAGTAGCCGAGAAACGCCTCAATGCTATCCGGGAATTTACAGAATTAGGATCAGGTTTCAAAATCGCCATGCGGGATTTGGAAATTAGAGGAGCAGGCAATATCCTGGGAGCTGAACAACACGGGCATGTGGCCGCTGTAGGATTTGATCTATACTGCCGCATGCTGGAGGACGCCGTCAAAGAAGCCCGGGGAGAGGAGTTGCCTGTAGAAAAAAACATCACTATAGATATTCAGGTAAAAGCCTACATTCCCCAGGAATATATTCCGGATACTGGTGTTAAGATTGACTTTTACCAGAGAATTAATGCCATCAAAGATGTGAAGGAAATTGACCAGTTGGCGGAAGAATTGGAAGACCGTTTTGGTGAGATGCCTGAGCCCCTCGTTAACTTGCTGCGAATTGCGGTCATCAAGCTTTCTGCTATTCAGGCCAGAATCCAGTCTATTACTCAGGAAAAAGATTTAATCAAAATTAAAATGGATGATGACCATGGCCTTACCGGGAACCAGTTGATGAGCCTGGCCAGACGTTACCGCCGCCAGGTGAGCTTCAATGCTGCAGCTGGTTTAGAGATTGTGGTGAATATTCGTAATTTGGAAAAGAAACAGATGCTGTTATTCTTAGAGGAAATTATCCTGGAAATATCCTCCCTTGCCCGGAAGGAAGTCGCTCTGGTATAATGGGCTAGACTGGTGCATAGAGAAAGAGGGGAAAACACATGAGAAAACATTTAGCCATTGTCATTATGCTCGTCTTCAGTTTCGTTATTTCCGCCTGTGGGGCGAAAGTAGTGGCCACAGTCAACGGGGAAAAGATTACGGAGCCCGCATTGCAATCCCGCTTAGAGCAGGTTGCAGCCATGTACGGCTACAGCCTGGATAGTGAACAGGGGAAGGAACTTCGTGCTTTCCTGGAAGAGCAGGTTCTGCAGAGTTTAATAGAAGAAAGAGTTGTGTTACAGGCTGCCAAAGAAAAGAAGATTTCTGTAAAAAAAGAAGATGTACAGGAAGAATTGAAAAAGATCAAAAATCAGTTTCCCGGTGACAAAGAATTTCAAGATTTCCTAAAAGAACGGAAGTTTACGGAAAAGGACCTGACAGTATACCTGGAACACCAACTAATTCTGAACAAACTCTTTGAAGAAGTGACCAAAGATATTACCACAACTTCCAAAGACATTAAAAAATATTATGAGGAAAACAAAGAAGAATTTTTTGTGCCTGAACAGGTCAAGGCCCGTAATATCGTGGTAAAAACGGAAGAAGAAGCCAAAGCGATTATTGCTGAACTGGACAAAGGTGCGGATTTTGCTACACTTGCTGTGGAAAAGTCCATTGATCCCACGGCTAAACAGAACCAGGGAGACATCGGGTATTTTGATAAAGATGCCGGTTTGGTAGAAGAATTTAAAAATGCGGCTTTCGCCCTGAAAGTTGGTGAATACACTAAGAAACCGGTACAAAGTATCTTTGGGTATCACATTATTAAGGTGGAAGATAGAAAACCTGGCAAACAATCTTCTTTTGAGGAAGTAAAAAAGGAACTGGAGGAACGTTTTGTTTTCGAAGAGAAGAATGAAAAATTTGCCACTTTCGTTGACGAAATTATGGAAAAGGCTAAAATAGAGAAGAAGTTTCCCGACAAAAAGACCACTGAGCAAAAAGAAAACGAAACAAAAGGCAGCAGCCATCAGCAAAAGGAACAAAATAAAGGTAACTAATAATAACTGACAAGGGATACGCCTTATGAGCGTATCCTTTCTTTATTGTATAAAAAGGTCTTTAAAGACAAACATTAGAACTGGAAGGACTGGTAAATGTGAGAGGAGGTTGACATTATTAGGCTATTTGGTGGAAAAAAATGAATAATTAGTGTTTCAAGGCTATATACTATCACTGAAATAGGTTTCCCTTAATAACCATAAGGAGGGGCATGACCCAAATGAAAGCAACAGGCATTGTTCGTAGAATCGATGATTTAGGTCGCGTTGTTATTCCGAAAGAGATCCGGAGAACCCTGCGTATTCGCGAAGGTGATCCTTTGGAAATTTTTGTAGATCGCGAAGGAGAAGTAATACTTAAGAAATATTCACCCATAGGTGAGCTTGGTGATTTTGCCAAGGAATATGCTGATTCTCTTTATGAAGCAATCGGCCATATCGCCTGCATTGCTGACAGGGATCAGATCATAGCTGTAGCCGGCGGGGCCAAAAAAGAGTTTCTGAACAAACGGATAGGACCGGCAGTAGAAAAAGTAATGGATGAACGTAGAGCCGTATTGATCAACCAACCTGGGCAGCATGCCTACTGCAGTATCTGTGCCGGTGAGGAAGGTGAATGCAAATATACGGCTGAGGTTATTGCTCCTATTATTGCTGAGGGTGATCCCATTGGTGCTGTCATTATTGTAAGCAAGGAGCCCAATGCCAAATTCGGTGACCTGGAACTTAAGCTGGCAGAAACGGCTGCATCTTTCCTGGCTAAGCAGATGGAACAATAAAAAGAGGTGGTGTGAAAAACACCACCTCTTTCATGTAATAAGGTAAGGGGACACACCAGCCTGATACCTTTTTGGATTCAGGCTTGCCACCACGTATCCCGATCTTCGCATAGAACAAATTCTCTGACGCTTCCCGCTTCTCGTCACCTGCTTCCCGACATCCGATATCCGATATCCGCTTTCCGTTATCCGATGTTTCAATAACCGATATCTTAGGAGTGTATTAAAAGATTTGCTAGCAAGATGTTGAAATATGTTATCGGAAATCGGAATTCGGTTTACGGTTAACATTCAACAGGTAGCGGGGATCGGGTAACGGGTAGCGACTAACGTTTATGGTTAAGGGTTAACGATTTACGTTCTATCTCACTTCGCCAAGTTTGTTTCGCTATGCTCCAATAGGGAACGTTTGTGGCAGAATCTTCATCCTGATTGATAATTTCAAGGTAGTTTTTCGGAGATCGGATGTCGGGTATCGGAAATCGAAATTCGTTTACTGGACTCCGGTCACCGGTCCCTGGTCACCAGATAGGGTTTACGGTTAACGAAACCGGTATGATACGGGAGGAGAATCATACATGGGAGGAGTCATAAAAAGTGCAGCAATATTAAGTTTTGCCGGAATCATTACCAAAATTATGGGGGCCTTTTATCGCATACCCTTTGCCCGTATGGTAGGTGATGAAGGATTAGGACTTTACCAGATGGCCTATCCTTTTTATACTATCGTGCTAGCCATTAGTACTGCCGGTGTACCCGTTGCTATTTCCAAGCTAGTGGCAGAGCATGAAGGCATAGGTGATAAAGGCGGGGCTTGCCGTATTTTCTGGGTGGCTCTAGGCTTTCTTTTTTGTACTGGCCTGATTTCCAGCCTTTGTCTTTATTTCTATGCCGATGAATTAGCCCTTAAGATATTGGGAGAGCCCCGGGCTGTGCTGCCCATCCGTTCTATTGCCCCGGCCATTTTTTTTACGTCTATAATGTCTGCTTTCCGCGGTTTTTTTCAGGGGCAGCAGAATATGATTCCTACAGCCCTTTCTCAAATATTGGAACAAACCGTACGCATAGTTACAGTATTCTGGGCTGCTTTGTTCCTGCTCCCCCTGGGGATAGAGATTACGGCTGCGGGGGCAACCTTTGGGGCAGCCACGGGCGGGCTAGCTGGTTTACTCATACTTGTTATGCTTTTTACCCGGCAAAAAAAGAGACAGCGCACTGTCGGGTCACAGCGTACTAAAAATAGTGTAATACCTATTCTTTTTAAAGTTCTTGCTCTTTCTATTCCCGTATCACTGGGGGGAGTAATTTTTCCGCTTATGCAGATGCTGGATATTACCCTTGTACCCATGCAACTGCAAAAAAGCGGATATACAGTAGCAGAAGCTACCAGCCTCTACGGTCAGTTATCCGGCATGGCCGGTTCTGTTATTAATTTGCCCACCATTGTGACCATTGCCCTCTCGGCCAGCCTTGTTCCTGCTGTTTCCAGCTTAGTAAGGAAAAGAAAGATGGAAGCATTATCCAACCTCACATCGGCTGCACTAAAATTAAATGTCATCATTACCTTACCTGCTGCAAGCGGGCTCATTATACTGGCAGAACCCATCTGTGGGCTATTGTTTGCCTTGCCTGCAGCGGGTGAGCCTTTAGCCTGGCTGGCAGGGGGGATCATCTTTGCCGGCTTGTATCATGTGAGCACGGGAATCCTGCAGGGACTGGGCCAAACCTTTCTTCCAGTTATGGCCCTTTTAGCCGGCAGCGGGGTCAAGGTGATCATTACCTATTACTTAACACCCCTTCCCCACTGGGGGATTAGGGGTGCGGCCTTAGCCACAGTCCTTGGCTTTATGGTGGCTGCTTTTATAAGCTTGATGTTTTTAGAATACAATGTAGCTTTACGTATCCGGTGGTGGAAGGATATGTTTTTAGCCGCTTTTGGTTCATTGTTAATGGCTATTGTTGTAGCGACCGGTTATACAGCCATGGAGGCTCGCTTTTCCGCCGATTTTACCACTCTGCTGACTATTTTCCTGGGAGCTTTTATTTATCTTATATTTATTATATTTTTCGGTCTTTTGAAGAAAAAAGAGATCGCCATTCTTCTGGGTGAAGATAACCGGTGGAACACCGTTCTCGACAAAATTCCTTTTTTACGTTGAAAGTGCAAATGATTAAGAATACTATATAGTTGGTAGTTGGTAGCTGGAGTAAGTGCATGATCACCTTTGGGAATGGGAATAGTGGGGGCAAGGGAATGCTGGACATGGAAAAAAGGAGATGAAATGGTGAAAGAAATCATTGTTGTGGGTTTAGGACCGGGAAATCTGGAATATCTTTCTTATGGAGCCTGGCAGCTCCTGCAGGAACGTGACAGGAAGGTTATCATCCGAACAGTAAAACATCCTGTGGTGGCGGAAATGGACCGCTACAATATCAACTATGAATCCTGTGACCACTTCTATGAGGAAAAAGCTACTTTTGACGATGTTTATGAAGCAATCGTGGAATATCTCATGGACACCATAAAAAAGGATTCCTCCCTTGAGCAGTTGATCTACTGTGTACCCGGACATCCTACAGTAGCTGAAGAAACGGTGAGGATACTTTTTAAGCGGTGCAAGGAGGAAGGAGTTGGTCTCAAATTAGTCCCCAGTATGAGTTTTCTTGATAGTCTCTATGCGGCGTTAACCATAGACCCCACTGAGGGGCTGCAGGTCCTGGATGCCTTAAGTGTAGAGGAAACCCAATTAAATATAAGACAGCATACCATATTTACTCAGGTATACAACCGCCTGGTGTCATCGGATTTGAAACTTATCCTGCTGGAAAGATATCCTCCCCAACATCCTGTAAAAGTCATTTCAGGTGCAGGCATTGCCGGCATGGAAAGAATTGCTGAAGTTCCCCTTTGCCAGCTTGACCATATCACCTGGTTTGACCACTTGACGGCTGTTTACCTTCCACCTTTGCAGGAGAATACAAAAAGGGGAGGGTGCAGATATCCTTTGGACCCTCTGGTTGAGGTGATGGAAACCCTTCTTTCGCCCCAGGGGTGTCCCTGGGACAGGGAACAAAATCATTTAACTTTAAAACCCTATCTTCTGGAGGAGGCTTATGAAGTCCTTGAGGCTATTGACAGTGGTGATATGTATAAATTACGGGAAGAATTGGGAGACTTACTGCTACAGATAGTATTTCATACAGCTCTGGCGCAAAGGCGGCACGAATTTGACTACAATGACGTCATAGAAGAGATTACCCTGAAAATGATCAGGCGCCATCCCCATGTTTTTAGTAATGTCCGGGTGAGCAACGCTTCCGATGTCTTGACAAACTGGGAACAAATAAAAGCCAAGGAAAAAGGGGAGCCCTTTAAGCAGGCTAGGGTGATGGATAAACTGAATAAATCCTTGCCGGCTTTACTTATGGCAGAAGAAGTGCAAAAAAAGGCGAAAAAAGTTGGTTTTGATTGGAATGATATTATGGGAGCCTGGGACAAGCTTACAGAGGAAGTAGAAGAAGCGAAACAGGCCTGGCAGGACAAGGGGGATCTGGAAGGTGAATTGGGTGACCTGTTATTCGCTGTAGTCAATGTGGCCAGGTTTGCCGGGATTTCTCCGGAAGCAGCACTGCTTAAAACTATTCAAAAGTTTATTCGGCGGTTTAATTATATTGAGGATAAGATTATGCAGGAAAACCTTAAATGGGAGGAATTGGATTTACAAAAAATGGATACAATGTGGGAAGAGGCCAAAAAATCAGGTTTTTAGCCTGGTAATTATTAAGAAAAACTTCACAGCAGGCAGGAGTTTGGTAGGTTTTGGCGAATGTAGGTTATGGACAAACTTATTTATTAATTTTAGGAGGGATAAACTTGAATAAGACCGAATTAATTAGTGCGGTAGCTGAAAAAACTGAGTTTACGAAAAAGGATGCTGAGAAAGCTATCAATGCGGTATTGGAATCTATCGAAGAAGCCTTAGCCAAGGGTGACAAAGTTCAACTGGTGGGCTTTGGCACTTTCGAAGTGAGAGAACGGGCAGCCCGGACGGGACGCAATCCTCAAACTGGTGAAGAGATCAAGATCGCCGCTGCCAGAGTTCCCGGATTTAAACCTGGCAAAGCCCTGAAAGATGCCGTAAGCAAATAGGTTTAACATAATTTTTTACATAAAAAAACAGAAATCAGGTTCATTGCCGTGAACCTGATTTTTTATTCTTAGAATTAAATTTTATACTTATCCAGCTCTTCTTTAAAGCCAACGGTGAGCTTTTCTAACTGGCTGATATAGCCCGTCAATTCTTTGATCTTTTCCGAGTACTCCATGACATTGGCACTCATTTCTTCGCTGGAGGCCGAGTTTTCCTGGGCAATGGCCGCCAGAGCATGGAGATTCTGGAATACTTCCCCGATATGCCTGGTTTCCCTGGACAATTCTTCTACCAATCTAACAATCTGGTTGGCTACACCAGCGATTTTCTGCGTGGCGGACATATTTTCCTGTACTGCTCCGTTCAAACTCTTGTTGCTCTCCTCCAGTCGTTGATATTGATCCTGAATATGGTTTACCAGGTTTCCCACTTCTGTAATAAAAAAGCCTAGATTTTCATTGATGGTTTTGACTGCCTGTTTTACGTCATCGGCCAGTCCTCTGATTTCCTGGGCCACTACCGTAAATCCTCTACCCATTTCCCCGGCCCTGGCTGCTTCAATAGAGGCGTTGAGGGACAGAAGGTTTGTTTGGTCAGCAATTTGCTCAACGGTAGTAGCAATCTCCATAATTCCTTTGACTCTTTCCTTAATATCCTGTCCTTGCTGATTTACCCTGGCAAAGCTGTTTTTCGTCTGGGTTAGGTGGTCAGAGACCCCCTGTACCTGCTGGTAAGACCTTTGAATATTGATTACGGCTTCTTCCAGCTGGGATTTAGTTTCCAGTTCCTGGTTTGCAAGGGCTTCGAGTTTTTGAATGTTCTCTGTCAGGATACCCACTGATTTTTCCGTTTCCTGGGCCTGGTAAACTGCTCCTTCCGCTACCTCATGGACCACGGAAGAGATGACATCGGAAACTCCGGCCATCTGGGCAGCGATATCACTAAACTTCTTGGTGAAGGTATGTAATTCGTCGGTTCCCCCTTTAATGAAAAGAAAATCTTTTTTGATATTTTCCTGGATGGAGAGGAGTTCCTGGCCTAATTCCTCCAGATTATCCCCTGTAGTGATACTGGTATTCCGTGTAAAATCACCTTTAGCCATCTCCCGGAGGTTTTCTTTTAGGATAAAGAGGGGGCGGAAAAGAAGGTGATTCACTCCCCAGGAGATTAGGAAAATACTGATGATAAGAAAAATAAAAGGATTAAAGGAAAGGCTTTTACTTAGAAAGTAAATCGGGATGAAAGCCGCGGCCGTAAGAAGACCACTTTTAAGAGCCAGGTTTTTAATCATGCCAAAAGAAAGGACATGGTTAAAGGTGAATTTCTTGTGCCTGGTTTCGCCTTTTTCGAACTTAAGGGAGACTTTGAGGAAATCTTTTTCCCCTTCTTTGCCTTTGTCCAGTATTTTAATCACTAGGTGCTCGTTAAAGAAGCTGGCGGCACCTTCCAGAAGACCTAGGAAATAATCTTGCATTCCTCTTTTAGAGGAGTAGGTAATTTCTATTTCCAGGGCGGATAGTTCCTTAGCAAGCAAGCGGGGAGGTTGGGCTCCGGGGATACGTTTGGTGAGCTGCAGGTGCACTTCATCCATCATCAAAAGGAAATCTTTGAGACTTTTGCGCTGGAAATAAGAAGGGAACCACTGGGAGAAAGTGGTAATGTTATGGCGTCCTATTTCCCGCCATACTTCCCCAGGAGTTTTATTGATATTGGAAGCAATAAAGGATACAATTTCTTTAGGCTCGTTATCAGGTATATCCTCGACAGGCGAGATAATACGGTCAGGTGGCCAGTTCATATGTAGAAGGGCTTTTTGTACAACTTCTTTGCCATACAGTTGTTCTAAGCTTCTCAGCCAGGTACCAACCACGGATCCTTTCATATAATACCTCCCGCGTATTACAATTAGTATTAGTTGCTATTAAATTCTACAAAGGCCCTCATTTTCCTCCTGTTCTTTTCTTAAAATATGCCAGAAAATGACGAAAGAAGGGGTAAAAATGCGTCTCGATAAATTTCTAAAAGTTTCAAGGCTCATAAAACGCCGGACCTTGGCCAAAGAAGTCAGTGATGCAGGAAGAGTTACCATTAATGGTCGTGTAGCCAAACCCAGTTCGGAAGTGAAAGTGGGGGATATATTGGAAATAGGTTTTGGGGCAAAAATGCTACGGGTAGAAATCCTGGACCTGAAAGAAACGGTGAAAGCTGAAGAGGCCAAACACCTCTACCGGATAGTAGAATAATTTGCCATTCATATAAACCTCCCTATGGGCCAAACTAGAACTAGTTAAATATGGCAGGGAGGATTTTATATGCGTAAAAATACTGTCGGTTTATTTCTCATTTTATGTATCCTGTCTTTTTCCCTTGTTTTAGCGGGCTGTCCCGGACAACAGAAAAGGCCCCAAACACCGCCGCAACAGCAAAGGGGAAAGGAGCCAACCATCTCTCTATACATCAACGAAACAGGTGAGACAAAACAGATTCCCATTGAAGAGTATCTTAAAGGCGTGGTAGCGGCGGAAATGGAGCCTACCTGGCCGGTGGAAGCCTTGGCGGCCCAGGCTATTCTAGCCAGAACATTTACTTTAGAGCGCATCAAAACCATGGGGGGTGTACCGGCCAGAGGGACTGATGCCTCTACCAGTGTGGAGGAATTCCAGGCCTATGACCCTAAGCGTATCAATGACAATGTGAGCAGGGCCGTGGAAATGACCAGGGGAGAAGTGGCAAAATACCAGGGAAGATATATCAAAGCCTGGTTTTTTGCCGATGCCGGTGGGCAAACAGCTGCCTCTGCGGAAGAAGGCTTAGCTTATACCAAAGAACCCACCCCTTATGTGCAAAGTGTAAAGGATCCCGGTTTTGCTATTACCCAAGAAGAAAACAAGGCCTGGAGAGCTGAGTTCCCTCTGAGTGTTGTCCGGGAAAGTGTCAAGCAGGCCACGGGACAGGATCCCGGCAACATTACGCAAGCGAAAGTAACAAAAAAAGGACCCTCAGGCCGGGCCATGACTATCCGGCTTGGCAACGTATCTGTAAGCGGACCCGCTTTACGGCTTGCTTTAGGCAGTGAAAAAATGCGTTCTACATTATTAACTGATCTCAAAGTGTCTGGTAACAAACTAATTGTGTCGGGGAAAGGCTTTGGACATGGTGTGGGCATGAGTCAGTGGGGAGCCAGAGCTTTGGCTGAACAGGGCAAATCACCGGAAGACATCATCAGGTATTTCTTTAAGGATACTGAAATTGTTAAAGAATGGCAATAAGAATGGAGACGAAGATGAAGCAGGAACAGCTTATCTATTTTAAAAAACGTTTAGAAGAAATGAAACATGAGGAAACAGAGATGGCCCAGCGTATTGAAGAGGGCTTAAGAACAGCTCTGACAGATTCCCTTGATGAACTTGCCCTTTACGACAACCATCCCGGTGATATAGGTGATACAACCTTTGAAAGAGGGAAGGACTTAGGCCTTAAGCTTTTTACACAAGACCGGCTGGCCATGATTACAGAAGCTCTCCATAATATCTATGAGGGTACCTATGGTATCTGTGAATCCTGCGGAAAAGAAATAGACATCGAAAGACTGGAAGCGCTCCCCTATACCACATTATGTAAAGCATGCAAAAGTGATGAGGAAGATTTGGAGCGTCATCCCCGGCCCATTGAAGAGGATGTGATCTCTCCTCCCTTTGGCGGTTTTAATCATGACTGCAAACTGGAAACAGCCGGCGATACTGCAGATAACAATGCCTTCGACGGGGAAGATGCCTGGCAGGCCGTGGCCCGCTATGGCACCAGCGAATCACCTTCTGATATAGGGAGTGTGGAAAACTATGCCGATACCTTCACCGATAACGATGAAAACATTGGCATAGTAGAGGATTACGAAGGGATTGTAGCTCAAAAAGCCAAGGACGGGCAGCTCTACCAGGATTTTATTGGACGGGATGATGAGGATTCTCCCTATACCTGGGTTAATGAATAAAAACAGTAAAGAAGAGCCAGGCATTCCTGTGCCTGGCTCTTCTTTACTCTATGAGCAAACTGTTTTTTTCATAAGTTAGTATGATTGGGGCCTTGTGTCTGGAGGCATAATTACGGGACTCTTGCATATGGATATGGAAAAAGACTGTGGGGGAGGAAGAGAAAATGGAAAACAAAGGATCTCCTCTTTATCAATTGATATTAACAAACCGGGAGGTATTGAGTGCCACTGGTGTTCTCCAGGTAGAAAGCTTTGATGAAAATCAAATTATTGCGGCAACCAAATTAGGACCTTTAGTGATTAAGGGAGAGGGGCTCCATATCACCCATTTAAACCTGGAAGCAGGGCAGTTGACTTTAGAAGGTGTGGTGAGCGGTATCCAATACGTAGAGGATAGGAAGGCAAAACTTAAAACCAGAGGCAAGGGAATAATGGATAGGCTCTTTAAATAAAAGAAACGAGGTGACATAATGCAATCGGTGGTCGACCAGATTATTGCTTTTATACTGGTAATGATCCTGGGTTGGTTTGTGGGGGTGCTTTTCGACTGTTATCGTACATTAAGGGTAATCTGGCGGCCAGGGCCTTGGGGGACAGTTATTGGCGATGCTTTATTCTGGATCGTGGTGACAGGTTTTGCTTATATGTTCCTTTTGTTAAGTACCTGGGGAGAAGTTAGGCTGTATGTTTTTTTAGCGATGGCCCTGGGTATATTATTATATTTTAAGTACTTTAGCCTAAAAGTGCGGTATTTTTTGGTCTGGTGTTATCGATTTATTTCTCGTGTACTAAAGGCTGCTCTCATGATAATTTCCATACCCCTGAGAGTTATCTATAAAATTATCCTTTTTCCGGTGGGTTTGTTTGTTTCTTTTGCTTTAAATTTGGGATGGAGCTTAAAAAAAATACTAAAAATGCTTAAGAAAGTTGCCAAGGGTATAAAAATCCATAAAGATCCTCCTGAGCCACCTCCCGAAAATTTATCTTGATATCCAGCAGGAAAATATTGTCCAGCGTGGAAACTAGAAATGTAATTAATATGTAATAGAAATGTCCACATTTTGTGTATAAGATGTGGATAAATTTTACAGCGGGCTGGTCACGATGCATATAGAAATACGCGGTGCGGAGAAGCTCAGTTTCCGTGAAAGGCAGGTTGTATCTTTAAAGGAAGCGGGAAAGAGCCATGATTATATCAGTAAAGTTCTGGGGTTAAGTCCTGCTACTGTAAATACCCTCTATAACAGGGCAAAAGCAAAAGGCTACCAGGTTGTTGTTATTATTCCGGGGGAAGAATGGGGTGTAGGTTTCTTTGATACGGAAGGAGAAGAAACTGTATAGCGAAGAAGTACCGCGCCTGTATGTCCTTAGTAACGAAGAACGGGTAAACAAAACTATTCGCAAGAAAAGAAAAATCCCCAAATATTTTAAATTATTGTCAAGTGCCTTGGGGATGTACTTGCTCTTTGCCTTTTTAGCGGGAGGATATGAAATTTGGCAGTTAAAAAAACAACTGGAACAGATTGAGATGGAAAAGAAAGTACTTCTGGAGCAGCGGACACAGTTGGAAATGGATATTAAAGCGTTGCAAGAACCAGAAATTATCGAAAAAATTGCCCGGGAAAGCCTGGGACTGGTGAAACCGGGAGAAACAGTAATTGTTCCCGCCATTCCCGGGAAAAATATACCCAAACCCAAAGAAGTAAACAGTGCTGAAATAGCGGACTAGTCTCATATTGACACTGGCAAAACCCTTAAGCTATAATGATTTCATGCTAATAAAAATAAAAAATTAGGGAGGAAATCTTTTCGCATGTCTATTGCTGTAGGGGCAATCCTTGAGGGTGTTGTTACCGGAATCACTAGTTTTGGAGCCTTTGTAGAGTTACCGGGTGGAGTTACGGGGTTGGTTCATATTTCCGAAGTGGCCGATGCTTATGTAAAAGATGTTAAAGACTATTTAAAAGAACAGGACAAAATAAAGGTTAAGGTCATAAACATTGATCCTAAAGGGAAAATTGGCCTTTCCATCAAACAAGCCAATCCAAATGCCAATGCTCCCGGAAGGGATAGACGTAAGGAAAAGCCTCGTGCGAGTCAGATTTCCTTCGAAGACAAATTAGCTAAATTTATGAAAGATAGTGATGAAAGGCTTCAGGAATACAAAAGGAGCACTGATGCCAAAAGAGGTGGAAGAGGCTCCAGTCGCTATTAAGCTATTAAAAACGTATAATGCACTCCTTAGGGGGTGCTTTTAATTTTGTATTTTTGAGAAAAACGAGTAAAAAACATGAATAAAGCTCATCCTACAAAAAGGAATACCAGCGAGATTATGAGTAAAAAGGTGGGATGAAATGATGATCAAGCCGGATAACGCGGAAGAAAGCTTCAAATGTGCTAAATGCGGGTATTCATTCAGCCGTGGAACCCAGCGGCAAAAAAAATGTCCCTCCTGTGGTTTTGTGTGTACGGTAGAAACCTGTCCCAGCATAGGGGCATCCAACGAAGGCTATTAAGAAGCACCCTTGGGGAATTAATATGACCCCAAGGGTGTTTTCTTGGCAATGCCAGAAAGTATTCTGGATTTCTTAACCCCAGGCACATATCAGTTTTACGCCACATAACATAAGTTCAGGAACAATTTATGGAGTGTGGTTTTGGATGGTGTGGCAATTCGGTTCTGCCAAATATATAAGGGGACGAGAGATTCAACGTCCCGAAGTATTATCCGAAGCTAAACCTGAGCAATCGCCAGAGTTAAAAGCAGAAGGATTACCTTCCCGGATTTTTTCATTGTATGAATTGGATATAAAGGGGGGCCAGAGGAAGTCCCTTAACTCCTGGCTGGTTTATGGGGCAAAAGGTGAATATTTGATCTGGGAGTTACCGGAAGAAAGCAACGCACTGAAAACAATAGAGCTATATTTCCAATTACAAGAGCAGGAAGCTGTAAATTTATTTCCCCTTGTTAAAACAAGAACAGGGAAACCTTATGAAAAAGTGGAAGGAAAAGTATATTATCTCACACATTATCAGAAAGGGGCTTTTTTCAAGGGAGATGATATTTCTCACTTGCGTCTGGCTGCTCTTAACTTAGCACGCCTTCATGGTCAGGCCGGGAGTCTGAGCAAAGAAAAACTTAAACCACAAAACACCTGGCTTACTGTTAAACAGAAGAGGTTAACGGAGCTCCTTACCTATTTTCATTACCTTAAACAAAATAAAGTATTAACAGATTTTGAGCGGCTGTTTATAGAGGGTTTTAATTTTTTTTATGACCAGGGGCAAGAGTCTTTGGAGCACATGGTTTTGGCAGGACAGGAAGAGGCCTTTATTCTTAACAACCTATTACCGGAAAACATGGTACTCTTCGATAACCGGCTTGTTTTTCTTGATATCACGATGGGGGGGATGGGACCTCAGGTCATGGATTTTTCACTTCTGCTCAACAGTTACCTGCCCTTTCATCGCTGGAACTTTCAATTAACCAAAGAATTAATCTGTCAATATCACAAGTATAATCCCTTAGACCAAAAAGCCAGGCATCTTTTACTGGCCCAACTTCGCTTTCCCAGGCGTTTCTGGCTTTACAGTTATCAATACTTTGCAGGGCAGCTGGATAGTAGCGTTCTTGTACCCAAACTGAAGAAGTATATCCTGGAATGTTACTGGCGGGATATGTGTTTGGACCAATTGGAAAATTGGTTGTTAGGAGAGTGGGATAAAAATGACGGCAAGGAATAATGTTTTGGAATTTAAGCTTAACCCACCCGGCTATCCTTGGCACATCGTAGAAGGGGATGGTGAAACATGGCTAATCCTGCGTCAAAAGGTGAAACTGCCGGTTATAGAAATTGCTCGGGTGGATAATGTTATTTTACAAGATTTTGTGTGGAGGGTATTTACAAAAGAGTTTGACAAATCATTGTTTCAGGGTACTGTGAGACTAACCGTGTATTACAGCGAGGTGCAAAATCAGGATCAAGAGTTACCACAGGAAACCTGGGTAGATGAACACTTAGCCAGGCAATTGTTAAAAAAAGATGAGACGTGTTCAGGTAAAAATATAGTCAGGAAGGACAGACAGGTGAAAACAGCTTTCCCCAGTATTCTCCTGGACGGAGATTTTTATAAGGCCGTAAGCAACCCCGGTACCCCAGAGAAAGGAGCCTGGCATCTGGAAATACCCTGGCAGGCCTGGTTATATGGTACAGGGAAATACCAAGATCCGCAAATTGAGAAAGTTCATGTAGCTCAGGTGGGCTTAAACACCCTTCTTGTAGAAATTTTAATTAAAATAATAGCTAATAATCAATTAGATTTACTAAATTTCCGCCTTTTACAGTATGGGTTGCTGCCCAGAGAAGAGTTGATTTTTAAGCTAGACGGGCAGAAGATAGAGAAAATACTAGGGGTCACCTTACAACGGGCCCTTCATCAGACCATTTACGATTCGGAGTCAAGCCAATTACAGTTGAGAACCTTTAAAGAAGTGAGCATACTTTTTATTAGCGGAGAGAAAGGTGGGGAGAGAATTTTAACGGCTTCCCACCTCGTGGAAGAAAATCAAGTGATTCCCTTCTGGCCCCAGGATTGGCAGAGACCCCTAAGCTATGGGATATTCAACAAATGGCTCGGTATCGTGAAAGTTGCTGCAGATAAGCTCTTGTTTCAGGGAGATTATTTATGGTTTGTCAGGGCCGTCGAAGAAACAAGAATAGAAAAAGTTGCTGTTCTGGAGGAAAGGAGGAAAAGCGCCTTAGCGGCAGTTGCTGTGCCACCGCGTAAAAAACCGGGGGAAAAATGGCTAAAAAAGGATAAAAAAGAACAACCGGCAGCTTGTTCCAGGATGGCAATAACGATAAGACTGTAGAATAAAGAGCACACACTTGCATAATGCCTTTTTAGGTAGCCCGTCGTTAGCAGTTGGCAGAAAGTAGCGATAACGAGTGCTGGGTAAAGACTTTTTCAGTGCACGGTGCCCTGTGACCGGCTTTTTAACCGGACACTGGACACTGGGCATTAAATACTTGTGGCGCAGCTGTGCTGCGATTTTTTTGTTTTTATCTGTCGGAAAAAAATTAATAAGTGGGGACACCGATTGGCAAAATATACCATATTTTCTGTAATATAATGGAAACAGTCTCGAGCAACAAGGGTGGTGTCGCGTTTGTTAAAGGTTTTGCCAAGGACAGTTAATTCTACGAAAGATTTGTGGACAGGCCTGTTTAATACCCACTGGCTTAAAATACTGTCAGCAGGTATTTTGGGTTTGCTTTTTGCCAGAGCCGTAGTCATGGGAGAATTGTATCCTTTTGGGGTGGCCTTTTTAGCGGCAATTTGTGTTAGCCGCTGGGACTTGGCCAGGACTGCTTTAATTGGTGTGATAGCAGGAACCTTGCTAACAATACAGGGCTGGCTGTTAGTGGGCTATTTAGTCAGTATTGGGGTGGTTTATGGGGTTTTATACCGCTACAATAGGCGGGATTACCACTGGTTGACCATACCGGCTCTTACTTTTGCTATCCATCTCTTAGCCAGGGGTAGTGTTACCCTGATTATGGATAATCAACTGTATCAATGGATTGGTCTGATATTTGAAAGCTTTTTTACAGGTGTGCTGACGTTAGTAGCCATTACTGGCGTTCAATCTTATCCCAAAGCTTTGCAGGGTTTTACCCTTACAACGGAGGAAAAGACAAGCATTGGGTTATTGATTTTGGGTGTTTTGGTAGGACTGGGGCAGGTAACGTTGTGGCAGTTGGGGATCCAAAGCATCATTAGTCGTTTTTTGGTCTTGTGGGGAGCCCTCCTGGCAGGGCCCGGCGGAGGCGCCGCTGTAGGAGTTGCTGTAGGTATCG
This sequence comes from uncultured Peptococcaceae bacterium, assembly GCA_964637385.1. Classification (GTDB taxonomy): domain Bacteria; phylum Bacillota; class Peptococcia; order DRI-13; family DRI-13; genus Thermanaerosceptrum. The sequence goes on from CAZWTM010000007.1 coordinate 37,431, forward strand.
TACCAAGTATTCAGGGAACATTAACGACGGGGCCTATTGCTTTTTATGCTTTAGCCGGGCTTTTGGGCGGTGTTTTCAATACTTTTAAAAAAGTTGGGGTTGTTATCGGTTTTACCCTGGCCAATTTAATCTTATCCCTCTTCTTTACGGAACAAATTGCCATCGTCCAGACGTTAAAAGAAACTGCTGCCGCTTCCTTCTTCTTTTTGCTTTTTCAGGTTCCCCGGGTCAAACAGCAATATCTTACAGGCAATCAGAAAATGGAAGACCAGCTGAGAAGTACGAAACTGCGAACTGCCGATAAGTTACATAAAATAGCCCAGGTTTTTAAGGAACTGCCCGCTATTTTTGAGGTTCTGGAAAAAGATAAAAATGAAACCAATGAGCTAAATGTTTTGTTTAACAAAGTAGCTTCTCAAGTCTGTGAAAAATGCAGCCTCCACCGTGTCTGCTGGGAACAGGATTTTTATAAAACGTACCGGGCTATGCTGGAAGCCTGTACCAAACTGGAATCGACGGGTGCTATTAGTGAAAAGGAATTTGGTACTGATTTAAAAAGGCGTTGTGTTAGACTTAGAGAGTTAAGTGTAGCCCTTAATTCTCAATTAGAGCTTTTGAAATTAATAAAAACCTACGAGAAGCAGCAGGCCCAATACCGTGAGCTTTTGCATAACCAGCTTCTAGGAGTGGCCAATATCATCGAAGAGTTTTCCGAAGAACTAAAAGCAGAAATAAAATGTGACACCCACCTCAGTTCGTATCTTACGGAGAAGTTGAAAGAAAAAGGAATTGAAGTGGATGAGATAAACGTCATTGATTTACCAGACGGAGAGAAAGAAATCCATATCATGCAGGCCCATTGCCCAGAAAAAAATTGGTGCAAGTCCCTTATAGCCCCCAATGTTTCCCAGCTGGTGGGCAAAACCTATGTTTTAAAGAGCCAGGACTGTCACTCTTTAGGCCAGAAGGGAAGATGTTCGTATTCTCTTGTCCCCAGCCGGGCCTTAAAGATGAGTGTAGGTCAAGCCCAAAGTCCCAAAGAGGGGATAACGGTATCCGGGGATATTTGTTCAGTCCTGACTCTGCCCAATCATCGCTTCGCTCTGATACTGGTAGACGGAATGGGTGTAGGACCTGAAGCCCATGAGGAAAGCGCAGTTGCCGTTAATCTCCTGGAGAAACTGCTTCTGACAGGTTTATCGCCGGAGCGGGCTGTAAGAATAGTGAATACAGCTTTATATATCCGTTCACCCAAGGAAAAATTTGTTACTCTGGATGTTGTGATTGTAAACCAGGTAAATGGCCAGGCAGATTTTATTAAGCTGGGTGGAGCACCTACCTTTGTGCGTTCTACTAAAGGTGTAAAAATCATCAGAGCTTCTTCACCACCTGCCGGTATCCTGGAAAATATTGAGGTTGAAACCATCAGGCATATTCTTTTACCAGGAAATATTATTTTAATGATGAGCGATGGAATCTGGGATATTCTCTCTAATACCGACGGACCCGTGGGCTGGTTTGAGGACCTGTTGGCGCAGTTGGAATACACGGATCCCCAGCAAATAGCCAACTATATCTTGTTTTTAGCGAAAAAAGCTGCGGGGAATAAGGCCCTGGATGACATGAGCGTACAAGTGGCACGGATAGAACAGAGAGAAATTGCCTGACAACACGATAGGGAAGAGATAAAAAAGGGAATCCTTTAAAGAAGGACTCCCTTGTTCTTTGTAGAAGAAATGTTTAAGAACAATTAAGAAATTGAGAAGGTAATGGATACCTGTCATGGATATTTTACAGTTCAGAAAAAAAGTTAAAGAAACCATAGAACAGTATAATCTTATCCAAAGCGGTGATTTAGTGGTTGTGGGTGTATCCGGCGGGCCCGATTCCCTGGCGCTGTTACATGTACTAAAAGAGTTAAGGCAAGAATTGTCTTGTAAACTTCATGTTGCACACCTTGACCACTCTTTTCGCGGGAAACAAGCAGAGGAAGAGGCCCGGTGGGTAAAATCCCTGGCTAGGGATTGGGGATTGCCCGTTACCATCGCCAAGAAGGACGTTCCAGCCCTGGCCAGAGAAGAAGGTCTCTCACCGCAAGAGGCTGGCCACCTGGCACGCAGCGAATTTTTTTCTAACCTCCTCAAACAACTTGGTGCCCAGAAGATTGCCCTTGGTCATCAGGCCAATGACCAGGCGGAAACGGTTCTGATGCATTTACTTACCGGGAGTGGATTGGAGGGGCTTCGCGGTATGCTTCCGGCCCATGGTCCTATTATCCGGCCCCTTTTGTATGTGAGTCGGGAGGAAATCGAGGAATACTGTTTTACCTGTGCCCTGGAACCAAGGTGGGATCCCAGTAATGAGAAGAACATTTATTTAAGGAATAAAATTCGCAATCAGCTTATGCCCTGGGTATTAGAAAACATTAACCCTAATCTTATCGCTACTTTGACTAAAACAGCACAAATACTTGGGGCTGAAGAAGAATATCTTGAATATGTAACAGAAAATAAGGCTAAAGAACTTATGATTCGTGAAGGGGATTATGAAAAACTGTTATTACAAAGGTGGGAGGAACTTCCCTTAGCCCTGCAGAGACGGCTGATCCGTTATATTTATAGTTTGCGGGGAACAAAACAGGGGCTTTCTTTTCAACATGTTGAGGATGTCAGGGCGTTGGCCGGGCATGGACAGGTAGGAAAACTCCTCCACTTACCGGGAAAAATGGTTGTCGAAAAAACGTATGATTCCCTTCTCTTTTACAAAAAGAAAGAGGAAAAGCCGGCAAAATTATGGGGAAGCTATCCCTTAAAGATCCCCGGTAAGACATATATACCGGAAACAAACCAGTATATTGTTGCTGCCATACAAAAAGAAAAACCCTCTCAGCCCGGAAATACTGTTGTCTATCTGCCCTGGTCAGGCCAGCCTGAAACGTATGTGGCCCGCTCCCGTCGCCAGGGGGACAGATTCTCCCCAAAAGGTCTTACAGGCAGCAAAAAACTGAAAGATTACTTTATTGAAAAAAAAATACCCCGTGGGGAAAGAGATCATATTTTATTAGTGGCTTCGGAGAAAGAAGTCCTCTGGATACCGGGAAGAGCCGTCAGCAATAAATTGAACAGCGGAGATAGTGAGAGATATTTAGTTTTGCAAATCATGGACGCAAGAGAAGAAGGGGTATAAATTAAGATGGTTTAGAATAAGTTTGAAAAAAAACTCAGAATATGTTAAAGTATATTGGTATTCTAGGCATATTGTCTCCTTTTATTTTTGATATTTTATTCTAGATTGACATTAGTTAAATGCTTTTGATGCGTAAATAGATGGGGCACCGAGAGGAGGAAACTCGTGAATCGCGTACTAAAAAATTTAGCTATTTATTTACTTATTGTAATGATAGCGGCTTCCATTTTTCATCAGTTGGGAACTCCGCCTAAGGTAGAGGACCCTTTCAATAATGATTATGTAGCATTTTATAAGGCTCTGGAAAAAGGTCAGGTTCAGACAGTAAAAATCGTACAGGAATTTGATACCCGTAAAATCACCGGTACTTTAAAAAATGGTAAGAATTTTGAACTCAATGGTCCGCCTGATGATGAGAAGCTGATAGAACTCATCAAGGCTAAAGATATTCTCTTTACCCATGAGCCTGCACCGAAACCTCCCTGGTGGACCAATCTTTTGAGTACGTTGCTCCCTATCCTTCTCCTGGTTGGCGTTATGTTTTTTATGATGCAGCAAACCCAGGGTGGCGGAAGCAGGGTCATGCAGTTTGGAAAAAGCAGAGCCAGACTCCATACCGACGATAAAAAGCGTGTAACTTTTGCCGATGTGGCCGGAGCGGATGAAGTCAAAGAGGAACTGGAGGAAGTCGTAGAATTTCTTAAGTACCCGAAGAAATTTACAGAACTGGGTGCCAAAATTCCTAAAGGCGTGTTGTTATTTGGGCCTCCCGGTACTGGTAAAACCCTGCTGGCCAGGGCCGTGGCCGGTGAGGCTGGGGTTCCCTTTTTTACCATCAGTGGTTCCGACTTTGTGGAGATGTTCGTAGGCGTGGGTGCATCCAGGGTAAGGGATTTATTTGATCAGGCCAAGAAAAATGCGCCCTGTATTGTTTTCATTGACGAAATTGATGCCGTGGGCCGCCAGCGTGGTGCCGGACTAGGCGGAGGGCATGATGAAAGAGAACAAACCTTGAACCAGCTCCTGGTGGAGATGGATGGGTTTAATGTCAATGAGGGAATTATTATTATCGCGGCTACTAACCGCCCTGATATCCTTGATCCTGCTTTGTTGCGTCCAGGTCGCTTTGACCGCCAGATTGTGGTGGATATTCCCGATGTCAAAGGTCGTAAGGAGATTTTAGGTGTTCATGCCCGGGGGAAACCACTGGCTGAGGATGTGAGCCTTGACGTCTTAGCCCGCAGGACTCCCGGTTTTACCGGTGCCGATTTGGCCAATCTTTTTAATGAAGCTGCTTTGCTTGCAGCCAGACGTAACAAAAAGAGAATTGGCATGGAAGAACTGGAGGATGCCATCGAACGTGTTATCGCCGGCCCTGAAAAGAAAGCCCGGACTATTAGCGAGTTTGAAAAGAAGCTGGTTTCTTACCATGAGGCGGGGCATGCTCTGGTGGCGGAACTTTTGCCCCATACCGATCCCCTGCATAAGGTCTCCATTATACCCCGGGGGCGGGCGGGAGGTTATACCCTGCTTTTACCCAAGGAAGACCGTCATTATATGACCAAGTCCCAGCTTTTAAACCAGGTGACTATGCTCCTGGGTGGACGTATGGCGGAGAAACTGGTTCTTAACGAAATTAGTACAGGTGCCCAAAACGACTTGGAAAGGGCCACCGAGCTAGTGCGCAAAATGATTACCGAATACGGTATGTCTGATGAATTAGGACCTCTGACTTTTGGCAGAAGACAGGAACAGGTCTTTTTAGGACGGGATATTGCCCGGGACAGAAACTATTCCGAAGCGGTAGCTTACTCTATTGACAAGGAAGTGCGCCGTATTATCGATGAGTGTTACAAAGAGGCAGAAAGAATGCTTAAAGACCATATTGATGTCCTGCATTTAATTGCCCAGACTTTAATGGAAAAAGAGACCATTGAGGCCGACGAATTTGCCGCCTTAATTAAACAGTCAGGTATTCATTCCGCGAAAAATGGGGATAATAAATCATCTGAATAGTCTTTAGGAGGAAGTTGATGGAAAGGACCTTTGTCATGGTAAAACCTGATGGTGTGCAAAGGGGTTTAGTTGCCGAGGTAATGGGGCAGTTAGAGCGGAAAGGTTATAAACTCATTGGTCTCAAAATGTTGATCTTAACGCCTGAGATGGCAGCACAGCATTATAGGGAACATGTGGGTAAGCCTTTTTATCCCGGATTAATCTCTTTTATTACCTCGGGACCTGTCGTAGCCATGGTATGGGAAGGCAAGAATGTGGTGAAAGGCGTTAGAAACTTAATGGGTGTGACCAATCCCGCGGAAGCTGTTCCCGGTTCAATTCGGGGAAACTATGGAATCGATATAGGGCGAAATGTGGTCCATGGCTCCGATTCTCCCGAAAGCGCCCAGAGGGAAATTGCTATTTATTTTAAGGACGAAGAACTGTTAGATTACCAAAGGGATATGGATAAGTGGATATATGAATAATAAAACCCGAGGCACTGGGCCTCGGGTTTTATTATTCATAGTTGTTAGTTGTTAGTTACATAATAAGTTTTTAATTGGCAAAACATACATATATTTACCTGCAAGGAGGAAATATAAATTACTATAGCGAATAGCTTTAAAAATATTTCCCTGTCTTAATAGAGCATTTGCTTTAGGGCAGCAGGGTAATTTTTATAAGGGTAACTCAAAGCATATTACATAAAAGGGGGTAATTAACTTTGGAATTTAATCTCAAGCCTGGATTAGTAGGCGAAGCAAAAGAACTGGTATCGGAAGAGAATACGGCTCAAAAGTTTGGCAGCGGCGGTGTAGCGGTTTATGCAACTCCAGCCATGATTGGTTTAATGGAGAATGCTGCTCTGCGCTGTGTGGACCCTTTACTACCGGAAGGATGGGCTACCGTAGGAACACACCTTGATGTCAAACATATGGCGGCCACGCCCGTAGGCATGATGGTTACCGCCAAAGCCGAACTGCAAGAGATCGACGGGCGGCGCCTGGTTTTCCGGGTGGAGGCCTTTGATGAACGTGAAAAGGTTGGGGAAGGCAGCCATGAGCGCTATATTATCAACCTCCCTAAGTTTTTAGCAAAAAATGAAGAAAAGAAATTAGGATAGGAGGAGTAATTCTGAAAACCGATATTCAGATTGCCCAAGAGGCTAAAATGCTGCCCATCATGGAAATTGCCAAAGGATTGGGCATTACAGAAGATGACGTAGAACTTTATGGTAAGTACAAGGCCAAATTGTCCCTGGCCCTTTGGAAGAAAATTAAAGACAGACCTGACGGCAAACTGGTCCTGGTTACTGCCATAAACCCAACACCTGCCGGCGAGGGTAAAACCACTACCACAGTAGGTTTGGGACAGGCACTCAATCGTTTGGGTAAAAAAGCGATTATTGCCTTGCGCGAGCCCTCCCTGGGCCCGAGTTTTGGCGTAAAGGGGGGAGCTGCAGGGGGTGGCTACAGCCAGGTAGTGCCTATGGAGGATATCAACCTTCATTTTACCGGTGACATCCATGCCATTACCACAGCTCACAATTTGCTGGCGGCTTTATTAGATAATCACCTGCACCAGGGAAATGAGTTAAATATTGATCCCCGTCAGGTGGTCCTGCGCCGGGTTATGGATTTAAATGAAAGGGCTTTAAGAAATATTGTCATAGGTTTAGGCGGCAAAGTAGACGGGGTACCGCGGGAAAGCGGATTCGACATTACTGTAGCCTCGGAGGTTATGGCCTGCCTTTGTTTAGCCGAGGATTTGATGGACTTGAAAGAACGCCTGGCCAGGATTGTGGTGGCTTATACTTATGACGGAAAACCTGTGACGGCCCGTGACCTGAAAGCTGAAGGCTCCATGGCGCTCCTCTTAAAAGACGCCATAAAGCCTAATCTGGTGCAAACCCTGGAAAATACACCCGCCTTCGTCCATGGCGGGCCCTTTGCCAACATTGCCCATGGCGCCAATACTATTATGGCCAGCAAGATGGCTTTAAAGCTGGGAGAAATTTTAGTGACGGAAGCCGGTTTCGGCGCTGATCTGGGAGCAGAGAAGTTCTTTGACCTGGTCTGTCCCTATGCGGGATTTAAGCCTGCTGCCACCGTGGTTGTGGCCACCATTCGGGCCCTCAAGATGCACGGGGGCGTATCCAAAGCTGAACTGGGCAAACCCAATCTCGAGGCCCTGGCCAGAGGTATGGCTAACCTGGAAAAACACCTGGAAAATGTCCAGAAATATGGAGTGCCTGTAGTGGTAGCCCTTAACCATTTCCCCACTGATACCGAAGAAGAAATTAACCTGGTGCTCAATCGCTGCCGGGAGCTGGGGGTAGATGCAGCCTTATCCCGGGTCTTTGCTGAAGGAGGTAAAGGCGGGGAAGAGCTGGCCCGGAAGGTCCTGGATGTTCTGGAAAACAAGGAAAGTAAATACCGCCCCTTATATGATTGGAAGCTTCCTGTGCAAGAAAAGGTGGAGACGATTGCCCGGGAGATATATGGAGCGGCAGGAGTTTCCTATAGCGCCGAGGCCTTAAAAGCCATCCAGCGCTACGAGGATCTGGGCTATGGGCACCTACCCGTCTGTATGGCCAAAACCCAGTACTCCTTATCTGATGATGCCACCAAGCTGGGCAGGCCCGTAGGTTTCACCATCAATGTCAAAGAAGTAAGACTATCGGCGGGAGCAGGTTTCCTGGTGGTCTTAACGGGTAACATTATGACCATGCCCGGTTTACCGAAAAAGCCTGCGGCCAATGAGATTGATATCGATGCTGAGGGGAAAATTACGGGATTGTTTTAAGTGCGAAAGGGGTAAAGTATGCAGGGACCGTACTTGTTGGATTTACAGGGAAAAGAAGATGCGGAAAAGGTATTCTATGAGATCGGCTGCGATCCCGTAGGTGTGCAGCTTATGTTGAATAAAGCTCAGATTTACCCCCTGCTGGTGAAGGATGTAAAAAGCCCGGGAGCCAACGCCCTAAAACAGCACATGCTTTCTTTAGGGGGCGATGCAGTGGTGGGCAGAGGTGTGATTAACAACAGCCAGCCCACCTCAGATGTGTTGCTCCTGGGTACCCTCAAACAATATAAGGGATTGACGGAAAAGCTTGTGTATCAACCCTGGGGCTTAAAAGAACTGGGAAAAAAGATAAAAGTTTTAATTGAACATCTTGGCAATAAAACTAGGATAGAGTGGAATTGGGCCGACCGTAGTTTAACTTTAGGCGAGAGAACCCTGGTTATGGGCATCTTAAATGTTACTCCGGATTCTTTTTCCGATGGTGGAAAGTACAACACTTTAGATGTAGCGCTTAAACAGGCTATGAAGATGGTGGAAGACGGGGCCGACATTATCGATGTAGGTGGTGAATCCACCCGGCCCGGTTCCCGGCCTGTATCCCTGGAGGAAGAACTAAACCGTGTCCTGCCTGTATTAGAAGTGTTGTTAAAAGAGCTGCCGGTTCCTGTTTCCCTGGACACATATAAATCTGAAGTAGCCCGGCAGGCCCTGTCCTTGGGAGTGCATATCATTAACGACGTAGGCGGGGGAAAAAAGGACCCCCACATGGCCCAGGTAGTAGCAGAGAAAAATACTCCCGTCATCGTCATGCATAACCCGGCGGAACCAAACTACAGGTCTCTGATGCCAGATATTATTGAGGATTTAAAAGAAAGTATTCAACTCTACGAAGGGGCTGGCTTGTCTTCAGAAAAAATTATGGTGGACCCCGGCATAGGTTTTGGCAAAAATGCGCAGCAAAGCCTGGTGGTGATGCGTCACCTATTGAGTTTCCAATCCCTGGGCAAACCCCTTTTATTAGGTGCATCCCGGAAGTCTTTTATCGGAGCCGTTGTGGGCACTCCTGTAACGGACAGATTGGAAGGGTCTCTGGCTGCGGCGGCCTGGGGTGTCATGAAAGGAGTCCAGGCAGTAAGGGTTCATGATGTGAAAGAAACAGTACGCCTGGTAAGAATGCTGGAGGCTATGTCAGGTGCAGGTGAAAGTGATGGAAGCTTTAGATAAAGTACTGCTTTATGGATTAAGGTTTTACGGTTACCATGGTGTCTGGCCTGAAGAGAAAAAGCTGGGGCAGTGGTTTGAAGTGGACCTGGAGATGTGGGGGGATTTTACGAAGGCTGCCCAGAGTGATAACTTGGAGGAGGCCCTGGATTACAGTATGGTCTATAAACTGGTTAAGAATATCATGGAAGGGCCTGGTGTTAATCTGTTGGAGAAACTGGCCTCCCAAATAGCTGGAGTACTGCTGGAGATAGATTCGATACAAAAAGTGCTGGTTCGTGTGAAAAAACCTGGTGCACCTTTAGGAGGACCTTTGGGCTATGCCGGAATAGAAATAGTCAGGAGCAAGAACCATGGCTGAAACAATTTTCCTGGCTTTAGGCAGTAACTTAGGTGATCCGGTAAGGAATCTTCTCTGGGCCATTGGCCGGCTGCAAGATGCAGGGCTGAAGCTTATCAAACCCTCCGGGATTTATCTGACTGAGCCTGTTGGGTATCTTGACCAGCCGGATTTTTATAATATGGTTATTAAAATGGAGACTGATTTTGAACCCCGCAAAGTTCTGGAAATATGCCAGGCCATAGAGGCTGACTCTGGCCGGGTGCGGGAAATCCGTTGGGGTCCTCGTACCCTGGATATAGACATTTTATTTTTTGGTAACCGGCTTATTTTGGCGGAAGACTTGCAAATCCCTCATCCTCGCCTGAAAGAGAGGGCCTTTGTCCTGGTGCCTTTACAGGAGATTGCTCCTGATGTGTTTAACCGGCTGGGGGTTGTGATTCCTCCGCAAAAAGTTGTCTTGCAAATTAACAGTAGCGATGTTACAATGAAACTAAATGATAAGGTTTGAAATAATGAGGTTAAACGGCATCCTTAAGGAGCTGTAGTAACAAAAGTTATTTCAAACGTTGACGGAATACTGATGAACAAACGAACCGCTTGGAGCCACTGTGGACCGAGACGGAAGGAAAAGCAGCTTAGCTCATTCTGCAAGTATAACCTTCTGGACTTTTGTGTCCGGAAGGTTTTTTTATTTAAAAACTGTTCACGGTTCACGGTTAACGAAACCACATGGCGGTTTGGGGGAGAAAGGGGGATTTAATGAAAAACATTGGGATCGTTGGTCTTGGCAGGGTGGGCACAGCTTTAGCCCTATCTTTGCAAAAATGTGGCTACAATGTTTATGCTGCCGGAAAGGGAACTTCACAGGGAAAGGTCTTGGGAGAAGGCAATTATACCATAGGTGAGCTTTCTTACGTGGTGCAGAAAGGTGAAGTTCTTTTTATCACTACCCCCGATAGTGTCATCGATATGATAGCGCAGCAGTTAGCCAATTATAGGGAAATTAACCTAAAAGCTGTCTTGCATATGAGCGGCGCTCTTCCCTCCGATGTTCTTTCCCCCCTTAAAAAGAGGGGAATAGCTGTAGGGTCTTTACATCCGCTACAGAGTTTTGCCAGTACTGAGTGTGCCATCAATAATTTACCAGGTTCCTATTTCACTTATGAAGGGGATTCTTGCCTGGAAGAATGGGTTACGGACGTGGTAAAGAAATGGGGCGGCAAACTGAAAATCTTGCCATCTCCGGCAAGTAAAAAGATTTATCATGCGGGTGCGTGCATCGCTTCCAATTATCTGGTGGCCCTGTTTAAACTTAGCCTGGAGTGCTTTCAACAGGCAGGATTTAGTGAAATGGAAGCCAGAGAAGCTATGTTGCCCCTTATGAGAGGCACTTTCCACAATCTCAGTCATTTACCACCTGAGTTGGCTTTAACCGGGCCCGTATCCCGCGGGGATATGGAGGTGGTGAAGGGACATATCGTTAGCCTTGCCCGGGAATTACCATCTGTCTTACCAAGTTATTGTACTCTGGCCACAGTAATAGGGGAGATGGCTTTTGCCTCCGGTAAATTGTCTCCGGAACAGTATCAGAATCTAATAAAAACATGTAGAGGAGGAATGACCCATGGCTAGAGCAACAGTGAATACGCTTAAAGAAAAAAAGGCTAGAGGGGAAAAAATCACAATGGTTACCGCTTATGATTACCCCAGTGCCAGGCTAGCTGAAGAAGCGGGAATTGATATGATCCTTGTGGGAGACTCACTGGCTATGGCTGTTTTAGGCCATGAAACGACGCTGCCGGTAACCATGGATGAAATGATTTACCATACCAAGGCCGTCGTACGTGGGGCGGCAAATACTTTTGTGGTGGGCGACATGCCCTTTCTTTCCTATCACCGTTCCCGGGAAGATGCTGTTACCAATGCCGGCCGTTTTCTCCAGGAAGCCGGAGCCCAGGCCGTTAAACTGGAGGGAGGTCAGGAGAAGCTGGATGTGATTAAGGCCATTATTTCTGCCGGCATTCCAGTTTTGGGGCATCTGGGGTTGACACCCCAATCCGTTCACCAGATGGGGGGTTATAAAGTCCAGGGGAAAGAAAAAGAACAGGCGGAAAAGCTGCTTTTGGATGCTAAGCTTTTAGAAGAGGCGGGCGTATTTGCCCTGGTCTTAGAATGTATTCCCGCTCCCCTGGCCCAGGTCATTTCTCGTTCCTTAACCATTCCCACTATTGGTATTGGTGCCGGGCCCGAATGTGACGGTCAAGTTCTGGTCTGGCATGACCTTTTAGGAATTACGCAAAATATGAAACCACGTTTTGTAAAAAGGTATGCTGACTTATACACCCATATTTTACAGGCGCTAAAAGTGTATAGAGATGAAGTGCAAAGCGGTAAATTCCCGGCAGAGGAACACTGTTTTGGTATGAACAGTGCATTCTTATCGAAATTGTATTAGGGGGGATTTGATGCTGGTATTCACTAAGATTCAGGAGATGAGGAACTGGGTAAAGGAAAGAAAAGCCGGAGGACAGGAAATAGGCTTTGTACCAACCATGGGGTACCTTCATGATGGCCATCTCAGCCTGGTTGCTGCTGCCCGCCAGGAGAACCAGGGGGTGGTGATGAGCATTTTTGTGAATCCGACCCAGTTCGGACCCCAGGAAGACTATGCTGCCTATCCCAGGGATTTGGCCCGTGACTGTAGGCTTGCGGAAGAGGCGGGTGTTGATGTTGTTTTTGCCCCTAAGGTGGAGGAAATGTATCCCGACTATCCCCCCCTTACCGTGGTTGATGTAAAGGAAATTACCAAAGGCCTATGTGGAGCATCTCGCCCTGGTCATTTTACTGGCGTAGCCACCGTTGTCACCAAGCTTTTTAACATCGTTCAGCCTGACCGGGCCTATTTCGGGCAGAAAGATTACCAGCAGGTTCAGGTGATTAAACGTATGGTGAAGGACCTCAATATTCCCGTAGAGATAAAAACTGTTCCTATCAAGCGAGAAGAGGACGGTTTGGCCATGAGTTCACGTAATACTTATTTAACTCCGGAGGAAAGAAAAGAGGCCCTTTGTCTTTATCAAACATTAAATTTGTGTCGGGAACTCTATGAAAAGGGGGTAACGGCAACGAGTGAACTCATTGAAGCCATGTACGCCAGGATTAATCAGGAACCTCATGCGCAGATAGATTATGTTGCCATTTGCGATGCCGAGTCTCTTGTCCCCGTGAAGGAAATAAGAAACAGAGTTGTTGTGGCCCTGGCCGTAAAAATTGGCAAAACCCGTTTGATAGACAATATGGTGTTAGGAGGGGAATCCTTTGTACCGGATCATGTTTAAGTCCAAAATACACCGGGCGAAAGTCACAGAAGCCAATTTAAACTACATGGGCAGTATTACCATCGACGAGGCTTTAATGCAAGCTGCCAATATCTTACCCCATGAAAAAGTTCAGGTAGTGAACAATAATAATGGAGCACGTTTGGAAACCTATTGTATACCTGGCCCGCCCCATTCGGGGGTAATTTGCCTCAATGGAGCCGCCGCCCGTCTGGTGCAGCCGGGGGATATCGTGATTATCATCAGCTATGCCGCAGTATCCGAGGAAAAAGTTTTGGAACACAAACCACTTATCGTCTTTGTTGATGAAAATAATAAGGTCATGAAGGTAGGTGAAGAAGCGGCTTTTAACGTAGGTTGAACGTAAACAAAGATAATTTAATAGGTTGACATATTCCCTACCGCAGCCTATAATAAGAGAAGAATGTTAACCGTTATACAAAAAAGGTTAACGAGGAGGACGAAGCATAATGAAACTAAGTATTCGGGAAATGACGCAGGTTGCTTTATTTTCTTCTCTTATTTGTGTGGCTTCTCTTATTCTTAAGTTCGGCGGGGATGTGGTGGTTCCTTTTAGTATCCTGCCCTTGATGACGATGCTGGCAGGAGCCATCCTGGGGCCACGTCTGGGTGCCCTCAGTGTTTTAGTCTATGTACTTATTGGTTTGATGGGTGTCCCCGTGTTTGCTAAGCCGCCCTATGGAGGTGTTACTTACATCTTCCAGCCTACTTTTGGTTTCCTGTTAGGTTTTGTTGTAGCGGCTTATGTGATCGGTCTCCTTTTAGAAGGAGCAGTTCATGGCAGTGTTATGAGATACCTGGGGGCAATGGTGGTAGGGATAGCTGTCATGTATCTGGTGGGAATTCCCTACCTTTATGGGATGATCAAATTTTATCTTGGTAAACCCTTTACACTCTGGAAAGCAGTACAGGTTGGCTTATTGCCCTTTATTGGATTAGACCTGGTCAAAGGTTTGCTGGCTGGAGTGGTGGCCAGAGGTATCCGTACACGATTAGCCAACCAGGGTGCGCCAAGATTTGAATAACCCTAAAAGCGTTAGGAAACACTCCTAACGCTTTTAATTTGCATTTTTCCAACATCTTTGTTAGAATAAAATCGCTTTACGCGCAGGAGGTATGAATAATGGCCTTATCCACACGGAGCATTGTCATTACCGGTATGCTTGGTGCTATTGCAATTGTTTTAGGAGCAACAGGAATTGGCTTTATACCGGTGCCTACACCCATTGGTAAAGCAACCATTCTCCATATCCCCGCTATCCTGGCGGGAATTATTGAAGGGCCTGTTGTCGGGGCCTTAGTGGGACTAATTTTCGGTTTGTACAGTTTTCTTTCTGCCAGCAGCCCTCTGGCGGCTGACCCGATTGTGGCTATCTTACCCCGTATTTTAATTGGTGTTGTTTCCTATTATGTCTACTATCTCTTTCGTAAACGCCCCGTCATCGGGGCCGGGCTGGCCGCTGTCGCCGGGACCATGACGAATACTGTTGGTTTTTTAGGCTTGGGTGTTTTACAAGGGTATATCAAATGGGCTGTTGTCTGGATGATTATTGCTACCCACAGTATTTTTGAAGTGATTGTAGCGGTGGCTATTGTCGTAGCTTTGGCAAAAGCCTTGCAGCGCTATTTAGAGCAGGTTTAACAGGAGATAAAAGGATGGTGCTCCATAAATGTTATTAGTATTTGACGTTGGTAACACAAATATTGTTCTGGGAGTGTATGAACAGGATCAGCTTATTAGACACTGGCGTTTATCCACCAACCGCAACCAGACGGTGGATGAATATGGTATCATGATTTGCAGCCTCTTCAATCACAGTAATCTAGATTATCGTAAAGTAGAGGCCATTATAATATCTTCCGTGGTACCGCCGGTCATGCCTACCCTGGAACAAATGGCCCGCCAGTATTTCAATGTTGACCCTCTTATTGTAGGACCGGGGGTAAAGACCGGCATGCCCATACTTTATGAAAATCCCCGGGAAATAGGGGCCGATAGGGTAGTCAACGCTGTAGCAGGATATGAAATTTATGGAGGACCTCTGATTATTGTAGACTTTGGTACGGCCACAACTTTTTGCGTCATCAGCGCTAAAGGTGAGTATATTGGCGGTGCCATTACTGCAGGTATAGGAATCGCCACGGAAGCCCTGTTCCAGCGGGCGGCCAAACTCCCACGGATCGAATTAGTGAAGCCTAAAAAGGTCATTGGCCGCAATACCATTACCAGTATGCAATCCGGTTTAATCTACGGTTATATCGGGCAGGTTGACGGGATTGTCCGCCGCATTAAAGAAGAAATTAAGAGTGAAGCTTATGTCGTGGCCACCGGAGGCATTGCCGATCTCATTGCCAAAGATTCGGAGACCATCAATAAGGTAGACCCTTTTCTCACCCTGGAAGGACTAAGAATTATCTATCATCGCAACCGGCCGTAGGGCTGGTTTTTCTTTAGTTGTTAGTTGGTAGTTGATAGTTGATAGTTGGTAGTTGATAGTTGATAGTTGGTAGTTGATAGTTGGCAGTATTTTTTACGTGAACCGTTAACAGTTAAACGTGAACCGTAAATAAAAAACGCTAAAAATTTTTATAAAAACGGTTTACGGTTCACGAATTATCTGGACTCCGGATAGGGTTGTCGTTATTAATACGGATATCGGATAGCGGATATCGTTCGTTCGCATAATAAGTTTGAGGTGATTTATCTTTGAAAATAGGCGATGTGACCATACCCAACCAGGTTGTGCTGGCCCCCATGGCCGGGGTTACCGATAAGGCTTTTCGCATCACTGCCAGGCAGCATGGCTGCGGCTTAGTCTATACGGAAATGGTTAGCGCCAAAGCCCTGACCTATAAGAATATAAAAACAAAAGCCCTGTTAGATATTGAAGGTGAGGAACAGCCCATCTCCGTGCAGTTGTTCGGCTCTGAACCCCATATTATGGCTGAAGCTGCCCGAATTGCAGTGCAGGAAGGGGCTAAAATCATCGATGTGAACATGGGATGTCCTGTGCCCAAAGTCGTAAAAAATGGAGAAGGTTCAGCTCTGCTGGAGAACCCCCAGTTAGCGCAAGCTATTGTACAAGCCATGGTTTCTGCTGTTGATGTACCCATCACGGTAAAAATGAGAATTGGCTGGGACAGGGATCATATCGTGGCTGTGGAATTCGCCCGCAAAATGGAGGAGGCCGGAGCCAGCGCTGTAGCCGTACATGGGCGAACCAGGGATCAATACTATTCCGGTAAGGCTGACTGGGATGTTATTAAAGAGGTAAAAGCAGCACTTTCTATTCCTGTTATTGGCAATGGTGACATCTGGTCCCCGGAGGACGCCAAAAATATGTTGGAGAAAACCCGGTGTGATGCTGTCATGTTAGGACGGGGAATCATGGGGAATCCCTGGCTCATTTCACGAACTTTACAATACCTGAGAGGGGAGGAAGTTGCACCTCCTCCTACAACTACAGAAAAAATTAGGGGCGCTCTTCTCCATTTGGATCTAACCATTTCTTTTAAAGGGGAAGAGATTGGGGTAAGGGAGATGCGCAAACATCTGGCCTGGTATCTAAAGGGCTTAAGGCATACGGCTCCTTTAAAAGAGGCTATCTTTAAAGCCACCAGGCGGAGCCAGGTGGTTGGTTTATTAGAGGAATACTTGGAAAAAGTTACAGCAGGAAGCCAGTGATGGTTCCCTGCTTTTTCATTTAAAATCTTAACAAAAATGGTTTAATTTATCCAAAAAAGTATGTATTATAGGAATAGGTGTACACCAATTTGTGCACAATATAGCAGGTGGTGGGTTTAATGGAATTAATTAGAGTTGGCGATAAGGTTATCGATAAGGCCAAAATTGTTGAAGTGATAGATCAGATTCTGAACTACCGTATTCGAGGGCTTACCCAGCAGGAAGTAGCTAATGAGATGGGATTAGAGAGAAGTTTTATATCCCGCCTGGAAGGCATAGGAGAAGTGAGAAAGGGCGGAAGCATTGCCGTTATTGGTTTTCCCATAAAAAATAGAGAGGAAATAAAAGCAGTATTGGATAAAAAGGGTGTGGATTTCAGCATTTTACTTTCCGAAGAAGAAAGATGGCGTTTTGTTAAAGAAAAGACTGGTTTAGAACTGTTTAACGAGATCATGGCCTTGTTACAAAAAATAAGATCTTTTGATAAGGTCATTATTCTAGGGTCACGGCAGCGGGTAAGAATGTTAGCTGCTTTGCTTGATAAAGAAGTGCTGACCTTTGAATTGGGTGAATCGCCGCTTTCGGAAGATATTTATGTGGAGGTAGATAGATTGGAGAAACTTTTAGACCTTTGTTAAGGGAGGATGTTGCATGAAAAGGGTAGTCAGTGTTAGTCTTGGCTCAAGCCGGCGAGATCATGCCGTCGAAAGTGAAATTTTAGGTACCAGGTTTAGAATTGAAAGAATTGGCACCAACGGGGATTTGGAAAAAGCCATAGAAATTGTCCGGTCCCTTGATGGTAAAGTAGATGCTTTCGGTATGGGCGGGATAGATTTATATATTGTGGCCGGTAAAAAACGTTACATATTGAATGATGCCCGGCGCATTGCCGAAGCTGCCAGGATGACTCCCATCGTGGATGGCAGCGGTTTGAAAAATACCCTGGAACGGCGAAGTATTAAATACTTGCAAGGAAAAGGCATTATTGATTTCAGGGATAAGAACACGCTTTTGGTTTGTGGCGTTGATCGTTTCGGCATGGCTGAGGCGCTCGTAGAGAGTGGGGCCAATGTTACTTTTGGTGATTTAATCTTTGGTCTTAATGTGCCCGTACCTATTAGATCATTGCGAACCCTGGCGGGGGTGGCCAGAGTCCTTGGGCCCCTTGTGAGCAGGCTCCCTTTTAAGTATTTATATCCTACGGGAGATAAACAGGATGTCATAACTACCAGGTTTTGTAAATATTATGAGGAGAACGAGATTATTGCGGGTGATTTTCATTATATCAAGCGCTATATGCCGGAAGACTTGCGCAATAAAATCATTATTACCAATACGGTAATCAAGGAAGATATAGAGACATTAGGAAAACGTGGGGCTCAAATACTTATCACAACTACGCCGGAATTCCAGGGACGTTCTTTTGGTACAAACGTTATGGAAGCTGTTCTGGTGACGCTTTTAGATAAGCCCGTGAAGGAGATAACGGAGGAGGATTATCATACAATACTCGATCAGGTGGGATTCCTGCCCCGTATTGTAAACTTTGAAAAAGCTATGACTGCCTGAGCTTAATGGAGGAATAATTTACATGGATAAATTCGCCTTTGTCATACATCCTATCACTATAGAAGATGTTACAAGGAAATTCCCAGTTGCCAAACGTCTTCCCCAATTTGTAGTAGAGCGAGCCCTAAGGCTTTTGCCGCCTTTTAAAGTATCAGACTTTACCGGAGTAAAATCAGCTGGTAATGAAATAACGGGTGAATTTATCGCCTGTCCCCTTACTTCGGGTCAATTGTTAGGGCTACCTTTAGAAGAAACTTTGCCAAAGATTATTCACAGTGTAAAGCTGGCAGAAAAAAATGGCGCCCGCATTGCAGGGTTAGGGGCATTAACATCTGTGGTGGGAGATGCAGGTATAACGGTAGCAAAAAACGTAGGCATACCAGTAACTACGGGGAATAGTTATACTGTATATACAGCTTTAGAGGGTACCAAAAAAGCTGCTAAGCTTATGAATATTGAGTGGTCAAAAGCGAATATAGTAATTTTAGGCGCAACTGGCTCTATTGGTAGTGTTTGTGCTCAGTTTATCGCCCGGGAAAATCGTTATTTAACCCTGGTGGCGCGCCAGCAAAGTAAGCTGGAAGGTTTGGCCAATAAACTACTATACGAATACGGTGTGGCTGTGAAAATTACTTCGGATATTAGAGAGGCTTTGCGTAAAGCGGATATTGTCCTTGCAGTTACCTCATCTCTTGATGCAATAGTACATCCGGAAGATCTAAAACCAGGCTCCATTGTCTGCGATGTAGCGAGACCCAGGGATGTTTCCAACCGTGTAGCCGTAGAAAGAAATGATGTTCTCGTTATCGAAGGGGGCGTGGTTGACGTTCCCGGTGATCCCGATTTTCATTTTAATTTTGGTTTTCCCCCAGGAAAAGCCTATGCTTGTATGGCAGAAACCATGATCCTTACTTTAGAAAAAAAATTTGTATGTTTTTCCTTAGGAAGGGAAATGACTATAGAGCAGGTTGAGGAAATGGGCAGACTTGCCAGTAAACATGGCTTTAAAATTTCAGGCTTCAGAAGTTTTGAAAGGGCGTTAACCCTGGAAGATATATCACGCATCAAAGATAATGCCCGGCAGGCCCAATTAAAATTATCAGTATAGGGTTGGTTCTACTGTAAAGCCTTGACAAATATTCCTGCCATCTATATAATAGCCCATAGAGTTTAATAAGACATGTCTTTCACAAGCACTGCGGTTTTGACGGCAGTGCTTGTTGATATACATTGAAAGGGGACACATCTGCTGGTGTTCTCTGGGGACAGAGATGTTCTCAATAATGTTAGCTTTTTACTGTGTCGCCTTTTCTGTGGTGTTAACTTCTTGGTTTTTTTCTGCATAAAAAGATTAAAGAAGGATTTTAAGACAAATAAGGGAGAGAAGGACAATGACGACTGAAAAAGAAGTGATTCTGACTCTGGATGGATTGAAGAAGCTGGAACAGGAGTTGGAGAATCTTAAGACTGTAAGGCGTAGAGAAGTAGCAGAAAGAATCAAACAGGCCATTGAATTCGGCGATATTAGTGAAAACTCTGAATACGAAGACGCTAAAAATGAGCAGGCTTTTATCGAGGGGAGAATTTTAACCCTGGAGAAGATGCTGCGCAATGCAAAGGTCATAGAACAGACGGAAAACAACTCTAATGTTGTCTTTATTGGGGCCAAAGTGCTTCTTAAAGACCTGGAATATGGTGATGAATTAGAATATACTATCGTGGGTTCCGCCGAGGCTGATCCCATGAATAATAAAATATCCAATGAATCTCCTGTGGGCAAAGCTATTTTAGGCAAAAAAGAGGGAGAAATAGTGGAAGTCAGTGTCCCGGCCGGCAAGTTGAAATATAAAATCTTAAATGTCGGCTAGAGTATTTAGAAGGGAAGATAAGGCGTGTCAGAAGTACAACAAGAAATAAATGAATTAATGCAGGTACGTTTAGAAAAGCTTCATGAATTACAAAGCAAAGGCATAAACCCCTTTGGCGAGAGATTTGACAGGACTCACCAGGCTGTGGATATTTTAAATAATTTTGCTGAACTAGAAGGCAAAGATGTGACTATTGCAGGCCGGATTCTATCCAAAAGGGATATGGGGAAGGCATCTTTTGCCCATATCCAGGATTTTTCCGGTCGGATCCAGATTTATGCCCGCCTTAATGATGTAGGGCCAGAAACCTACGAACTTTTTACTCGCCTGGATATCGGTGATATTATCGGAGTGACTGGTCATGTCTTTAAGACCCAGAAGGGTGAGATCACCGTTCATGCCAAAACCATTACCCTGTTGACCAAATCTTTAAGACCGTTACCAGAGAAGTGGCATGGCCTTAAGGATGTGGAATTAAGATACCGGCAGCGATATCTGGATTTAATCGTAAATCCCGAAGTTAAACAAGTCTTCATCCTGCGCAGTAAAATTATTGCGGCTATGCGCCGCTATCTGGATGGACAAGGATTCCTGGAAGTGGAAACACCTACTATGCATGTTATTTCCGGTGGTGCCAGTGCCCGTCCTTTTGTCACCCATCACAATGCCCTGGACATTGACTTGTATATGAGGATTGCTTTAGAACTTCATCTCAAGAGACTTATTGTGGGTGGCATGGAAAAAGTCTATGAGATTGGCCGGGTCTTCCGTAATGAGGGAATTTCCACCAGGCATAATCCCGAATTTACCATGATGGAACTCTACGAGGCCTATGCCGATTATCATGACATGATGAATTTGACGGAAAATATGATTGCTTATATTGCCCAGGAGGTCCTGGGAACAACAAAAGTTTCTTACCAAGGGACGGAAATAGATCTTACTCCGCCCTGGCCCCGTATCGCCATGGTTGATGCGGTAAAAAAATATGCTGGTGTAGATTTTACCCTTATTCGTAATGATGAAGAAGCCCGTAAAGCGGCCCGACAATTGGGTATTCATGTTTCACAGGATGCCACCAGAGGTTCTATTCTCAATGAGATTTTTGAAGAAAAAGTGGAACATCATCTTGTCCAGCCCACTTTTATTTTAGATTATCCTATTGAGATTTCACCTTTAGCCAAACGAAAAAAAGATGATCCCAATTTTACTTATCGCTTTGAGCTATTCATTACCGGCCGGGAATTTGGCAATGCCTTCTCTGAGCTTAATGACCCCATTGACCAGCGGGAACGGTTTATGAAACAGATGGAGCAGCGGGCTAAAGGCGATGAAGAGGCCCAAATGATGGACGAAGATTTTGTGAGAGCTCTTGAAGTAGGTATGCCACCAACAGGTGGTTTGGGCATCGGTGTTGACCGTTTGATTATGCTGCTTACGGATTCACCATCTATAAGAGATGTTATTCTTTTCCCGACTTTACGTCCCCGGGATGATATTTAGTTTAAAAGCAGGCACAAAAGAAGCCTGCTTTTTGCATAACGGGAAATGTATGCTTTAGCATAATAGATACATATTATCATCAAATATGCATTTGACAAAGCCAATTAATTCCTGGTTGACATATGGTTCCTAGGCATGTTATTACGTTTTTCTGCCACGGGGCAGGTGCATTTAAAAGTCTTTATAAAACCAAGTAAATTTACCAAAACATAACATTGACAACTGGTTTAAGCCTGTGATACTATATAAAAGTCGCTGCGACAACGTGAAAAACTTGTTAAAGCGACCAGGATTTAGTTGGTAGTTGGTAGTTGGTAGTTGGTAGTGGGAGACCACAAAAACCAGCTGAATCTAACAACCAACAACAAACAACTCGCGCATAAAGTGTGCGGTGGTCCTTGAAAACTGAACAGTTGAGAGCGAGCGTCTGGGGTTCGCAAAGCGAACCGGTTGCTAGTGACTAGTTGATAGTTGCTAGTGACACAATTCAAATGAGTGATTAGTGATTTGAGCTAGTCAAACACCAAAGAAGAATAGTCGCAATCTGGAAGGAGTTCGTACTGCGAACTGCCAACTGCGAACTGCGAACAACAATATTTATTTGGAGAGTTTGATCCTGGCTCAGGACGAACGCTGGCGGCGTGCCTAACACATGCAAGTCGAACGGTCCCGCACTCAACTCCATGCCCATGAAACTGTTCTCTCGAAGCCTTTCCCTTCCGGGAGAGGGGGCAGCGGAGCAGGCAGCTCGTGGGCAGCGAGTTGAGTGCGGGATAGTGGCGGACGGGTGAGTAACACGTGGGCAACCTGCCTGGAAGACCGGGATAACACCGGGAAACTGGTGCTAATACCGGATACGCTTCCCCCGGGGCATCCCGGGGGAAGGAAAGGGGCCTCTTGGGGCAGCCCAAAGCCGCCGCTTCCAGATGGGCCCGCGGCCCATTAGCTGGTTGGTGGGGTAACGGCCTACCAAGGCAACGATGGGTAGCCGGCCTGAGAGGGTGACCGGCCACACTGGGACTGAGACACGGCCCAGACTCCTACGGGAGGCAGCAGTGGGGAATCTTCCGCAATGGGCGAAAGCCTGACGGAGCAACGCCGCGTGGGTGAAGAAGGCCTTCGGGTTGTAAAGCCCTGTCTTATGGGAAGAAGAAAGTGACGGTACCATAGGAGGAAGCCACGGCTAACTACGTGCCAGCAGCCGCGGTAATACGTAGGTGGCGAGCGTTGTCCGGAATCACTGGGCGTAAAGGGCGCGTAGGCGGTCTACTAAGTCAGTTGTGAAATATCCGGGCTTAACCTGGAGGGTGCGACTGATACTGGAAGACTTGAGTGCAGGAGAGGGCAGTGGAATTCCTAGTGTAGCGGTGAAATGCGTAGATATTAGGAGGAACACCAGTGGCGAAGGCGGCTGCCTGGACTGTAACTGACGCTGAGGTGCGAAAGCGTGGGGAGCAAACAGGATTAGATACCCTGGTAGTCCACGCCGTAAACGATGGGTACTAGGTGTAGGAGGTATCGACCCCTTCTGTGCCGGAGTAAACACAATAAGTACCCCGCCTGGGGAGTACGGCCGCAAGGTTGAAACTCAAAGGAATTGACGGGGGCCCGCACAAGCGGTGGAGCATGTGGTTTAATTCGACGCAACGCGAAGAACCTTACCAGGGCTTGACATCCCCTGCCCGCCTGGGAAACCAGGTCTTCTGCCTTTACGGCAGACAGGGAGACAGGTGGTGCATGGTTGTCGTCAGCTCGTGTCGTGAGATGTTGGGTTAAGT